>JAIDSL010000038.1 GCA_029061255.1 Muribaculaceae bacterium
ATTGCCAGAAAACATGTAAACTCATTTAGTTAATCCCTCCAAAATCTGTCAAGTGTTTTTAGGGAAAGTCAAAAAAATGCATGCTGTTAACATCATTTAACAACAGACTGCCTAAAAACGTGCAGTCATTCCGATTAAATTTGCGACATAGAAACAAAATCTCGCCTTATCGGCGAATTCACGCAAATTTTCGGAATATTATGAACAGTACGTATTACACTTCCAGCACCTCAGGAACACCTATCTACACATCACGCACCGTGCGCCGCGTAGCAGTAGGACGCACAGACTCCCTCATGAGCTATGGCGACAGAATCTCCGTACGTGTCGTAGCCGGATATCAGCGCGTGATGGAATACGAAACCCGACAAGTAGCCGATATGACCGATCTCACCGGCGACCTCCGCCGTCGCGCCAAAGGGATTACCGGGCTCGTAGTGATCTATATCCGCAACCACGACCGCGGATGGACACGCGAACGCCGGATCATGCTCTACCCTCAACGCAGGCATAATCCGGCGAAAAGACCGGAAGCAGTGCAAGTGCCCATGTTCTTCCCGTGGGAACTCTAAGGATTGTATAAATCCTTGTTGTAGAAATTAAGTATATCATAGGTGGCTTTCAGCAACTCCTTGGCTTTTCCTTCGGGGTTTATCCTCCGGGCTGCCAAATAGTCGTTGATAGCCTCACTGCGCCTGCCAAGAGCCCAGTACAGACGCCCTCGCTCTATCAAAGCCTCTTCGTCTTCGGTGTCTTGCTTCAAGCGCTCGGAAAGCGCCTGCAGCCTTAATGCCACATCGTCGGGAATAATATCTTTTTCCATTTCAGTCGAGCGCACATCGGCGCGATTTTACGGGATGATGAGTAAATACTGATGCCAACGAATCAAACTTCTCCGGGTTCTCGCTTGTAAGGAATTGCGCAGAGCCCCCTTTTGAAAGCCGCGACTCCATCTCAGGATGGCGCCGCAGGTAATCTTTCAGTGACTCTGCCACCAGATGTCCCTGCTCAAGAATACGCATACCCTCCGGGGCATATTTGCGTATCTTGTCTATGAGCAGCGGATAGTGAGTGCAGGCAAGCACAAAAGTGTCCGTTTCCGGATCCTTTGCCATAAGAGCATCGATATATTTCTTCACGAAATAATCCGCTCCATCACCTTCAGCCTCAGAATTCTCCACAATAGGCACCCATAGCGGACAAGCCTGCTGGGTCACCTTCATATCAGGAAACAGCTTCATAGTCTCCAACACATAAGAATTGCTTGCCACAGTGCCGGGAGTGCCCAACACTCCTATATGTCCTGATTCTGAAACCTTGTCAAGAATCTCCACTGTAGGCCGGATCACGCCAAGCACACGCCGCGTAGGATCAATGCCGGGAAGGTCCTTCTGCTGGATAGTGCGCAGGGCCTTCGCCGAGGCTGTATTGCACGCTAAGATCACGAGAGGGCATCCTCTTGCGAAAAGCTCCTTGACAGCCTCAAGAGTATAACGGTAGATAACTTCGAAGCTTCTCGATCCATAAGGAGCCCGGGCATTGTCGCCAAGATAGAGATAGTCATATTCCGGAAGGGTCTTCCGCAGATCCCGAAGTATGGTGAGACCTCCGTAGCCGGAATCAAACACTCCGATAGGCCCTAACGAAATGGCGGAAGCATCAGCCTCCGCCATTCCATATGCATTAATTAAGTCCATAGTGTCGAAGTCAACACCTCTTTTTGATTCTTTCTTATTGCACACCCAGCTTAGCCTTGACAGCCGGAGTGACATCTTCTACCGGAGCAGCATGATAAAGAACAAGCTGCGGGTCATACATCTGGATGAGCGAGTAGTTGCCTTCGCGTCCCACGCTCTCTATAGCCTGAGCTATTTTCTGCTGGATAGGACCATACAGGTCGCTCTGCATCTTATTGAGATCCTGCATAGCATTCTGTTCAAACTGCTGCACCTTCTGCTGATAGTCGCTAAGTTCGCGGGTCTTACGCTCCTTGATAGCCGGGAGTTCATTCTCAGCCATCTTCTGATATTCTTCCACCAAGCGATTCATTTCCTCGCCTAATTTCTTATATTCAGCATCGTATTTGTCACTCACTTCCTTGAGCTGGTTGCGGGCTGCAGTGGTCTCGGGCATGACTTCAAAGATTGAACCGAAATCTACGAGTCCGATCTTGAGGGTCTGTGCAGACAGGAGCATCGGGCAGATAAGCGCGATTGCCAAAAGTACTTTCTTGATCATTTCTTTCTTGTTTAGTTTATTTGTTATTGTTTAATATTTCAAATCACTTAGAATATCCGAGTTTTGCGAGCACTTCGTTGCTGACATCAATCTTTGGGGAGGCAAAGACAATGCTCTGCGACGATGCGCGGTCGAAGATCACCTGATATCCCTTCTCTTCGCAGACTGCCTTCACGGCATTATATACATCTTCCTGAATAGGCTTCATAAGGCTCTGGCGCTTCTTGAAAAGCTCACCTTCCGGACCGAAATATTTATATCGAAGATCAGTCACCTCTTTTTCCTTAGCCACGAGCTCCTCCTCACGACTTTTCTTCTGGTCGTCAGTCAGGAATATCATCTCCGACTGATAGTTCTTATACATGGTCTCAGCCTCTTTCGAAAGCTCGGTCACCTCGCGCTCCCAACGCTGCGACACTTGATTCAGCTGCTCGTTTGCCATCTCATAGCTGGGCACGTTACGAAGGATATAGTCCATATCCACAAGCGCAAATTTCTGGGCATAAGCTCCCAGCACTGCAACCATCACGAATGCCAAAGATATGATAATTTTCTTCATGTTATTCCTATTTTTTAAGTTCATACTACTTTAAAGACAAAATAGCCACTCTAAAGTTTAAATCTCGCACAACGCACAACGTAAAACGTAAAACGCGTTAGAACTCCTGTCCGAGCACAAAGTGCAGGTTGCCGCCTCCGCGTTTGCCCCATACCTTGTCGAAACCGTAGCCCCAGTCGATACCGAGGAAGCCAAGCATAGAGAGATAGAGTCTGACTCCGACACCTGCCGAACGCTTCAGGTTGAACGGTGCAAAGGCATTGATGTCTGTCCAGGCATTACCTGCCTCAGCAAAGGCGAGCGCAAAGATGGTGGTGTTAGGCTGAAGCATGAATGGGAAACGTAGCTCGAAAGTAAACTTCGAATATGCATACGCTTCATAATAGTAGGGAGTGAACTGGCCGTTCTCGTATCCTCGCATTGAGACAGTCTCCGTTGCATATGTATAGCTACCCGTCATACCGTCGCCACCGAAGTAGAATGTCTCGAAAGGTGACTTCACATACTTGTTGTAAGAACCGAGGAGTGCAAAATCAGCCTTCGTCATCATCACGAGAGTCCAGTTGCCTTCTGGATCAGTAAGCGGAGTGAAGGTCTTTGCCTGGAACTTGAGCTTCCAGTATTCTATCCACTTGTAGAGCTCTGCCTGGGCTTTTACATTGCGGGCGTTAGCCTCCTCAGCAAGTTTCTTCCAGTCATGTCCCTTACGGATTGATGTCCAAGGCGGAGTCATCTGGAGAGAAAGCATAAAGCTTGAGCCACTACGAGGATAGATCGGTTGGTTGGTCGTGTTGCGGCTCAGTGTGAGGCCAAGCACTACTGAGTTGGCGGAACCGGTATTCATGAATCGCAGATAATCCCAGTTCTTAAGATAATACCAACGGTAGGCAAGTGAGACCTGGAACTGGAACATATCATCGGGCCACGTAAGGCGTGTGCCATATGCTGCCGTCACGCCGGCAAGCTGAAGCACCTTATTCGGGTCATACGCATTCTGGTAGGCATACTGTCCATAGCCGCTATTATACATACTACCGAGATAATAGTTATTATACAGGCCCGAATTAAAATACTGATTGGTATAGAATCGGCTGTTGACACCTGTAGAGCGGCTATAGTCAACAGAGAAAGAGAATGAATTCGGACGCTTTCCACCAAGCCATGGGTCAAAGAAACTGATGTTGTAGCTCTGATAATACTTGGCATTGGTCTGTGCCGATATAGAGAATGTCTGTCCGTCGCCACGCGGTATTATGCCCCGGTAGCTCTGCGGATTGAAGAGATTCTTTATTGAGAAGTTGGAGAAAGAAAGTGCCACCTGGCCCGTGACGCCTGTCTGGCCCCAACCGAGTGAAAGCTGCACCTTATCATTGGCCTTCTGCTCAAGATCGAATACGATATCCACTGTTCCATCAGCATCATTCGTAATAGGGTTCACACCCATTGTCTCCGGGTCGAAATGTCCGGATGCTGCAATCTCACGTGCCGAGTTCATGAGCGCACTTTTTGAGAACAAGTCACCGGGCTTTACACGCAGTTCGCGACGGATCACCTTTTCATAAAGCTGGTCGTTGCCGTTGATCACCACCTTATTGATCTTGGCCGGCTGTCCTTCGAAGATGCGCATCATGAGGGAGATGCTGTCGCCACTCACCTGCTGCTCGATAGGCACAAGCTGGAAGAATAGATAGCCATTGTCGAGATAATAGTTTGCCACGGCGTCATCATCTTCCTGTGTGCGCTTGGAGAGTCGCTTCTGGTTGTAGACATCGCCGGGATACATACCAAGCACTTGATTGAGGAAGTCGGTGGAATACAATGTGTTTCCCACCCAATTGATATCTTTTATGTAGTAACGGTCGCCTTCATCTACCGTAAGATAGATATCAATTTCCTTATCATCATATTTCACGATTGAGTCGCTTACGATCTCTGCATCGCGATAGCCAAGCTCATTATACTTCTCTATGATTCGTATCTTATCGTCGGCATAATCCGAGTCCACAAATTTCTTCTGTTTGAAGAGATTGAGAATGTCATGGTTCTCATTGGTCTTCTTCATCGCATTCTTGAATTTGCGGTCGGAGAGCACTTGGTTGCCATTGACATAAATCTTATGCACCTTCACCTTGTTCTGGCGATCGACATTGATGGTCAGGAAGTCATAGTTTTCCTGAGAAAGGTCGGGCTGCTGGGATGAAGTCACGATTACATTCTTGAAGCCCTTGTCAGAATAGAACTGCTTTACGACTTGCACGATACGTGCCACGATATTTGGGGTGAGCTGCTGCCCTTTCTCCACCCCAAGACGCTCCATGAGGTCTTTCTTCTCGCCACTTTTCACGCCAGTGAAGCGGAGTTCAGCCATACGGGGCTGCTGCTTCAGCGATATTTCAAGCCAAGCCTTGTCGCCTACAGTCTTCTCAAGATTGATTTCCACCTTTGAGTAGAGACCTTGACGATAGAATCGCTTTACGGCAGTGGAGATGGCATCGCCCGGAATTTCAATGCGCTCCCCTATCGACAGACCGGAATATCCAATTATTACGTAGTCTTCCACATCAGGGACTCCCGTCACCTTGATGCCGGCTATTTCGTACACCTTTGGGATGGGGCTGTATATGATATCAGGAGCGTAAATCGTATCGTTGGTGGGTGTCTGTGCCGTGGCGGTCAGAGTCGCGGCGACTGCGGCGACTGCAAGTATAATCCGTCTTAGCGTTCTTGTCAATGTCATATTTAAGTTGTTGTGTTGTGCGGTTGTGGAGTTGTGGAGTTTTAGAGCTGGAAGTCGTCACTGGGCCACCTGCTCTGAGGTCTTCCCGAATCTTCTCTCCCTCTGCTGATAGTCGATGAGAGCGAGTGCATATTCCTTCTTCCCGAAGTCGGGCCATAGAATTGGAGTGAAGTAAAGCTCACTGTAGGCAATCTGCCAAAGCAGATAATTGCTGATGCGCTCTTCTCCTCCGGTGCGTATCAGGAGATCCGGGTCAGGCATTCCGGCAGTGGCGAGATGATTGGCGAAAACTGTCTCGTCAATATCATCCGGATTCAATTTTCCTTCAGCCGCCTCCCGGGCAAGCTTGCGCGCAGCGTCGGCAATCTCCCACCTTGAAGAGTAGCTTATGCAGATATTCAGCTGTAGGCCGGTGCAATGCGCCGTCTTGTCGCGAGAATCGTAGAGCTCCGCACGCGGACCCTCAGGCACTCTCTCTATGTCGCCGAGAAGATTGATCTTCACGTTGTTCTGAAGCAGCTCAGGGAGTTCCCTTGCTATTGCCCATCCGATGATGGTCATCAGCGTGTCGACTTCCTCCTTCGGACGGTTCCAGTTTTCCGTGCTGAACGCATAGAGGGTCAGGTATTCCATACCGAGATCGGATGAAAGGGCGGTGACATTGTGCACGCTTGTGATCCCTTCATAGTGACCATCACTGCGCACCTTGTCGCGGTTTTTTGCCCAACGGCCGTTTCCATCCATAATCATGGCCACATGGCGCGGTATGCGCGTCATGTCGAGTCTGCCAAGTATATCTTCAAGTGTTTCCATTCGGAGTAATTTTATCTATAGTTGCAAGTGGCACACCGCTTTGAAAACTCATAGCTGAGCGTCACTGACAGAGTTGAATACCAGTCGGTGTTCTTAGCAAAACCCGACTTTATTGCATGAGGGTCAGACAGCATAGGGCCATCCACCTTGTCAGAGAAAGTCTTCTTCATAAGGAATTCCACCCCCAGATTAAGCCTCTCTTTTATCTTATATTTGGCGCCTATGCCAAAAGGTAGCGTCATCGCTACTCCGGTATAGCCGTCTGTTATCCATACTGTGGCTCCAAGGCCTGCCGTAATGTAAGGGCTCCAACGCTTCAGTTTTCTATATTTCTCCCCTATGCCGTAGTTGAAGAAATTGAATTCAAACATCTCACTAAGTTCAAAGAACGTCGTGGAGAATTTAAACTGAGCAGCATCAGGCAACACATCGGTCATATCTTCCGTATTTCCGGAGAGAGTCCCCACATATAGCCCTGTCTTGAAGGCAATCCTCGGACTGCGTATATATCGGAAGAGCAACATGCCGTCAAACCCGGGATTGCTCCATAGGCTTGAGGTGTTAGCATCGCCAAGGTATCCCGTCATACCAATACCGCCCCCGGCATCAAACCGATAGTCTTCCTGCGCCGAGACTTTCTGTGAAGTCCCGATGCAGAGCGCGGTCAGCAGTATGACAGTGGCGAGCTTCTTCATCTCATTTTAGAATTGAGGAGTAAAGGTAAGCCGGTTGAGAACTCCACGCCACACCTCATCGTTAAGAGCACCGTTGGATTTTACTCCACCGAATATATAGATGTATGGGCAGTCCCAATATACCTCATAGTCTTCCACACTATATTTCACACGCGCCATCCCCGGAAGCCCTCGGCTTGGGGTATCTGTCCAGTTGCTTTGAAGTGACGCTTGCTTAGGCCACTCCGCCACAATGCCATCGAGGTCGCGGAGAGCAGGGAAATGGTCGGGGAGCTGCATCTGAGTGTCGGCGGCATACCAGTTGACACCATTGTCGTATGATACGTAGATGGTGCGGTTGTAATATCCATCGTGGCGCAGGCCTCCAATCATCATCCATACAGAGAACTCTTTCTGCACGAGTGATGAGGTAGTCTTACGGTAGACGTAGTAAGGCACAAGTGTCGGGCCTGCCACGGGAGGCGTCATGCCTTCCGACAACACTGCCCAATGATCGCCGTCAAAGCCCCAGGTCTTGTCTGTGAATGACCCGTCAGCAAGCCTGCCCCCTGTCATGAATCCAATGGGAAGAGTGGTCCAGCGATTGCTGAACTGCACGAAATCCGAGTAATCCGCCACAGGGAAATCACTACTCACCTCAGCCTCTGCATATCCTGAATCAGTTGGCCAGCAGGTATGCATAAGCGTGCCTCCTTCATTTCTGATTCCAAGCATTATGTCGCCATATGCGCCAATAATATTGGTCCAGACGCAACCGGTATTATCCCATGAAACGCCATCAGATGAAGTATGAAGCACTCCACCGGCATCAAGAAGATACATCTGCTTTGAAGTGGCATTAAGTGACCTCACATCCGGCTCGAAATCCAATGTCAACGGCAGTTTATCCCAGACACCCTGAAGGATATCGGTGGCTACTGACATTGTATAGCTATTGTCGGCTTCATTTATAAGAGAGTAAGGCCTGCCATTATACATCACAGTTTTCTGCGATTTTGGATTTCCCTGGCGAGATGGCATCTGAGTCACGGCGAGCTGATCCCATACAAGAGAATCCGGCTCTAACTTATGCACATTGACCTTAATGTCGTATGACCGGGTTGTAGTCTTGTCTTCAGCCGTGATTTTCAACACTACCTTTCCGGAAAAGTCAACCGAGTCTGATGGGTTTGTCTTATAATCTATCTCGCCGGTGGTCTTCCCCCCAGACTGCGTGAGAGTGACAGCAGAGGCTGATGGAGAATAAGAAATGACAGGCACCAGCTTGGTGATATCCGTACCTACCGGGAGTGAATCTGCATTGAATATCACGCCCCTGTTAAGGTCTATGGAGAAAAACACGGAGTCCAGTTTCACCTTCGATCCATTTTTAGATTTCAGGCTAAAATTGGTCACAGCTACTGATGAAGCCGGCATATATATATCCTCTTCCGTTTCTGTCTTTTTATTGCATGAAGACAATGATCCCATCAGCAACGCAATGCATGCCGACAGCATCAAACCACTTAATAATGAGTTCTTTAAATTCACAAGCGTATGTTTTAAACGCAGAAGCGCGTAGTTTCAACTTGCAAAATTAACATTATTTGCCAAATAAACCGACATCTAAAGGCAACTTTTTTCGGCTTATTCGACTGTTTCGGCCGTTTTTAACAACTTTTAGTAAAACGTGCTGTCCCGAACATGAAAACGCTTGCACGTTTTGTGATTTTTGACTATTTTTGCAAAAAACAAATGCCACTATGCAGATAGACACTAAATATATGAAGCGTGCTCTCCAGCTTGCGCGCCTCGGAGAAGGCCTTGTATCTCCCAACCCAATGGTAGGAGCAGTGATTGTTGCTGCCGACGGCAGAATCATTGGAGAGGGCTACCATCATCGCTATGGTGGGCCGCATGCCGAAGTGTGTGCAGTCAATTCTGTAAAGGAATCCGACAAGCATCTGCTCAAGGACTCGACAATTTATGTCACACTCGAGCCATGCTCCCACTACGGCAAGACACCACCATGCGCCAAGCTGATCATCGACACCGGAATCCCACGTGTGGCAGTGGGAAGCGCCGATCCGTTCCCTGAGGTAAGTGGGCGCGGCATACGCATGCTGCGCGAGGCAGGAATAGAGGTCACGGAAAATGTGCTACGTGAGGAATGCGACGCACTCAACGTCCGATTCCTGACAGCACACCGCCTCGGACGCCCTTGGATACAATTAAAATGGGCGCAGAGCGCCGATGGATTCATGGCAGGCATCGACAACGATGGCAAGCCATACCCCGTGCAGTTCTCTACGCCGGTTTCTTCTGTCTGGATGCACCGACGCCGCTCTATGGTAGATGCCATCATGGTGGGGAAAAACACTCTCGAGATAGATCATCCACGTCTTGATTGCCGTCACTGGCCCGGGCGCGCCCCACGTCGGGTGGAACCACGCCACGACCTTGAGCAGCAGATGCATGAGCTTTATAAGGATGGTGTCACTTCCATCATGGTAGAAGGTGGCCCTACCCTACTCCAAAGTTTCATCGACCTTGGCCTTTACGACGATATCAAAATAGAGACAGCTGAAAAAAAAATGGGAGAAGGTCTCCCCTCTCCCATATTCATTGCTTAATGCATTTTAGTTGTGTAGCCGATTATGCATTATGCATTATGCATTAAATCAGTTTCCTTCAGGACGCAAGCCACGAACTACAGCACCGGCCTGCCACATCTCACTCTCGCGCAGATCCTTGAGTTCTTTCTCGAGGCCCTCGCGATAGTCAGGCTTAGAGTTAGAGTCAATTGAGTTCTGAGCCTCAACGCCATCGGCTACACTCTTATAGAGCTTTTGCATCACAGGCTTGATGGCATCATGGAAAGGAGTCATCCAGTCAAGTGCGCCACGCTGTGCGGTAGTGGAGCAGTTGGCATACATCCAGTCCATACCCTTCTTGGCTACGAGCGGCATCAGCGACTGCGTGAGTTCCTCTACAGTCTCATTGAAAGCCTCTGAGGGAGTATGCCCATTTTCACGGAGCACTTCATATTGCGCAAGGAAGAGACCCTGGATGGCACCCATAAGGCTACCGCGCTCGCCGGTGAGGTCGCTGTATGCCTCGCGTTTGAAAGTAGTCTCGAAGATATAGCCTGAGCCAATACCAATGGCAAGAGCAAGAGTGCGATCAAGAGCACGTCCGGTGTAATCCTGTTCGATGGCGTAGCTTGAATTCAGGCCGCGACCTTCGAGAAACATGGTGCGGAGTGATGTGCCGCTTCCCTTAGGAGCCACGAGAATAACGTCAACGTCAGCCGGGGGCACCACACCTGTGCGCTCAGGCCACGCAATGGCAAAACCATGTGAGAAATAGAGTGCCTTGCCGGGAGTGAGGTTCTGCTTGATGGTAGGCCATACAGAAAGCACCGCAGCATCAGAAAGAAGACACATGATGATAGTGCCCTTCTTGCAAGCTTCTTCGATAGAGAAAAGGGTCTCTCCGGGTACCCATCCGTCTGCAACAGCCTTGTCATAGGTCTTGCCCTCGCGCTGGCCAACAATCACGTTGAAGCCATTGTCGCGGAGATTGAGGCTCTGGCCAGGGCCCTGCACACCATAACCGATCACTGCGATGGTCTCATCCTTAAGTATCTCACGTGCTTTCTCCAGAGGGAACTCCTCTCTGGTGACTACAGTCTCCTCGACTGCGCCAAATTTCATTTTTGCCATATTATAATATTTTTAATTGAGAATTTTAATCCACTCCAAACCCTTATCCTCACTCTCCGCTATTCCTCTCCGCTCTCATCTCGAGGAATTCATCTACGAGTTCGCGAGATGATCGGGTGACGGCTATTCGGCCGGATCTGACAAACTGTCGGATGCCGAGCGGTTTCAAGTGTTCATAAAGTTCCTTGATCTCGTCGGTATGCCCGGTCTTCTCAAACACTGTGTATTCCGGATGAATCTCAAGCACCCGTGCTCCATGCTTTCTTACTATTTCCTCAATGTCGGTGTTGACCACATTTTCTGTAGGCACCTTATAAAGAGCCACTTCCTGAAAGAGAATCTCATCGTCGGTAAGAAGGAAAGCTTTGATTACGTCAATTCGTTTCTCTATCTGTTTCACCACATGCTCCATCATCGGGCGAGTGGATCGGCAGGTGATAGTGAACTTATGCACTCCTTCTATCGAGCATGCACTGACAGTCATACTGTCGATATTGAGACAGCGACGGCTGAAGATCATAGATATCTGATGGAGAAGCGTAACCCTGTTTTCTGTGTACACCGCGATTGTAAACAATTGTTCTTCCATAGCTTCAGACCGGTTTATAGTATTCTGATTGATTAAGCAATATCTCGTCTACCCCGTTGCCCCCCGGAGTCATCGGGAAAATCATATCCGTCTCATCAATGTTGACATTGAGAAGATAAGCCCCATCATGGGCAGCCATCTTGGCTATAGCATCATCAAGTTGGGATGCGTCAGCTACGTCTGCAGCATCTATTCCATATGCTCCGGCAAGCATCTTAAAATCCGGATTTACCATTGGAGTGCTGCTGTAGCGACCATTAAAGAAAAGATGTTGCCACTGGCGGACATTGCCAAGGAAGTTGTTGTTGAGCAATACGATCTTGACATCTATACCATATTCCATGATCATTCCTAATTCCTCCACCGTCATCTGGAGGCCTCCGTCGCCACAGAAAAGCACTACATCCCTGTCAGGCACACCAATCTTTGCACCGATAGCTGCAGGCAAACCAAATCCCATTGTGCCCAATCCGCCGGAAGAGATAAGACTGCGTGATTTATTAAAACGGGAATACTTGACGGCAAACATCTGGTTTTGACCAACGTCTGTCACTACTACCGCATCATTGCCAAATGCTTCGCATACCTTTCTCACTACTCCCCCCATAAGCATACGTCCATCGGGAGCGGCACACTTGAGTTCGCGCGCCATCACTCTCTCCTCTTCCACATGACGATGCTGGTCAAAAGATGCTCGCCATACTTTACGCGATTTGCTCTCTACAAGAGGCAAAAGGGCTTCAAGCGCCTTGCGGGCATCTGAATGAACATGAAGATCGCATTTGATCATCTTGTCAAATTCACTCTCGTCAATATCGATATGGATTATCTTAGCATTTGGTGCATATTTTTTTATATCCCCTATCACACGATCGTCGAAACGCATGCCCACCGCTATGATAAGGTCTGCACGATTGGTGTTGATATTCGGGCCAAGGTTGCCGTGCATCCCGAGCATCCCTACATATTGCGGATGATCAGAAGGAATGGAAGAAAGGCCAAGCATCGTGGTGCCCACCGGCAGTTCACCCTTTTCTGCTAAATCAGAAAGGACATTCTCCGCACCGGCTATCATCACCCCATGCCCGGCAAGCACAAGCGGACGTTCAGACTCATTAATGAGTCTGGCCGCCCCCTCGATGACTCCCTCAGCCGGCACGGGATCCGAATCATAACTACGGATGAAGGGAGCTGTCTGTTTTTCATAGACAGCGGTTCCCACCTGAGCATCGCGGGCAAGGTCTATCACAACCGGGCCGGGGCGCCCTGAGTTTGCTATATAGAATGCGCGGCTTAAAGCCGGCGCTATATCTTCCGGCCTACGCACTTGAAAAGCCCATTTTGTCACGGGGAGGACACTTGATATCACGTCGCTCTCCTGAAAGGCATCCTTGCCAAGCATAGCAGTACCCACTTGGCCGGAGATAGCTACGATTGGAGTACTGTCCATGAGTGCATCTGCCAGACCTGTAAGAAGGTTCATTGCTCCGGGACCGGATGTGGTGATCACTACCCCGGTGCGTCCTGTAGCACGGGCATAACCCTCCGCTGCATGAATGGCACCCTGCTCATGGCGCGCAAGATAATGCCTCACACCTTGCTCGTTTTCATATATCTTGTCATACACCGGCATTATCTGACCTCCCGGGTAGCCAAACATACATTCGACACCATTATCAGCCAAAGCACGGATCAATATCTCCGAACCGGTTATCTTTTCTTCCATATCTGATTATTTTATCTTAACTCCACCCCACAACTTAACAACACCCAAACTACACAACATCACAACTCACAACGCACTCCCCCTTTATCGGCAGAAGTGACGTTAGCCGCATAAGCCCTGAGTGCCCGACTCACTTTACGGTCTCGTCCTCGCGGCGTAAACGCATCTTTGCCATGAGCCTCCTCTTCCTTGCGGCGAGCTGCCAATTCTTCGTCGGAAAGCCTGACATTGATTGTCCTTGCTGGAATATCAATCTCGATGATGTCGCCGTCGCGAACAAGCCCTATATTGCCTCCGGCAGCTGCCTCGGGTGACACATGACCGATTGAGAGCCCGGATGTGCCGCCTGAGAATCGGCCGTCAGTAATAAGCGCACATTCCTTGCCAAGGTGCATGCTTTTGATATAGCTTGTAGGATAAAGCATTTCCTGCATACCGGGACCACCTTTCGGCCCCTCAAATGTGATGACAACCACATCTCCGCTCTTCACCTTGCCTCCAAGGATGCCATCTACTGCCTGATCCTGACTTTGGAACACCTTTGCAGGTCCGGAGAACCTGAAGATACTTTCATCTACACCCGCTGTCTTTACTACACAACCATCCTTGGCTATATTGCCTTTAAGCACGGCAAGACCTCCATCTTTCACATAGGCATGTTCGCAGTCGCGCACACACCCGTTTTCGCGGTCTGTGTCAAGCTCACGATACATCATGGTCTGGCTTCCTGCTTCAGTGGTATGAACGAGTCCGGGAGCGGAACGCCAAAGTATATCGGCCTCTTCAGAGTATGAATCTCCACCAATTGCATATTTATCAATTGCCTCAGCAAGAGTCAATCCATCGGCTCTCTTCACAGAAGTATCGATAAGCCCTTTGTCAGCAAGTTGTTTCATTATGGAGAGGATGCCACCTGCACGATTCACGTCTTCCATATGGTAATGGGAATTCGGGGCTACCTTACAGAGAACCGGCACTTTGCGCGAAAGCGCATCAATGTCGTCAAGGGTGAAATTGACTCCTCCTTCATTGGCTATGGCAAGCAGATGCAGCACAGTATTGGTGCTTCCTCCCATTGCTATGTCGAGCGACATAGCGTTAAGGAAGGCTTCGCGGGTCGCGATATTGCGCGGCAATACGGAGTCATCGCCGTCGCGATAATACTTGAATGCATTTTCCACTATAATACGCGCTGCTTCCTTAAAGAGCTTCATGCGGCTGACGTGGGTAGCAAGCACGCTGCCATTGCCGGGGAGTGCAAGTCCTATGGCTTCGTTGAGGGAGTTCATTGAGTTGGCGGTAAACATACCTGAGCAAGAGCCGCACGTAGGGCATCCTTCACGCTCGAGCACCTCCACATCACTGTCAGTCACTGAAGGATCGGCAGAGTCTATCATGATGTCGATAAGGTCCAGCTTTCTATCCCCGGCGCGTCCAGCCTCCATCGGGCCTCCGGAGACGAACATAGTCGGGATATTCAGGCGCATGGCCGCCATAAGCATACCCGGGGTGATCTTGTCGCAGTTGCTGATGCAGATCATGGCATCAGCCTTATGGGCATTGACCATATATTCCACAGAGTCAGCAATCAGGTCGCGGGAAGGGAGTGAATAAAGCATTCCGTCGTGCCCCATAGCGATACCATCATCGATGGCTATAGTATTGAACTCAGCCGCATAGCAGCCGAGAGCTTCTATCTCTTTCTTTATTATCTGTCCGATTTCGTGAAGATGTGTATGTCCGGGCACAAACTGAGTGAAGGAATTGACTATCGCTATTATAGGTTTGCCAAATTGCTCCTCTTTCATGCCGTTGGCTCTCCAAAGTGCCCTGGCTCCTGCCATTCGCCGCCCCTCGGTCGTAGCCGCGCTTCTCAACTGATTTACCATAAGATTCACCTGTTAAAAACAAGAATTACCTGTTAAAAATACAAAATTACATTTTTTTATCATTCCAGCCAAATCTTACGACAAAATAATTTCCAAATATTCAAAGAAACATACAAAAAATACACATTTATCCACTCAAAGTGCAAATATAAATACTTAGCGGAGCCAGGAGGAGGGGTTCTGCTTCTCGCGTCCCTTCCAGACCTCGAAGTGGACAGAGCCACGACGGGAATCATCGGGATCAGTGCCCGCAGTTCCTAACGCATAGCCACTTCCGACTTGTGTGCCTACAGTGACATTGGCGGAGGAGAGATTGCCATAGACTGTGTAGTAATCACCGTGGTTCACAATGACTACAGTGCCGTAACCGGCTACCTTGTAGACACCCGACACTTTTCCTCCACAAACCGACTTCACTGTTGCTCCTGTAGCCACTTCTGCATCAATACCCGGATTGTCATATTCCACTTCAGGCAATTCCGGCATCGCATGGCGTCCAAATGGGTTGGTGATCCGCCATCCCCCATCTACAGGACGTGGCAACTTACCGCGAAGGCTCGCAAAATCCACCTTATATGACTGACTCTCAGCATTCTTTTCGACTGCCTTAGGTGTCGTGACAGGAGCCGCCTCGGCTACATTCGACTTTTCCTTCATATTGTCGATTGTCTTATCCCTGCGGTCTTGTTTCTTGCGAGAAGATTTCTCACTGTTCTTATTCTTCTTTTTATCTTTCTTCTCTTTTTCCTTGCGGGCTTTCTCCTCAGCCTTAGCTTTCGCTTCTGCAAATTTTTTGTCGGCATCCACTTTGTCTTCCGCCGCTTTCTTATCAGCCTTTGCCTTATCAGCGGCTGCCTTTTCTGCCAATGCTTTCTCTGCAGCTGCCTTTTCTGCAGCCTTGCGCTCTGCCTCTGCCTTTTCCCTTGCTATCCGCTCTGCTTCAGCCTTTTCACGTGCCTTGCGCTCAGCCTCTGCCTTTGCCTGTTCCTGTGCAATAAGTGCTGAGATAGTCTCCTTCAGACGGTTTGCCTCATTCTGTTTTGCCACAAGATGAGCCTGCAGGGCATCGCCATTGCGACGCAATGTAGCCACGAGCTCCTCCTGCTTCTTATGGTTTGCCTCCAGTTGCGCCTGCGACTTGGAAAGCTGGTCAAGAGCTACAGTCTGCGATTCCTTTACCTCTGCCAAGCGAGTACGCTCACTTCCAAGCTGTTCTATTTTTTTATCAATATCTGCGCTTTTGCGAGATTTCCATTCCGAAAACTGACGCATATAGCGAATTCTGCGCATCGCCTGATTGAAGTTCTCTGATGCAAAGATAAAGGCAAGCGTCGATTGATTTCTCTTTGTCAATCTCATCTTTTTTACTGCCTTCAGATACTCCTCACGCATCAACTTGAGTTCCGATTCATTTTTCACTATCTCCTCGCCCAAGTGAGTGATCTCACTGTTAAGTGATGCCACTTTCTTTTGTAATCCCTGCACTTGTGTACGCCCCGTTGCAATTTCAGACGAAAGACGGTTCAGGTCGGAAAGCCCGGTCTTCACCTGCTCCTCATTGAGGCGAAGCTGCTCCTTGGTCTGTTGAATCTCACGCTGTGCAGCTTCCTGTAGCCTCTTAGCCTCAGCCGAAGATGTAGGTGAAGAGGTAGCCTTTGCAGACTTCTTTTGATTCGACACATTCTTTTTGGGAGCCGATGTAGACTTCTTAGTTGAGGAAGGCGACTTTTTCTGATTTGAAGTAGTTTTTTTATTAGATGTGGCTTTTTTTTGAGCGGTAGAACCCTTTTTTTGAGTACCCGTAGAAGTTCCCTTTTTCTTCTTGGAAGTTGTCGTCTTCGTCTGCGCCACTACCGTGCCAACCAAATCAAAGTCAGGCATACTGCAAACAAGCACCATAGCCACCAAAGCGACCAGGGATTTTACATAAAAGTTGCTTGTCAAAAAACGCTTCATCTATCAGATTATGAATTATGAATTATGAAATGACCTAAAATCTCATCAGTTCCTTAAAGTCTACCTTACGATACTTCGATCCGAGTGCTGTGAATTCAAGTGGAGTCGGATTATAATCAGGATATGAAAGCTGAGCCTCGCCGCCAAGCTTCTTCTTGGGAAGAGTTATTTCAATCCCCAGCGTCCAACCCTTATTGCCATAAAGATATTTCGTCTCCACCACCACGCCTGTCTTGCTGAGCATCAGAACAAACGATTTCAATTGCCAGCAAAGTGAATCCATGACAAAACCATATTCCGTGCCTGCAACCTGTAATTCCGCAGAAGGATATATCAGTGCATCATCAGTAGGGAGATCTATCCATTGAGACTGCGAAGCATTCTGTGGCGTGATTCGCCCATGTCCGGGGAAAGCCACCTGCCCGAGCAGGATATCCTGCAAGTCGCATAGATAAGCCTTGGAATCGACGTCAAGCCCGGTAAGCGACTGCACATTGTATGTTCGGGTATGTTTGTTGATGAGCACAATAGAATCTTGGCAAATCTCTACTCTCGCCACCTCTCCAAAAATCGGAGCGCGGGCAGAAAGGATTACTGATTCTCCTCTTTTCATATAGAGTTTCACACTGACCGACATCGGCAGCCCATCGAAAGAGAGTTTGCCCTGCATGGAAAGATCTTTCCACTCAGAGTCATAGTTAGCAATAATTGTATCGGTGGCAACTGCTATTTCTTCAAGAGTCATGAGTCTCGACTCGCTTCCCTGTGCAGGCTCCGGCTCGATCACCTCCGCTGCTTCTCCGGGTGGACAGATGGATATCGAGTCAGGAGCAGTCTGACCAATCATAACCGGCCCGAATGCAAAAACCATAAGAATAAGAGCAACAGCCCTCATCCAGCCATCAATATATTCAAAAAATATCCTTAAATTCCTCATAATAGTTTCTCAGCACTTATCCCTTATCCCTTATCCCTTATCCCTTATCCCTTATCCCTTATCCCTTATCCCTTATCACGTAACCCATAACACTGAGACCTAAGCAGTTATCAGAAAGCACTAAAAAG
>JAIDSL010000039.1 GCA_029061255.1 Muribaculaceae bacterium
GAAAAGCCCGAGATCAACATCGTCGACGGCCAGATGACGCCGGAGGTGCTCGAAGCCCTCGGACAGGTGAACGGAGCCGTAGCCTCACCTGATGGAAAGACAATCGCTTTCACTATCAAGTATGAGGATGTCAAGGAAAATAAAGGCAACTCGGAAATCTATACGGTTCCCGCCGAAGGTGGAGAGGTTACCCGTCTTACCCATACAGCGGGATCGGAAGGCAACCTGCAATGGATCAACGGTGGTGAGCGTATTGCATATCTCGGAAAAGACACTCAGGGTAAGATGCAGATCTTCTCTATGGAACCCGACGGACGCAATGCGGTATGCCATTCCGCAGTAGAAAGCGGAGTAGAATGCTTCCTCTTCTCTCCAGACTCAAAGAAGGTGGTGTATTCCACTTCAATCAAGGATTTCAATCAAAAAGACTCCACTCTCTTTGCCGGACTTGACAAGACAAGCGGTCGCCTTGTAGACGACCTTATGTATAAGCATTGGGACGAATGGGTAGAGGCTATACCCCATCCTTTCGTAGCTGATTTCAACGGATCAGATATCTCAGGAGCCAAGGATATCATGGCAGGAGAACCGTTTGAATGCCCAATGAAGCCATTCGGAGGCGCTGAATCCTTTGCATGGAGCCCTGACAGCAAGCAGCTCGTGTATGTAAGCCGCAAGCTCAAGGGTATGGACTATGCATATTCCACCGACAGCGACCTTTTCCTCTATGATCTTGAAAGCGGAAAGACCGATTGTCTTACTCCGGGAGAAGAGTGGCCAGGCTACGACACCGATCCTGCATTCTCACCCGACGGCAAGAGCCTTGCCTTCCTCTCCATGAAGACTGCAAAGTATGAGAGCGACAAGAAGCGTCTTATGGTGATGGATATGGCCACTCGCGGTGTGAGAGACCTTACTGAAGGTTGGGACCGCTGGCCTGAAGGTATTGCCTGGACTCCCGACAGCAAGCAAATTGTATTCAATGGTTACAGCGACGGTGTAATGCCGATCTTCAAGATAAACGTTGCTGACGCTAAGATCGATGTGATAGCCGATGGTCAGTATGACTATGTAGGGGTGCAGCCGCTCGGCGATACAGGGAAGGTGGCATGTATGCGTCATTCTATGCTTGAGCCTAATGATATCTACGTGGCAGAAGCCGGCAATGTAAAGCAACTTACTGAAATCAACAAGGATATCCTTTCACAGCTGGCAGAAGTAAAAGTGGAAAAACACCTTGTTCCAACTACCGATGGCAAGGAGATGACATGCTGGGTTATCCTACCCCCGAACTTCGATCCTAACAAGAAATATCCTGCTATCCTGTATTGCCAGGGTGGTCCGCAGCAGGCTGTGAGCCAGTTCTGGAGCTATCGCTGGAACTTCCGCATCATGGCATCACAAGGATACGTGATTATTGCACCTAATCGTCGTGGTCTTCCCGGTTTTGGAGAGGAATGGAACCGTCAGATCTCAGGGGATTACGGTGGCCAGAATATGCGCGACTATTTCTCGGCTACAGACTATATCGCAGCTCAGCCTTATGTAGAAGCAAAAAAGATCGGTGCAATCGGCGCAAGCTATGGTGGCTTCTCAGTATATTGGCTTGCAGGACATCATGAGGGTCGCTTCGCTGCTCTTGTGGCTCATGCAGGTATCTTCAATATGGAAGCTCAATATCTTGAGACTGAGGAGATGTGGTTTGCTGACTTTGATATGGGTGGTGCTCCGTGGGATATGAACAACGCAACTGCTCAGCGCACTTTCGCTACTTCACCCCACAAGTTTGTGAACAACTGGACTGCTCCTATCCTCGTGACTGTCGGAGAACTCGACTATCGCATCCTCGCCTCGCAAGGTATGATGGCATTCAATGCAGCCAAGATGCATGGACTCGAAGCAGAGATGCTCGTCTTCCCTGATGAGAACCACTGGATCCTTAAGCCACAGAATGCAATCCTCTGGCAGAGGACATTCTTCAGATTCCTTGACAGATACCTTAAGTAGGATGTTCAGTTCCATGAACAAAATCATGACTAAATCATAAAGCGCCTCTTCGAGGCTACTGAGCTATTGACAGGGACACCCCGGACTGAAGTCCGGGGTTTTTGCATGATTACAGCTCTCCGAGCTGTCAAGTCAATGTCGAATAACGGACGCACGAGCCGTGCAATGCGATTCAAATAAAGATTCTCTAAGTGCTGCCCCTCCGGGGCAGAGATATGAGTGGGTATGGAATTCCCATGGGCCAGAGGCCCATGGTTAACAATATAATTGCCCTCCGGGCAATGCTTATTTGAACGGCATTGCACGATTCGTGCGTCCCTACGTTTCAAATCTTAACTTGTCAATATTTTACATGATAGATGCAGGAGGGATCGCCACGTTGGACAGATGCTGCGACTGTCACTTCCACAGGATGCTGATAAACGTAGGAGAACATCTTCTCGGCAAAACCTTCTGAACAATAGCACAAAGCCGGGAAGAGTTTATCGGAATTGTTCTTGAGGAGAGGACAAACGCACATCGGTTTATTCTCATCGACTATAAGCATGCGGCTTGTGGTGTCATCCTTTACGATCCAGCCCCATGCGTTTTGCAGGAACTCGATAAATTCGGTTGGTTTTCCAATATATGGTTTCACCATTTCCGGCACGGCAAGCAGATCATGATGAGCCTGAGACGTTGACTTGACAATACTTCTCAGTTGAGCTTCCGAAAGATTATTTTGGTCCAACGAATCAAGCAGTTCAGTAATCCACTGAAGGGCGAAAGCTTCATCCCGGTTGATCTCCGGCTTTTTGTCGACCTCACTACCTTTGGCAGTAAAGTCAAAGACCGATCCAAACCAACAGACACAAGCGAGTCCTGCACATCCTTTAATAAATCCTCTGCGATTTGTCATATTATAAAGCAATAATTATATTCTGCAAATTTAGGGAAAATATTAAGAAAATGCAAAAAATAGAGGGTGTTGCAAAATGGGCCAATATTCTAATGTAGGGACGCACGGCTCGTGCGTCCTCTATGCAATTAGATTGGTA
>JAIDSL010000004.1 GCA_029061255.1 Muribaculaceae bacterium
CTATTCGTCGGCAGCGTAAGATGTGTTTATGATACAGATTTATTACTCTATCTGTTCGACATTGTCTCGTATCTCAATATCTCTTATAAACAATTTGGTAGAATTGTGCGAGTTAAATTTGCAATATGCTCTCAATGTAGATACATAGAACTTAACGATAGAACATACTTTTCCCTCGGCGCAGTCCGAGGGATTTTTATTCAACATATAAGTTTAACAATAAATTAGATACGAGCATGAACAAGATTCTAATCGTAGATGCCTCCGACTCCGATTGTCGGCTGATGTCCGGTTTATCACATAGATATTCTTGTTCCTGACATGTTTGTGTCAAGATCATCATAAAGGGATCTATTTCCAACCTCCCATTCTCGTTTCTGTCCGTGTCCAGTGCCGATATTGAAACGGGAGAGATTGACAGAAAGGATATGTGATATTGTAGTGATGATCTTATATGCTTACCATAAGGCAAATCTCAGAAAAAATCGTACTTTTCACTTTTGAATGAAATATTTGTTGTAACTTTACGTTATAGCAATATAATTAAGAACAAGACTATGAGTGAAGTAGAACTAATTTTATTGGAAGAAGGCAATCAATGCACTCTCTATTCCATTCAATTTAACTCAGAAGATACCTCAGAGTATGAACGCTTCTATAATAAATTCATAAAAGATGCCAAACTCAATCGAGATCTTCTGCGTATTGTCCAGATACTTGGGAAAATTGCCGACGAAGGTGCGCTTGAACGCCGATTCCGGCCCGAAGGAAAGATGAACGATTCGGTGGTGGCTCTACCGGTACTTTCGTCAAAATTGCGATTATATTGCCTGCGTCTTTCCAATGGTATTCTTGTTCTTGGAAATGGTGGAGTTAAAAATTCACGTACTTACGAAGAAGATGATTCATTACGTGGATATGTACTTAATCTTCAAAAATTTGAAGAACTACTAAATGAAGGTCAGAAAAATGGTTCTGTGATAATCACGGAGAGAATAATTGAAACCGACAATACTTTTGAGTTATGAAAGAAGCAAAGAACGCATATCGGAAAATGATTGCATCCGTTCCTGCTGACATCAAGGCAGAGATAGATTTGTCGTTTGCAGTTTCAGATCGCATAGACGCGCTGATGCATGAACGAGGTCTTTCAAAAAAGCAGTTCGCGGACGCTCTTGGGCGTCGGCCGAGCGAGATAACAAAATGGCTAAGTGGACAACATAACTTTACACTTTCAACTTTGGCAATGCTATCCTCCTTCTTCGGTCAGCCTATTATAAAAGTAGGATAGCGTGTCCCAGTAATGAATACAACCTTCAATGAATATAAAGGCAAGCTTGATCTCTCAGCTCTTATTGACGGTTGCCGGGAGAAAGGACAGCTGTATCATTACGCTAAGGAAGAGATATCCGTTCAATAGCCACATATCTGCTTGTAACGCCGATTTATTTAAGCAGAATACGTAAAAAAACTGTCTCAATAAGGTCTGATATAAACTTTGTTTTACGTCAAAGTCATTTTTTATTGCGAAATTTGCGATAAAAAACAATCGTAAGGAATATGAGAATAATTAATCGAAACATTCTTTTTTTGAGTTTGATCTGTGCTTCTTCGTGTGCTGCTGAAGAAACTCCAGATCTCTCTCAACTTCCCAATATATCCATCAGTGATTTCCCTATTATTGATGGATCAGACTCAACGGATCCTCTAAGGGATCTACTGATGTGTAAGATTCTTGGTTTTGGATACAAATGGGAACGCCGGCCTTTTACTCAGGACCCAGAGGCGGATATTAAAGAAATAATGCCGGAATACACTTGCTCGGAATCTGATAGGATATATTTGGAGAGTACCTGTCTGAAACATTCAAATACACACCAGTCATACATAAATTTGATTGATGATAAGGTCGAACTTGTAATTGCCGCGCGTTCCACTTCGAGAGATGAGAAGGCATATGCGGATGAATGCGGGGTAACACTAATAGAAAAACCCATAGCCAAGGATGCGTTGACATTTATGGTAAATCCATCAAATCCTGTTAATAATCTTTCAATCAGTCAGCTTCAGGGTATATATACCGGTGAGATAACAAATTGGAAAGAAGTCGGTGGAAACGATGAGGAAATTCGACCTTATGTAAGAAACCGCAATTCCGGAAGTCAGGAAAAGTTTGAGACTTTAGTAATGGAAGGTCTGAAAATTGCAGAATTTCCTGAACTTCAAGTTGGTCTCACTATGATGTCTCCCTACTACCAACTTGAGGACGATAAACAGGGCATAGGCTTTTCTCCATTCTACTACTACAGTGTGATTGTTGATAACGGGAGCACAAAAGCCATAGGTTTGGAAGATGTTCCCATGACAAAGGCTAATGTTCAGAACAATACCTACCCATACACCACAGAAGTATATGCCGCTGTTCGTTCAGATATTGACCACAACAGCACTGCCTATGAATTATTTGAATTCCTTACTACTCCCGAAGGACAGGACATTGTCAATGAAAGTGGTTATGTTCCGCTGAATCAAAATTCAGGTATCAGAGGGATAAATGGAGTAGAGGATTCTCCATTAGCGACTACTTACACAGATCTTAATGGCGTGTCTCATATTACCCCTGTCATGGGCATCATCGTTAAAACGGAGGTATACAAGAATTGCAAAAGTAAAAGTTCAAAAATACTAAGTACCAACAAATAGAATAGTAATAGTCAAATCTACTTGTAACGACGATTTATTTAAGCAGAATATGTAAAAAAACGTCTCAACAAGGTCTGAAATAAACTTTGTTTTACGTCAAAGTCATTTTTTATTACGAAATTTGCGATAAAAAAACAATCGTAAAGAATATGACAATAATTAATCGAAGCATTCTTTTTTTGAGTTTCGTCTTTGCTTATTCGTTTACTTCGGAAGTCTATGGACAAAACGACACTATAAAGAATGTAACATTGAATGAAGTCGTTGTCACTGCCGCAAACGTCTATAGAAATGACGACCATATTGTGTTCATTCCTACCACTGAGCAAAAGGACCATTCACCAACAGGGTATGCACTGCTGTATAATCTCATGATACCGGGGTTGACAATATCAGAGAATGGCTCCGTCTCTACGATGGGGATGTACACCGGCGTGTATATCAACGGACAACCAGCCGATGTGGAGGATATAGTATATCTGAGGCCAAACGAAGTGGATAAGGTTGAGCTTTACGATTCACCGACCGGAAAGTATTCCAAAGACAACATGGCCTTGAATTTCATCATAAAGCATTATACCTATGGAGGATATGTTCATCTTTTAGGTGAGCAGTCGACAGGTATCAACAGCGGTACATACCAGGCTGCAGCATCTCTAAACAGGAACTCCACTACATACTCAGTTTTCGGAGGCTATAACTATGCCAATCTGAAAAACATACAGGTAAGTTCATTGGAAGAGTATCTATTGCCAGACCGTGAGATTTCAAGGGAAACATCTTCCATTCAAGAACTCGACCACAATAACAAGTATGTTCAGCTTAGGATAAAGAATCAAGGAGAATCCAGGTATCTTGTCGGGAAAGTGTCGGTTGTCGGAAACGACATGCCCTCTTCCCAATCTGAAGGAAATGTGATTATTGACAATGTGGCATCCGGATCATCCAATAGCTCATCAAACTCCAGGTCCATCTCACCTAAGATAGATTTAAACGGTGAGTTCACTCTAAATCCATCCAATACGCTCACATGGGGTCTGCAGTGGATATTCCGGTGAAGACCACCCAGCCATTCCGGTCATAACCACCCAATTTTTTAGGCATGGTCCGACCCTTTG
>JAIDSL010000040.1 GCA_029061255.1 Muribaculaceae bacterium
TCCCTACAAGCCTGAAAAAATATTAACCAAATAACTTTAGAATAAAATAATCATGAAAGAAAAAATCAACGATCTCTTCCTCCAGCGTTTCGGCGACCACGGCACAATGTATGCTTCTGCAGGTCGCATCAACCTCATAGGCGAGCACACCGACTACAATGAAGGCTATGTGTTCCCCGGCGCAATCGACAAAGTGATCATGGCTGAGATCAAGCCAAACGGCACTGACAAAGTGCGCGTATATTCAATCGACATCGATGACTATGCTGAGTTCGGTCTCAATGAAGAGGATGCTCCTTCTCAGAGCTGGGCTCGCTACGTCTTTGGCGTATGCCGTGAGATCATCAAGCGTGGCGGCAAGGTGGAAGGTTTCGATGCAGTGTTTGCAGGCAATGTGCCTCTTGGCGCAGGTCTTTCCTCATCTGCTGCTCTCGAAAGTTGCTTCGCTTTCGCTCTCAATGATCTTTTCAACGATAATAAAATCGACAAATTTGAGCTCGCACGTATCGGCCAAAGCACAGAGCACAACTATTGCGGTGTGAAGTGCGGTATCATGGACCAGTTTGCTTCTGTCATGGGCAAGAAGGGCAACCTCATGCGTCTTGACTGCCGCAGCTCGGAATACGAATACTTCCCCTTCAATCCGGAAGACTATCGCCTTGTGCTCGTTGACTCACGAGTGAAGCATGAACTTAAGGATTCTCCTTACAATAAGCGTCGTGAAAGCTGCGAGCGTGTAGCTGCTGCTCTCGGTCGTCCGTCACTCCGTGGCGCTTCTATGGAAGAACTTGATGCCATCAAGGACAAGATCTCTGAAGAAGACTACAAGCGTGCCCGCTTCGTGATTGGCGAGGAAGCTCGCGTACTCGCTGTCTGCGACGCTCTCGTGGCAGGCGATTACGAGACTGTTGGCAAGAAGATGTATGAGACCCACGAAGGACTCTCGAAAGATTATGAAGTGAGCTGCGTTGAGCTCGACTTCCTTAATGATGAGGCTAAGAAGCTTGGCGTAACCGGTAGCCGTATCATGGGCGGTGGTTTCGGTGGCTGCACCATCAACCTTGTGAAGAACGATCTCCACGATAAGTTTGTAGAGGAAATCACCGAGCGTTTCGAAGATAAGTATGGACATGCTCCGATGATCTACGACGTGGTTATCTCTGACGGCGCACGCAAACTCGACTGATCCGATATGGAAACCACAATACGCAAGGTCGCCTCTCCGATAGGGGAGGTGACCCTCTATCGCCTCACTAATGCCAAAGGGGCATCAGTAGAGCTTTCTTCGCTTGGCGCAGGCATCACTGAGGTATCGGTGCCCGATGCTAATGGCAAGATTGAAAATGTGACTATCCGCTATGCAGATCCGGCAAGTTATCTTGCAGATGGCCCTTGCGCCGGAAAGACTCCGGGCAGGTTTGCCAACCGTATCTGCAAGGGTAAGCTTCAGATTGATGGCATCACCTACGACCTTCCAATCAACAACGGCCCGAATCATCTTCACGGCGGTCCTGAGGGCTTCCAGAATCAGATTTGGGAGTCTGAGGAGGTGCCTGATGGCGTGCTCTTCCGCTATCACTCAAAAGACGGAGAGATGGGATACCCCGGCAATCTTACGACAGAAGTGAAATATACCTGGAATGATGACAATGAACTGACCATTGACCTTTCAGCCACTTCTGATGCAAAGACAGTGGTCAATCTCACCAATCATGCCTACTTCAATCTTGAGGGTGCTGATGGTGCTGAGCCTAATTCAGTGCTTGGCCATGAGCTGAAGCTTAACGCATCATATTTCCTCCCGGGCGATGAGACCCTCATCCCGAGTGGAGAAATGGCTCCTGTGGCTGCTACTCCGATGGATTTCACTGAATTCAAGACTCTCGGACAGGACATCAACAAAGACTTTACCCCGCTGAAATATGGCAAAGGCTACGACCATTGCTTCTGTATCGATGGCCCGAATGGTGAGCTACGTGAGGCTTGCGTGCTTCGCTCTCCGAAATCACGCCGCCGTATGACTGTGCTGACCGACCAGCCGGGTGTGCAGGTATATACCGGCAATTATCTTGCAGGATCTCCAGCCAATGTGGCAGGACGCAGCTATGAGGACTATGAGGGTGTCGCAATGGAAGCGCAAGGTTTCCCTGACGCTCCGAGCCATGCAGCATTCCCATCGCCGCGTGTAGCTCCCGATGCTCCCTACCACCGCACTATCGTATATCGCTTCGATACATTCTGATCAGACAGGAAATTTATGTATAATAAAAAAGAGCACAAAATGTGCTCTTTTTTACTATTTTACACCGTAGTTTAGGTTATTTCCTGAGCCGTTTGATGGTTTTCCCAAGACGAAAGTCGGAGTAATCTGCATCGTGGTGCCATACAAAAACTCCCGGGAATCCGTTTGCCCGAATGAAATCGAATTTTGCTTCGATTGATCGTTCATCGTCAAATCCGGCTACAAGGTCACCGTTTTTGTCAGCGTAATATGGAGCCTGGGCCTCTTCATCCCATTGCAGAGTGAGTCCATCGTTGTATTTGTCAAAGTGGCGGCAATCTATGTAGGATGGGAAGGGTGCCTTTCCGCGCTCAAACAATGGAATGCCCACCAGGATCTTTTCTTTCGGCACACCGAAGTCCATATGCTTTTCGATGCATTTGCTGACACACCATTTACCACATTTTCTGCTCGGATAGAGTGGACTTTGATGTCCTCCTGATTCCCCATCCTTGGGGCTTGCAAGGTTGTAGCCCGACACATGTACATAGCTCACATATGGCATCATGCTCTTATGGTCGATATAGAGGCCGGAATTATTGGAATAATAGGATATCCATTTATCTTTTCCTATGGCTTTGCGCAGCTCTTTGACGAACGTGGCATAGTTTCTGTCATCTTTTGGGGTAGCGGTATGGCCTCCGTTTTCGGTAGTGGGGAATTCCCAGTCAAGGTCTATCCCGTCGAGTTGGTATGAATCAACGAGCTGCTTCAGGTCTTTGATGAATGCTTTGCGCTTCTTTTTGTCGCGCGTCATCTCGCTATAACCTTCCCGTTTGTATCCCCCTACACTTACCAATATCTTAAGATCCGGATTCTCTTTTTTCAGATCGACCAATGATTGCAGTTTCTCCGGGTGTTTGACTACAATGCCATTGCAATTATCGTTGAACTCAACAAAAGCATAGACCAGATGCGTGTACATGTTTGGATCAATCGGCCGTTTTGCGGCATCCTCTACATATGCGAGGGCTATCTTGGGCAAAGTATCTTTAGGAAACTCATTTCCACGCTTCAGTCTTGTGCCTGAGGTCTGTCCCCATACCGCCAACGTGGTGACAGCTGTAACTGCAATACAGAGCAATAAAGTGGCAAGGTGTCTTTTTCTCATAATCGATGATTTTCTGCAAAGATACATCATTTTCTGCAATTGGACAATAATTTTTGATAATTACGTTTTTTTTACTAATTTTGAATAATGAAGATGTAATTGGATTCAAATTAATGATAAAACGCCATGTCATATCGATAGTATCGGTTATTGTATTCTGCCTTAATACTTTTGGGGAGAATAATGCCACATGCAGTAAGATAAGAAGCGGTATTGGTCTGGATGTCAGGACATCGTATGCATTCCCATCCTATAAAGATGATATACTCAGCAGCATGGTTGACATAGAGAGTGCCAGGGCTACCAAGCTTGCCACATCAATTCATCTTAAATATAGCTTTTCATTTGCTCCCGACACTCCGCAAGGTAGTTTCTATCCCGGTGCTTGGCAGGGGATAGGCACATCCATCAACTTTCTTGGCAATCAAAAAGGTATCGGCACTCCTATTTCAGTATATGCTTTTCAGGGAGCCCCTGTTTATAAGATCAGCGAGCGTATATCACTATATTATGAATGGAATTTCGGAGCTTCTTTCGGTTGGCATAAATGTGATGGAGAGGTGGCTTATTCCAATCTTATAGTAGGATCAAAGGTGAATGCTTACATTAACTTGGGTGCAGGGTTGCGTTGGAAGCTTAACGACAGATGCGCTGTGACAGCAGGTCTGGATCTAACTCATTTCTCTAATGGAAACACATCTTTCCCGAATCCGGGAGTAAATATGGCGGGTATCAGAATCGGAGTCACGAGTGATATAGGAAAGGAATCTTCAATGCCAAATAAAGCTATTTCTTTTGATGTCGACACAATCAGACGGAGACATAAACTGCAGTTTGATGTCACCGCCTATGGAGCTTGGCGGAAACGTGTCTATCGAGGAGGAGATACCCCGGTACTTCTTCATGGGCATTACCCTGTGGTAGGTATTGATATATCCCCTATGTGGCAGATTAAAAAGATATTCCGTGCAGGATGCTCAGTCGATTTTCAATGGGATCAAAGCACTGACTTGAAGCGCCATTATGCCTTTGGATCCACATCAGATGACATACGATTTTATCGACCGCCAATCCTAAGTCAGATATGTGCAGGAATTTCAGGAAGGGCGGAGTTGGTCATGCCCATATTCTCAGTGAATGTAGGGATAGGATATAATCTCATAGGCCCGGAAGAGACACGTGCATCCTATCAGCTCGCTAACCTCAAGGTGCGTTTCACCGAACGGTTCTTTCTCAATATTGGCTATCAGCTCCTTAACTTCCAAAAGCAGAACAACCTCATGCTCGGTTTTGGGTATTCTTTCCGATAACATGAGGTTGGCTTGATTATATTTTCTTTATCATTCTTTTATAGCGATGACCGAAGAAATTTACTTCGCTGTCTTCTACAAATCCTAAAGAAGCATAATACTTCTTTAGCCGAGGCTTTTCTACAGCAACAAGTAATGCAAACTTACGGTAACCTAAAGAAGCTCCGTAGTCTATGGCAGCACACATGAGGTCTTTACCGAGTCCCTTTCCTCTATATCCGGGTTCGATGGCGAGAGAGTCGAGATAATATTCGCCGGGATAAGTCTCGATGGCGGATTTTTTGATTACCTCCGGATCCACTCCTTGCCACAAACGGCTCCAGGTGTATTCACGGATAGGGAGATACTCATCACCACGATAGGAAATTATACAGCCTATTTGTTTGCCGTCTTCTTCCGCTATCAGTGACTTATTCCATGAATACATGGAGCGAGGGTCGGCACATGATGCCTTGACCCACTCCAGGTCAGATGTGTCCATATCCAGAGCGGTCAAGACAGTTTTCGCTACGAATTCGGTGTCTGATTCCGTTGCTTTTCGGATTGTCATAGTAGTCAAGAATATGGATGTAAAAAGATATTGGGCGGTTGGGAAACCGCCCTCCCATATTAATATTGTTCTTTTTCGTTGGGGAAATCGCCACTCTTCACATCGCTGATGTAATGGCGGAATGCATCTGTCATGACTTCTCCTACATTAGCATATCGACGCAGGAATCTGGGGGAGAACCCCATTGTCATGCCGAGCATATCATGCATCACGAGCACCTGGCCATCCACGCCGCCACCTGCTCCGATGCCTATCACAGGAATTGTAAGTTCCTTGGCTACCTGCTCAGCAAGCTTAGCCGGAATCTTTTCAAGCACGACGGCGAAGCATCCGATTTCTTCGAGCAGCTTGGCATCTTCGAGAAGTTTCTTTGCCTCTGCTTCTTCCTTGGCCCGGACACTATAGGTGCCAAATTTGTTGATGCTCTGAGGGGTAAGGCCAAGATGACCCATTACCGGGATTCCTGCACATAGAATACGCTGTATAGACTCTGCTATCTCAGCACCTCCCTCAAGTTTAAGTGCCTCGGCATGACTTTCTTTCATGACGCGTATAGCCGAAGCAAGAGCCTCTTTTGAATTACCCTGATATGTGCCGAAAGGAAGGTCTACTACAACGAGGGCACGTTTCACTCCTTTCATCACAGACTTGGCATGATAGATCATCTGGTCAAGTGTTATGGGAAGCGTTGTGACATTTCCTGCCATCACATTTGATGCAGAGTCTCCTACAAGGATTACGTCCATTCCTGCTTCATCCACAAGTTTTGCAGATGTATAGTCATAAGCGGTGAGCATAGATATCTTCTCTCCGCGATGTTTCATTTCCGTAAGGCGGCTTGTAGTCACCTTGCGTGTGTTTTCTGCTTGTGCTGTTGACACTTTAATTAATGATTAATGATTAATGATTAATTATCAATGAAAAATTCTAAAATCCCCATTCTCCATTTTTATTTATGCATTATGTCAGTGGGTCTGAACAGCTTGAGTAGGAGGGAGATCGCGGTTGCGGCGGTCACATTCCTCCACCACTCTGTCGGCAAGATCCGAGAATGCTTTTGCCTCCGGATTTTCAGAGATGTTACCTCCGGTGCATTCCGTGGCCGTGGGATGCCCGTTGTCTGCCATCTCACAGATGTCTGCTACCAGAGGGATTTGAGCCAGCAGAGGCACATTCATCGCTTCTGCAAGCCGAGCGGCTCCGCCATTTCCGAAAATATAATATTTTTCTTCCGGATGAGGAGCAGGAGTGAACCACGCCATGTTCTCCACAAGTCCAAGAATGGGAACATTTATCTTGTCGCTGCGGAACATGCCAATTCCTTTCCTTGCATCGGCAAGTGCTACTTCCTGGGGAGTGCTCACCACAATCACACCTGTGATAGGCAGGGTCTGCACCAATGTCAGATGGATGTCGCTCGTGCCAGGCGGCATATCTATAAGGAAATAGTCAAGGTCGCCCCACCATGCTTCGGTGATGAGCTGCTTGAGAGCGTTTGATGCCATTCCTCCACGCCATAGCACCGGGCTATTCTTGTCTACTACAAATCCAATGCTAAGCATTTTCACTCCGAACTTCTCTATTGGGTCGATCCAGTCTTTCCCTTCTTGTGTCACCATATAGAGTTTTTCCTCCTCTACACCAAACATTTTGGGCATCGAAGGGCCGAAGATATCGGCATCAAGCAGTCCGACCTTATAGCCTTTCGCGGCAAGCGCGATGGCAAGGTTGGCGGAGACTGTGGATTTTCCTACGCCACCTTTGCCGGAACTGATACCAATGATGTTCTTTACTCCGGGCAGCGGTGTCTCCGGTTTAGGAGTTTCTGTGTGGCGATATTTTACCGAGATGCGTCCCTTGACGTCGATATCCGGATCTGCGAAGACCGGAAGAGTCGCCTCAGCGGCGCGTACTACAGATTTGATGAACGGATCGGTAGGGCGGTCGAATATAAGTGAGAACGACACTTTGTTGCCGTCAATACGGATGTCATCTTCCACCATGCCGAGTTCTACTACATTTTTTCCGTTGCCGGGATACTTGACATTTGTCAGAGCGTCAAGTATAAGTTTTGGGTATATTGCCATTTTGAGTTTTGCGTTGTACGTTATGCGTTATAAGTTTTCCGTTATCAGTTGCTTTGGGAGTGGCGGCCAAATTCACTGTGATAGTTGTCTTTTTCAAGGTCGCTACAGTCCGGCTCCTTGATTTCTCCATCTCCAAGACGGAAAGAGATGAACTTGATGGTCTTTCCGCGAGAAAGCCATTGCTGCTCATAAAAGGTCTTTATTGACGTAACTGGGTCTGCCATTCCACTGCCATATAGATCGTCGGTATTGGCAATGACTTCAAAACCATTCAAATCAATAAGTCGCCTTGTATATTCGTATAGGAATGGGGAGTCGGTCTTGAGATTTACTGTCCCTCCGGAACGCAAAAATTTACGATAGTTGGAAAGGAATCTTGAAGACGTAAGTCGTTTCCTTGCCTTTTGCATTTGTGGATCAGGAAATGTAATCCAGATTTCATCCACTTCGTCAGGTGCAAAGAACTCTGAAATCTGTTCGATTTCAGTACGCAGGAATGCGGCGTTGTCCATGCCTTTTTCCTCTACACTTTTGGCCCCTTTCCACATCCTCGCACCCTTGATATCTATACCAATATAGTTTCTGCCATGGTTTGCTTCGGCAAGCCCTACGGTGTATTCCCCCTTTCCGCAACCAAGCTCAAGCGTGATGGGATTGGAGCGAGAAAAAAACTCGCTGTTCCATTTCCCTTTATAAGGGAATCCTCTCTCTATCAGTATATGTCTCGGATACTGAAGCACGCATCCGAAGGTCTCCATGTCGGAGAATTTCTGCAGTTTATTCTTTCCCATGGATGAATTTAAAGGTATTCTTTTTGTGTTTATCTATTTATGACAAGGATTTTTGTGACTTCACTATAGGATCCTCCTCCGGGGCCTGATGATGCGAGTACAAAATAGACTCCGCTCGGTACTCTGTAAAGATCCATACCACACACGTCCCATTGTACAGTACCCGCAGATGCGGGTCCGAGTTCCCTGACAATATTACCGGAGGAATCAGCTATCTTTACTATGCAGTCTTCTTCAAGCCCATCTATTGTCACCCAACCGTAATAGTCGTGTCGAACGGGATTAGGATAAGCTCTTGCCGAGGAAGACGCGCCTGTCTCATTCGCTTGTCCGTTGAGGTAGTATTCGCAAAGTCCGGCTGAAGTAGCCACCATTAAGGAATTGTTGTCAGGATTGTAGCAAGAGGCATAGACCATATCTGATGGAATGGCAGAGTTGTCTGTGTTTATCTCCTGGAGAATAGTCCTTCCGTCAGATGATGTGCATATTAGCCCACCTCCTGAAAGCGAAAACCATTTGCGCCCCATTCCGTCGATGGAGATGTCGTTGACTGCAATGCCTGCAAGCAAGTAGTCGGCAAGAGATGTGCCGTCGTTACGGCTCACTTTGATTCTCGATACCGCATCCGGATTAGTGAATGCTTCTTTAGGATTGAATGTGAAAACTCCGTTGTCGGAACCTACCCATACGAGCCCGGTGGTGGGATCTTCAATGGCGCAATACAGATAGTGGCATCCAAGTTTCCCATCTGTGTCCTTGAGCTCTTTCGTGTTCATCGGGATCTGTCTGTCATCGGAATCAATATCGATTGTTCCATTATGATCATATACTATGAAGGGTCGCTCGTATAAGTCCAAAGAGAAGTAGACCACCATGTCTTTATTCCCTTGATATGTGAGAGGCAATACCATATTGGCAACACTTGGAGTTACTCCGTCGACCTTAAGCCTTGTAAATTGTTGGAAAGTTTCAGGAGATGTGCTTGCCTTGCGTTTTTCAGGGGTCCATATCCATATCTCCGGGAAATATTTGCCTTCCACTTCTGTATTGACATGTGCCACCAAAAGATTCCCACGACTGTCAAATACCGGATTCTGTAGCATATATGCGTTACTCCAGGATGAATAGGGTTCTTGTAGTGAGACATGTCCCGGATAAGTTGGAAAGTCATCACTTTTTGTCATGTGGAGTAGCGATGACATGTCGTCGATATTATAGCGAAGCAGACCGTTCATCGTGGATCCAAAATAGAAAACATCAGGGTTCTCAGGGTCTTGGGCAATTCCGCAAGGATTCCTAAGCCTGTCTTGAGTTTCCGGGTCAAGATAAGGGAGGCCATGCATTGTCCATGTCTGGTCTTTCATTGCAGACAGAAGAATAGGGTTCTTCGCATCGCGTGATGAGAAGTTCTGATCGATACCGTGGGTATTGGCCAGCATTCCATGGGCAGGGGTGTATAATAGGTTGTTTGATCGGAACACAGCCGGTGCATTTGGCCGTGTCGGCTGGCTTGTGAGGCTCCATGCATTGTCGCCGTCGTGACGTACGGAGTATACTCCTTCGCGTGGCTTAGAGAAGTAGAAGTTCTTGCCATCCCAGCTTCCGCACACCAGGTTTGCATCTTCTTTCCTGCAAGATACGTCAGTCGGATATCGGGCATCTCTGTTAAGTTGATATAGTCCGCCATATCGAGCAAAAAGGATGCCATCTTTGTTCTCAGATACATATGAATTGTCAAGTTTGCCGATTGCATGCACTTCCGGATCTTCCTTTCCTGTTTCAAAACTTACAAGGTAGTGGGTGGAGGAGCCGTCGGCTTCTCTTGAAATGACACATTTATTTGAAGTCAGAGGCAGAAGGTCGCCGACTTTCCCGGGTCCTCCCCAGTCAGTCTCCTTGAAGTCAGAAATGAAAAGGTGTTTGGAGTCATTCTTGTCGGAATATAGCTTTCCGTCGCGAACTATCACAAAGCGGTCTGCAACTCTAATTGCTTTGTCAATTGGCTCGTTGTAGATGCCGCTGGAAGCCACTTCATTCTTTTTGTCGTCGATGATTATATACCCGAAGTCTGTAGCCAGATATGCCTTGTTTAGATCAGGATCAAAAGAAATAGATCGCACTTCCTTGGAGTCGCCGGAATTATAGCTCTTCAGTGCATGTATTGTGTTGACTGTCCCATCGTCATGAAGAAGATCGATGGTCTTGTCATCATATACAATCATAAGGTAGTTTTTTTGTGCATTATAGTTGGCACTCTTTATTAGCGACTGGCTTAAAAAATTCTGTGAGTTATATTGCCTTATTTCGCCTGATTCCTTATCAAGACAGAATAAAAACAAAAGCTTTTCCTTATTGTCTATTTCGTTTTTATTATATAGCTGGGCTTGTGCAAGAATATAGGTCTTGTCAGGAGTATCGAATATATGCTCGACATTGTCGTCGAAAGTATTGAAGAGTCTCCAATTGACAGAAGACGAGGCTGCTTGCATCGGAAGCATTGCAATTATGCATAAGCATAGGGCCGACAGCCATTTCATCATTTTTGAGATGGCGCGTCCGCGATGTGAAATAGCATTTTTTGCTTCATCTGTCATTTCTGCAAAGCAAATACCGGACTCTTCAGGGATAAAAACCGGGTCATAGCCAAATCCATGCGATCCACTTCTTTCTGTGGCTATCTTTCCTTCGACGACACCCTCGAATGTGTGTTCTTTGCCGTCGAGCGACAGAGCGACACAGGTGCGGAAGCGAGCACGGCGGTCTTCTATTCCTTCCATATTCTTGAGAAGAAGGTCTATGTTTTTGTCAGGATCGCAGTCTTCTCCGGCGTATCTGGCTGTGTGTACACCTGGATCTCCTCCAAGAGCATCTACCATAAGGCCTGTGTCGTCGGCAAAGCAATCAAGCCCGCTTGCTTCCTTGATAGCTCGCACCTTGATCAGTGCGTTACCTTCAAGTGTCTCTGCGGTCTCATCTATATCTTGATTATAACCAATGTCCTTGAGACTTAAAATCTCAAGGTGGTCGCCCGCAATGGCTCTTGCTTCGCGCAGTTTGCTTGCGTTGTTAGTGGCCATTACAAGTTTTATTTTGTTTGTCATGTCTGTATATAAAGCGTGTGTTGATATATATTTAACGATAAAAATCCCGCTTTATTACCTTTTTAGATAGTAAAGGGCGCAGCCGCCTTCAGCTGCGCCCTTGTAAATATATATATTTGGTGTCAAATCACAATATTGACTATGCGTCCGGGCACGACGATGACTTTCTTCGGAGTCTTGCCTTCGAGCCATTTTTCAGCAGCCGGATCTGCAAGGGCTGCAGCTTCTACGGCTGCCTTGTCGCTGCCGGCCGGAACCTCGATGTTGAATCGCATCTTGCCGTTGAACTGGACAGGATATTTCACGGTGTCTTCCTTCAAAGCCTCTTCATCCCACTTTGGCCACTGACTGTCGGATACACTGCCTTCGTGGCTAAGCTGATGCCAGAATTCCTCAGCGATATGCGGTGCGAATGGTGCGATGAGCCGTGCGAATTCGTCCATGGATTCAGTGCTGACTGAAGGGAGTTTGCCAAGCTCGTTGACGGCAATCATAAATGCAGCTACAGAAGTGTTGAAAGAGAAGTTCTCTATGTCTTGACTCACTTTCTTTATGAGTGTATGCATGATTTTCTTCTCCTGCGCACTGCGTTCGCTGTCAGTGCGTTTTGCAAAGATATTCCAGAGCTTGCGGAGGAATCGGTTGACTCCGTCTATGCCGTTGGTGTCCCATGGCTTTGACTGCTCCACCGGACCGAGGAACATCTCGTAGAGTCGCAGGGTGTCAGCACCATATTTCTCTACGATTACATCGGGATTGACGACGTTGAACATAGACTTCGACATCTTTTCCACTGCATATCCACAAATGTATTTGCCATCTTCGAGTATAAACTCAGCGTCGGCGAAGTCCGGGCGCCATGCCTTGAAGGCCTCTTGGTCAAGGACATCATTGCTTACGATATTGACGTCTACGCGTATGGGCATTGTGTCGTATTGGTCTGCGAGCCCTTTGCTTACGAAGGTATTGGTGCCTTTTATACGATATACGAAGTTGGTGCGTCCCTGTATCATACCCTGGTTGACGAGTTTCTTAAAGGGCTCGGGACTCACTACAAGCCCGAGGTCATAGAGGAATTTATTCCAGAAACGGCTGTAGATCAAGTGACCTGTAGCATGCTCTGCTCCTCCGACATAGAGGTCGACATCACGCCAGTATTCATCAGCTTCAGGACTTACAAGAGCTTCGTCGTTGTGTGGGTCCATATAGCGCAGATAATAGGCAGAGCTTCCGGCGAAGCCCGGCATAGTGCAGAGCTCGATCGGGTATCCTTCAGGTGTCTTCCAGTTTTCGGCGCGTCCGAGAGGGGGCTCACCATCGGCAGTAGGCAGGTAGCTGCTTACTTCGGGTAGGAGAAGCGGGAGCGCTGATTCATCCATCAGGTATGCAATACCATCTTTGTAGTATACAGGGAATGGCTCTCCCCAATAGCGCTGGCGTGAGAATATGGCATCGCGCAGGCGGTAGTTGACCTTTACGCGACCGATTCCCTTTTCTGAGATGTGCTGTTTTGTCTTTGCGATAGCTTCCTTCACGGTAAGACCATTGAGGTCAAGGTCCGGGCCACAGGAATTGCATACTATACCTTCCTTTGCATCGAAACTTTCTTCCGAAACGTCAGCGCCCTCGATCAAAGGAATGATCGGCAGATCGAATTTTTTTGCAAAAGCATAGTCGCGTGAGTCATGCGCCGGAACAGCCATAATGGCTCCTGTTCCGTAGCCGGCAAGTACATAATCGCTCACCCAAATGGGTATTTCTTTTCCGCTGAGAGGGTTGATGGCATAGGAACCGGTGAATACGCCTGTGACTTTCTTATCAATCTGGCGTTCCCTTTCAGTCTTGTGTTTAACTTCGTTGAGATATGCCTCGACAGCTTCCTTCTGTTCGGGAGTTGTAAGCAACTTGACATATTCTGATTCCGGGGCGAGCACCATGAATGTGACTCCGAATACAGTATCAGCACGTGTGGTAAATATCTCTAATTCGAGGTCAGAGTCTTTAACGGGGAATCTCATTTCAGCGCCTTCGCTGCGTCCGATCCAGTTGCGCTGAGTCTCCTTCAGCGAGTCGCTCCATGCAAGAGTCTCAAGGTCGTCGAGCAGACGGGGTGCATAGGCAGATACGCGCAGACACCATTGGCGCATGAGCTTCTGCTCCACAGGATAGCCACCGCGCACGCTTAGTCCTTCTGACACCTCGTCGTTGGCGAGTACGGTGCCAAGTTCCGGACACCAGTTCACCATTGTCTCTCCCTGGAATGCTATGCGCCAGTTCATAAGTGTCTCGCGCTGTTCCTTTTCTGTCATGGCGTTCCATTGGTCGGCTGTCAGCGATAATTCCTTAGTCTCCGCGGCATGTAGGCCCTCTGTGCCATGCTTTTCGAGATGAGCTACAAGCTCTGATATCGGACGGGCTTTGCCAAGTTCGGTGTCATAATAATGATTGAACATCTGCATGAATGCCCACTGTGTCCATTTGTAGTATTTCGGATCACAGGTGCGTACCTCTCGGCTCCAGTCGAATGAGAATCCTATCTTATCGAGCTGGGAGCGATAGCGTGCGATGTTATCAGTTGTGGTCTTTTCGGGGTGCTGTCCGGTTTGTATAGCATATTGTTCTGCAGGGAGACCGTAAGCATCGTAGCCCATCGGGTGAAGCACATTAAAGCCCTGCTGCCTTTTATATCGTGAATAGATGTCGCTTGCAATGTAACCAAGCGGGTGGCCTACGTGAAGGCCGGCACCGGATGGGTAGGGAAACATGTCAAGCACATAGTATTTTGGCTTGTCTTTATTGATTTCTGTCTTGAAGACTTCGTTGTCGCGCCAGTATTGTTGCCAGCGTGATTCGATGTCGTTGTGATTGTAGTCTGCCATTGTATGTCGAAGTTTATTATAATTTTCAATAAGAGGAGAAGGTGTTAAGCATAGTCACTACCCTGTAGAGACCATAGACGCAATCAAGAGGTATCTCAAGAGGTGGATATTTCTGGTTGATGCTTTTTGCCTCTATATATTTTTTCCCCTTGCTTGATGGATATACGTCTTTGAAAAATACTCCATTGGAAGAATCCACTATCATAGGATGTCCCCATGGAATAAAGGCCTTGTCGTCGATCTTTTTGATAAGAATTATCGAACCGTCGTGGAAATCAGGCTCCATGCTGTCGCCTGATATGCGTATTGCAAAGTCAACTCCTTGCACCGGACTTATCACTTTCTCGCATTCGCTCGCATTTATGGATTGCGACCATGCGGTGATATTGCCGGCAAATGCGGTGACCGGCAGGAGGGGCACAAGATAGCCTGCTTCCTGAAGCAGTTTCTTAGGGTCGTTGGCTTCCTTGCTATACATTTCTCCTTCTCCATAGAGCAGCCATTCGCGGTTGAGATCGGGATAGAGCGTGGCAATACGGTTGATCTTTTCTGCAGGAATCGACTTGCGGATCACTCCAATATAGGTTGGAGCCACCCCGAGACGCTTGCAAAATTCAGTCTGTGGTATTCGGTTTTCCTTTAAATATGTCAGAAGCCTCCCTTTGACGGTGGAAAGGTCATATTTATCTGAAGCCATAAAAATCCTAATGCTTATTAATTATTGTGCAAAGTTAATAGATTATTTGTGTATATCAAAATAATTTTAAGGAAATGTTATGGTTTTCTCGTTTTTTTATCTATTTCACCAAGAAGTTTATGCAGTTGGGAGGATAGCACAGGTATATTTTCAAAATATGCCACTATCAAGACGTATATGCACAATATCAGCCCCCTGAAAATATAAGTTGCCCACATGGCATAAGGGAAATCGCAGGCTGACCCTATGCCCCAAAGGATAGCAGCAAGGAGAGTATATAGTCCAATGCGTTTCACATCATATGGGATGGGATAATATTTTCGACCAAGTAAATAGCTGACAGTCATGATTCCTCCATAAGAAATAAGCGCTGCCCAGGCAGATCCGATATAACCATTGGGCATTCCTATGGCTGGCACGAAAATAAGGTTGCCCCCAAGCATCAGCACAAATCCGAGAAGTGAAAGATACATCCCCCACTTGGTGCGGTCGGTCAGTTTATACCAAAGAGACAGGTTGAAATAAACACCAAAGCAGATATCGGCAATCATCATTATAGGCACAACCCTTAAGCCTGCCCAATAATCCGGAGATATGAAATGCTTAAGAATCGGAAGGAAATACATCACTCCAAGGAAGATGGCAAGACCAAAAATGATGAAATATTTCATAGCATCGCAATACGCTTGAGTCTTGTCTTCCCCTTGCCGGGCAGCCTTGGAGAAAATGAATGGCTCATAAGCATATCGGAAAGCTTGGGTGAACATCATCATCACTACGGCTATCTTGATGTTGGCACCATATAGACCTACCATTGTCCTTGCCCCTTCCGGATTGTCTGGAAAAAGGTAGGGTATGATGATCTGTCCCATTCCCTGGCTGAGGTTTCCGGCAACTCCGAGCACGAGCAGGGGCCAGGAATAATTGAGCATCTTCTTCAGGAGAGCAGTATCACATACGATATGCTTCACTTTCATTTGCGGCATGAGGCACACGAGCACTACAAGGGTGCTGATGACATTGGCAAGGAATATCCATCCTACCCCAAACGATTCGCCACCAAGAGGCGAATAAAACCATGAGATAAGCTGAGGTGCCGCCTCATTGATCTTCGGACAAGCCAACAGGAAGAATAGATTAAGGCCTATATTTATTCCAATGTTTAGAAGCTTTATGCCGGCGAATGTCCAAGCCTTGCGCTTAAATCTGAGATAGGCAAACGGAAGGTTTGTAAAGGCATCGACTGCTACTGTGAAACCCATCATCCATACGAAGTCAGGATGATGGGGCAGGGTGAGGGCGGATGAAATCGGCTGCAGAAAGAGGCTTATAAGAGCTATGAAGAGCACGGATGTGGTGGCAACCGATACCATAGCTGTGCTATATACCTTTTCGTAGTCTTCTTCCTTATTGGCATAACGGAAAAAACCGGTCTCCATGCCATAGTTGAGAATCACTATGAACACTGCCACGATAGCGTAGAGATAGCTGACTATTCCATAGTCTGCTTCTGAGAATAGATAGGTATAAAGCGGCACCAGTCCCCAATTGAGGAACCTGCCTATGATGCTGCTCAGTCCGTAGACGGCGGTGTCTTTGACGAGTGATTTTATTCCTGCCATGTTGCGTGTTTCGTTTTCCGTTGTCCGTTGTCCGTTTTCCGTTGTCTGTTTTGCGTAGTTAGTCGAAGAGGGATGCTTCAGTAGCCTTTGGATAGCGGCCGAGATGACGGAAAGCGAGCTCGGTCACTTCGCGTCCACGTGGAGTGCGCTTCAGGAAACCTTCCTTTATGAGGAAAGGCTCGTAGACTTCTTCGATGGTCCCGCTGTCTTCTCCAAGGGCTGTGGCAATTGTGGTCAGACCGACCGGTCCACCCCCAAACTTGTCAATGATTGTGGTCAAGATTCGATTGTCGATCTCATCAAGACCATGAGTGTCGATGTTCAAAGCTTCAAGCGACATCTTGGCAGTGGGAAGATCTATGGTGCCATTGCCTCTTACCATAGCGAAGTCGCGGACCCGGCGTAGAAGTGCGTTGGCAATTCGCGGCGTGCCACGGCTTCTTACTGCGATTTCAAGTGCAGCATCGTCGATTATGGATGTATTGAGGAGGCGGGCAGAACGTTTGACAATTCCCTTCAACACTTCATGGTCGTAGTATTCGAGATGGCAGTTTATGCCGAATCGGGCACGTAGGGGTGCCGTCAGGAGTCCGCTTCGTGTAGTGGCTCCGATCAAAGTAAAGGGGGAAATGGTGAGCTGCACCGACTTCGCTCCCGGACCTTTGTCCAGGAGGATGTCGATGCGATAGTCTTCCATTGCTGAGTAGAGATATTCCTCTACGATCGGATGCAATCGGTGGATCTCGTCGATGAAGAGCACGTCGTGGGGCTCAAGGCTCATGAGTATGCCGGCGAGGTCGCCCGGCTTGTCGAGGACCGGACCGCTTGTCACCTTGAAGCCTACATTCAACTCATTTGCCACGATGTTGCTCAAAGTGGTTTTCCCAAGTCCGGGAGGACCGTGCAGCAGGGTGTGGTCAAGGGCTTCTCCGCGCATACGGGCAGCCTGCACGAATACGCGCAGGTTTGCCACAATTTTCTCCTGCCCGCTGAAGTCATCGAAACTCAGCGGACGGAGAGCTTTTTCTATGTCGCGGTCGCTACCTTTAGGGGTGGTCTGACTTCCGTGTATATCGAATTCAGGCATCAGTCTTTGACGGTGATGAGGTAATAGTTTTTCTTTCCTCTCTGGGCAAGGATATATTTGCCACCGAGGAGGTGATCCGTGCCAATCACTGCAGTTGGGTCAGTGAGTTTCTCTTTGTTGATGCTCACACCATTGCCCTGGATCATCTTGCGTGCTTCTCCCTTTGATGGGAATACTGCAGTCTTCTCAGCAAGGAAGTCGAGAGCCGGGATGCCGGCTTCGATGTCAGCACGAGACACCTCAAATCTGGGAACACCCTCGAAGATGTCGAGAAGTGTCTGCTCGTCGAGTTTGTGGAGTTCGTCTACTGCACTGTTGCTGAAGAGTATCTTGCTTGCGGATACGGCTGCATCGTAAGCTTCACGACCATGTACCATCACCGTAACTTCCTCTGCAAGTTTCTTCTGCAGCGGACGCATGCCGGGATCTTTTGCATGTTCCTCTGCAAGGGCTTCAATTTCCTCTTTGGAGAGGAATGTGAATATCTTCAGGTATTTTTCTGCCTCGGCATCGCCCACGTTGAGCCAGAACTGATAGAACTTATATGGGGAAGTATATCTTGCGTCAAGCCATACATTTCCGCTTTCGGTCTTTCCGAATTTTCCTCCATCCGGTTTGGTGATGAGCGGGCAAGTGAGCGCGAAAACCTCTCCGCCAAGCTTGCGGCGTATTAGTTCACCGCCGGTAGTGATGTTGCCCCATTGGTCAGAACCACCGAGCTGGAGCTTGCATCCCTTGGTCTCATATAGGTGGAGGAAGTCATAGCCCTGAAGAAGCTGATAGGTGAATTCAGTGAAGCTCAGACCGTCGCGTGCCTCGCCGTTGAGACGCTTCTGTACCGATTCTTTCGCCATCATATAGTTTACAGTGATGTGCTTTCCAATCTCGCGGGCGAAATCGAGGAAGGAGAAGTCTTTCATCCAGTCGTAATTATTGACGAGTTCTGCCTTGTTGGGGGCATCGCTTTCGAAGTCGAGGAAACGGGAGAGCTGTGCTTTGATTGCCTCCTGATTGTGGCGGAGGGTAGCCTCATCAAGAAGATTACGCTCAGCGCTCTTGCCGGAAGGGTCGCCGATCATGCCGGTGGCACCCCCTACGAGCGCTATTGGCTTGTGGCCGCAACGTTGGAAGTGACGGAGCATCATCACTCCGCAGAGGTGTCCGATGTGGAGTGAGTCTGCAGTCGGGTCAATACCAAGATAGGCGGTTGTCATCTCCTTATTTAGCTGCTCTTCTGTGCCCGGCATCATGGTGTGGATCATGCCGCGCCAAGTAAGTTCTTCAATGAAATTCATGTCTTATATGTTTTTTGTTTATTGATCTTATTGTTTATCGCTTATTGTTTCTTCACATATGTCTCAAGGATACTTCCTACAGCTCCGAGCGTCTCTTTCGATATGCACTCCATGTTGTCAGAAGCCGTGTGCCAACCGCTGAAGAATCCTGATCCCTCGCGGTAGTCTATTATATCAATGGTTGGTATCCCGGCTTTGATTAGTTCTACATGGTCGTCGTTGACAGCAGAGCCCATGCGGTTGACGAACATACCTTCATGTCCGAGACTCTTAGCGATGCTCCATATTTGGTCAGCAAGAGCAGGGTTGGCAAGCTGAGAGAAATACTCCCGCATGAATGTGGCATCGGCTGCCCCTACCATGTCAAGAAGTATGGCTGCTGATGGCATATATCCATCCTCGGGAAGATTATGTGCGAAATGTCTTGCCCCGAGAGCCCAGCTTTCGTCGTTGCTCTCTTCTCCCCAGTCTTCGGCATCACAAAGCAGGATATCTACTCCTGCGCCTGAGCCATTATTAGATAACGTTCTTGCAAGTTCAAGAAGCACACCGGTGCCACTTGCTCCGTCATTGGCACCATCTACAGGGGTGGTATGCTTATCTGGATTCGGGTCATTGTCTGCCCATGGTCGGCAGTCCCAATGTGCACGAAGGAGTATGCGCTTTTCTGCATTGGGGTTGATGCGAGCGAATATATTGCGC
>JAIDSL010000041.1 GCA_029061255.1 Muribaculaceae bacterium
GAATTGATACTATTTTAGCATGCAATCTTCATTGGAAATCGTCTCAGAAACTGAACGGATATGCTCCGGAATATGTATTCTATAGAATGATATTTACAAAATTACTCAAAAATCTCCAACTTACAAAATATTCCACCAAAAGATCTGTAAATTTACATATCTAACAAATGTGACTGACTATCCACCGGAATATCTACCGGAAGTGGAGGAGGAGGTTCGCAGCACAATCTCCCGTAGTGTGGACCTGAAATAGGCCCGCTGCTGTAATCATGCTGCAACTCTCTGGCTGGGCAAAAAACCAAGAACAAATTAAAACTATAAGGTTATGAAACAAGCATATACATTCCACTCATCTTCCATCTATTATGTGAGGTAGCAATGGTTCGACTTTATAAATGTTTTCACTTCACAATTATGTGTTATTCAGCGTTCCTCTTATGTTCTGTCCCTATATGTAATAATCCCTAATCAGATATGCGATAGCGGAGCCATTTGATATCAAACCATTTAGGACTTCCAGATATGCGGCTCTTAAAGCATCATTTTTACGAATGGCATCCCTTGTCTTAGCATCATCATATAAATCCTCAACTGCATTTTGCCATCGTATCATCGAATGTCGATCTCTTGATGACTGACGAAGAATTGCTTTATCTATATATCTTAAGCAATCAGGCATAAGCCACCTAAAACCAATCTTGCAAATAAGCCAAGGTAGGTAAGAAACGCCCTCTTGAGGTAGTATATGCAAAAGCTTATAAATATATTCATTCGCACCATTAACGATTTCCCAATCTTCAAGCAAACTGGGCTTCATCACATCAAAACTAAGCATGAGCGAAGGAAGAACTTCCGTAGCATTATTTTTCTTATACCACTCAAACATAATCTCCCACAACTGCCAAAAATATTCTTTATTCGCTGGAGTGGTCATATAGCAATAGTGGTTGAATACTAAGCCTATCGGACTCTTATGTCTGCCATCATAATGATACATAGGCCGTTGAAGACTTGACGCCAACCATATTTCTTCTATAAACTTACGTCTCTTTTGGGGCATCGCAACCATATATGCGGCACAGAACTCTTCTATTCGCATATCTGGCATTCTCATGACGTGTCGATCAGATATTTTATCCGTCAAAGCATCCATGAATTGTTTACAGTAGATAAATACCATCTCATCTATAACTGGATCCTCTATATCTGTAGGAATCAGTTTACAAACATGCGCGAATTTATCAATATCGTCTCGTTTACTTTCAGTATTGTGAATGTACTGCAAGATAATTTTCTCTGCTAATTCTTTATGATTAGGCCATAACAACGACTTGAAGGAGTTTTCAAAACGAGTAAACAAGGAATCATTATCATCTATAGCATCAATCAATCCCCATACTATTTGCAATAATTGCTCATCGTCAGGCAGACGATCAAGCAAATATACAAGCCCATAAGAGCTGTACTCCGTGTGCAGCTGGAACATTCCAGATTCCGCGAATCTAGATGTCTCTTGAACAATGGCTTCATAGCACCATGCCCGTTCTTCTTCGTTCAGATTTTCCCAATGTTTCTTTACGCCCAACGCTGCAACCAGTCCTTCTGCATCAAACATACCACCTTGGTCTTTATGTAAGCAGTATGTTTCACGCCATTCATCAATAACTTGTTCAGAATCCTCATCGTAACGTGTTCTTGAGAGGTTACTCGTCAATATTATCTTATTGAATTGGTTACTAATCATTTCGTTTTGAGCGGTCTCTTCTTTTATATCCTCGGAAGGACTCCCTTGTAAAACTACTCCCTTATCCGTCTTGCCTATAATTTCATACTGAGCAATATCCATACGACCGGCAGACACTTTCTCTAAATAAGAAGTGGCTGTTTCCTTCAGATGCTTAACTAGTTTTCTAAACTCGTCAGCAAATCTCTCAGTTATGGACATTCTCAAGATTATGCCTTCTAAATCCTGTTTTCTATGCGGTAACTGATAACTATATGCCACCTCTTTTTTAACATTCTTGGATGCAAGGGGACTTATCATGGGCTGCATTAACTGAGCGCTTAATCTGGTTTTATCCCATAATATGAAATCTCTACAACTATAGATAGGCATGGCTTTCATGCCGACAAATATCGGAAATCTTGTAGCGACACTAGCCAATTCTCCCCAAGCGCTTACATTGTAACACTTTCTGTAAACAATATCAAATACAGCCAAAAGGCTCTCCGTTGAAAGAGCATACTTAGCACCATCAATATTGTTTTTGATGGAATCCATCATCCACTTCTCAAATGTCATCAAAAGTCTTTCTCTCACGTGTGATTGGTAATTTTGTCCTCTGTACTCGCGCCACAGATAGGCATTGCCTAAGAGGGTTATTTCATTACCATCTACTTTAACTTTTATTTGCTCTAATTTCTGTGTATGCCTGCGTTTGGACTTCTCTATATCATAGTTTAGAATTTCACAGAGAAACCCAATTGCATCTGCCGGATGAGAATAGAAAAAATATATGTAAGAAGTCGTCAATCCGCTGGATTGATGAATCATGGGATAATAATCGTGTACGATTCCTTCATCATCAAGCCATTCCTGCCGAATTAGAGCTTTATATATATCGGGATATGTATTAATAAAGCCCATGGCTTCTCCACTATCATTGAGTAGGAGGAACTCTTTAATAACGTCATACTTATAAGAGTCAACCTCTAACGCATTTTCAGCCCACTTCTTAATCTGTTCTGGATTCTCATTCATCCACTTGAAAAGAAGGCGTATTACTTCCTTGTCTGGTTTCCCGTGTATTCTATCATAAGCAAAAGTCTGATTAACGTCATCGGCTAATATAGAAAAGACATATTTTTTTAGATTGGGAGCATCCTTCTCAGAAAAACCGACAAGTTCGCATTGCAGTAATATTGGTATCAAATTGGCTCTATATGCGCTGAAGGCATCTCTGTTCTCATAGAGGAATGTAACAAAGGTGTACCATCCCTTCCCAGACGGGAGCATAAAATATGAATTTCTTAACTTTGAGCCTTCCTCAATCATCCTATGTTTTGTAAAGAACTCTTTAGCACTCCAGTCCACTTTTCGGAACATATATGATAATGCGACCGACAATCTTCCTAAAAGTAAACTATTGTTTTTTAAAAGAAGGTCTTTTATTGAAGCAAGGAATGATGCTCCATTGGCAGAAATAAGGATAGCATAGAATAAGGCATCATAGAACACATCGTCCAAGGTAAACGAAAGACTCTCTCTGATAAAAGCATCAAGATTTCGATCTTCCTCAGATATATGTGTCTCAATATACAGGCGGAACATGTTTCTTGATGCAATATTCGAATCTATGTTCTGGTAGAACTGTGCAAGACTTATTCCACCTGTTTCAACCTCACGATAAAGATTATCAATATAGCAATATAAGCCCCAATCAGTAAATATATCATGCCCAGGGCGCAATAGGCTTTGTTCTGGCTGTCCAACAAGAATATCATCATCAACAAGTGACTTTACAGCATCCGTCATCTCACATTTCACCAAATTAATACCTATTTTGGACGCTCGTCTTGCCACATCAATAAGAGCAGCTATGCGCTGACTGACCAATTCAGGTTTCTTGCCTGATACAATTTGTCGGCAAAGTCTGTCTTTGAATTCACTTTCTTTCAAAGTGCTTGCATTTGCTATAGTTGCGATGGAACAAGCAGTATTCAGATAGAATGGATTTCTTAGGATATGTCGGGTCTTATCTGTTGAACAGTATGATTGAATTTGAGGAATATCCCTTTCCACTTCCATCAACTCGCCATCACCAAGAAGTCCTATATCTATAACATAGTCATCTGTGACAATAATCCCATTACATGCCAGACACAATCTAAATTGGTCAAGAGAATTTTTCCGAATTGTGAAGACTATTTTTACTTCTTGATTCTCGTTCAAAAGATTCTCTAAGAATAATACTGCTGTATCAGTATTGCCATTCAGCATTCGTTCAGCGCTTTCCACGAGTAAAACTCTACCTCCATCTCCCCATATGGGTGATTTGAAAAGTTCAGGAAGTCTGCTTGTTATATTCCAATTTGCCAGTATGTCTGATTCTTTTGATTCATCAAGATCATCACCCAACACAGCCACAGAACGATATTTTTCATTATTTGCTAACACTTCTTTAGCAAGAGCTGATTTACCTATACCAGCTTCACCTGTAATGATAACGATATTGCCTTTGTCTAAAGAAGAAGTGATCTAATCTATATATTCTTGACGGGCTAGTTGTATCTTTCCAACAATCTTATTTTTGATACGCTTAAGAACAAACTCAGTGTTCTCAACTAGTTTATTGTATTGATTGATAATATGTTGACGTAGTTCAATCTGGATTAGCGGTATCTCAGCCCAACCTTCACCTTTAATGAATTCATTAATTTTCTGCAACTTCCAGCCAATAAATAGATTTCTCTCTTCCTCAACCCTATGAATAATGCCAACGAGATATTTATCTCCATTGGAATCAACATATACACCAGAGCCGGAAAAGCCGCTTTCCATATACTGCATTTCCATTCCGTCTTTTCGCTCCTCGCCAAGTTTAACATAGAGTTCATTACCCACCTCGCTCTCTTGTGAAATGTAACAGTTGTTTTCTATCCTAAGTTTATGATCGATTGCATTTGACGGAAAACCATCTATCTCACACGGGTAACCAGAGCCTTCAAACGTAGCACACTTCACATTGGCAGCTATTGCCATGGCAATATCCTCAGGAAGTTTCATTACACAAATGTCAAATTCCTCGGTTGGCGAAATTGCCATTTCTTTAGGAATGACTTCATTCTCTTTGCCATCAATATCTGTAATAACAACGGCTTTGTCACCCGGATGTTTATCGCACACGTGAGCCGCTGTAAGCAGATAATAACACTCATTATGTTTGACTAACACAGCACTACCTGTGTCGTTAGCTTTAAGCTTAACTGTAAAGTCGTAGTTCTTATTCATATTACTCAAAAGTGAAGTTGGCATCATAAACAACGTTTAGATTCCCACAATCATCGTTTGCAAAAATCTCCTTTAGTTTTAAGTTCATCTGGGTGAAATGCAATTCACAACCCATCGGGTTTGCGGCAATCAATCTAGCTATAGTTTCTTTGTAAGCATTAACTGAAGTACACCTTTTTGAGGTTGCAGTTATGTTGTAATTTTGCATTTCAAAGTTGCACAAACTGCAACCTCCAATTTTTATGACAAAATCAGAGTTCCAAGATCTACAGAAGAGAGCCGCCACGAGCGGTATGACCCTGAAGATGTTTCTTCAGGCTGAGGGTGTGGCCTATTCCACCTACAATTACTGGTGCAGGAAAATGAAAGCAGAATCAGAAGCGCTTCCGATCGCCCCCATAAGCATACGCAGTGAATCACAATGGATGACCGGGAGGGGGACGATGTCAGGCATCGGAGTCCCCGGGGTCATGGTCGCCTTCCCCAACGGAGTGAAGGCGCACTTCGGGCAAGGCAGCGAGGGAATGCTGATGGAAGTTCTGGAAAAAAGCATGTGCCATGTTCTGCCTTAACGACACGATGCGCTACCATCTGTGTCCGGGCCGTACGGACATGCGCAAGGGGATCAACTCGCTCATCGGGGTCGTCAAGGAACAGATGGGCGCCGACGTGCGCAACGGCGACGTGTTCATCTTCATAGGGAGCAGCCGCAGGCTTATGAAGCTTCTGCATGCCGAGGACGGAGGCATGGTCATGTATGTCAAGCGACTCGAGGCGGGACGCTTCCGCATACCCGAGTACGACCAGTCCACGAAAAGCTATCCGATGGAGTGGCGTGACCTTGTGGTGATGGTTGAGGGCATAAGCGAAGATCCGGCCTCAAGGTTGCGGAGGCTCCGGGCCGAGCGCACCACATACCATGTCTGAAAGGGTGTCCATCCATGAAAAAAGATGCTGAAAAAATTGCGTATATCATTGAATTTTCGTATCTTTGCAATATAGAACCAGCAGCTTATGACGACCGAAGAGATACTTCTGCAGACAGTGGCCTCGTTGACAAAGACCAACGAGGAGCAGGGCCGTCAGATAGCTGAACTGACAGTTGAACTGAAGAAAATGGCTGCGCAGATAGCCTGGTTCCAGCGTCAGATGTACGGTCGTAAGAGCGAAAGGGATATCGCCATCGACAATCAGCCAAGTCTGTTTGATTCTGCCGGCATCGAGATACAGTCCGGGTCAACCGGACAGCCGGAACCGGAGCCCGGGGAAGAGGAGATCACATATAAACGGAAGAAAGGTCGGGGAGGGACTTCCAGGCCGCGTGAGACATGGGAGAATCTCCCTGTTCTTGAAACCCGGATCATAGAGCCCGAAGGAGTGGATCTGACAAGATACCGCCGTATGGGCGAGGAGACCACGTATCTTGTGGGCTTCGATCCGGGAAAGTACTACCGCATAGCGGTCGTGCGGCCCAAATACGGGCTCATCGACCCGACCGAGCCGGTGGAGCGTGGCAAGGGGGTGCTCATCGCCCCGCTGCCGAAGTTCCCCATCTACAAGGGAGTGCCGGATGCAAGCCTGCTTACGGAAATCGAACTGCAGAAGTACGAGTACCACATGCCGTTCTACCGTCAGATCAAGCAGATGGCGCATCTCGGCATGAAAGGACTCAGGGAAGCGACCTTGGTTGGCTGGCATAAGCGGACCATGGAGCTTCTCCGACCCCTGTATGAACTTCTGGCAGCCGAAGTGTTCCGGAGCGATTATGTCCAGACCGACGAGAGCACCGTGCCGGTGATCAACAACGAAAAGGGACAGGCCGACAAGGAATACCTCTGGATGAGCCGGGCGGTGATGGAAGGGCTGGTGGTGTTCTTCTATGATGAAGGCTCCCGATCGGGAGATGTGGTCAAATCCAGAACGGATAAATACAGGTTCAGGGGATATATGCAATGCGACGGCTTCGGAGGCTATACGGCTGCCTACGGGTCGAGTGCCGGCGTGCGCCTTGTCCACTGCATGGTGCATATACGCCGCGAATGGGAACGGGCTCTGGACGAGAACCGCAAGGCTGCCTCATGGTTCCTGGGCAGGATACGTGAGCTTTACCATATCGAGCACGAATGCGACAGGGACGGAGTTGACTTCGCAGGTCGCCGCGATGCGCGACAGTCCAGGTCAAAGCCAATCATGGAGGAGATGAAAAAGTGGCTTGAGACCGAAGGTGTGCGCTACAGCCAGAGCTCACTGACAGGCAAGGCCGTGACATATGCCTATACACGCTGGGAGGCCATGATGCGCGTGCTTGACGACGGACGGCTGCTGTTCGACAACAACCTTGCCGAGAATGAGATCCGTCCCATCACCCTCGGACGCAAGAACTACCTCTTCTGCGGCAACCATGAATCGGCGGAGAACATGTGTGTGATCCAGTCGCTGCTGGCAACCTGCCGCAACCACGACATCAATCCCCGTTTATACCTCAACTCCGTCATTGCCTCGATGCCGTACTTCGAGAAGGCAACAGATGATGAGCTTAGGGTACTGCTCCCCCATAAGTGGAAGGAGTTACATCCCGAGGCAATAATGACAATCCCGGTACGACAGCTCGCAAAATGAGACATCCAACAAATACATACATCAGCTACAACCTCGAAAAGTTGTAGCCGATGTTATAATATCTTGGACCTGCAAGGTGTACTTCAGTTAATGCTTACGTTTCTTTGTCAGGTAGATGATATCTATTTGCACCATTGCCAGAGATAACATATTTGGAACAGATAGTATCTTTCAAGAAAAAGAATGAGCTATTCCTACAGCTACCATGATGGGGAATATGCATAAGGTCAAACTTAAAGTTCCCATCCTTCAACATATTTGCATTCTTCATGCCATCAGACAAAAGAGATGAACATGAATCAGCAGAAAACAGAAGGTTATAACCGTGGAAGCTTAACACAAAAGCAATACTACTATTGTTCTTCACTTCATTGTCCTCCTTGTACTGTGTCAGATTGAAGTCCTTGAATTTCTTGTCATAGTCCCAATCTCTGCCTTTTATCAGGCCGTCTACTGTTTGTACAACATCTTTGAATTCTTTGTTATTCCACCATTCTATATAGCGTTTCATCGCGTACTCGTTTGGCGAAACCACAGTTATTGTGGCATCAGATAAAGTTGAAATATGTCCTGCAAGTATATCCTGCTTAACACCTACATGCTTTTCCTTAAGTAAGTCGCGTAATTCTTTTCCGCCATGATAGCCTATTGTTCCTGTTCGCTGCACCTCATAGTCTCCTTTACCACCATAGTTCATCCAGACCTCTTTTAATCGTTCTTGGTGAGTCTCAAAGAATTCTGAGTCGTTGATAAAATTATAAAGCCCTCCTATATGGTCATTGTCAATATGAGTTATTACCCACAAGTCTATCGATTCCCCCATGTCGAATAAAAGTTCAAGTTGCTTCTTAAGTCTATCAGTATAGCAGAACTTTCGTGAATTAATATTACCACCATCCACAAATATATTATGCACACTGCCATCGTCACCAGTAAAACGGATGATAATAGCATCATAATATTGCATTGGTATATATTTTACAGACAACATAACACTTTAAGGGAAATAGTCCATTATTATCAAAGTCACTTTGGAACACACTATTAAAAGACTTTTAATCTGCGGCGTTCGTGTTGTAGTTTAACTTTATAATAAAATTCAAAATCTTTACACTCTTCTTTTCTTTTCACATATTCAGAATACTCATCAGCATTTTGATTCATCATATCAATAAAATACCAAGCTATCTCAAGCGTTTGTATCGCAAATAGAACTGGAATTCCGTTTTCATAAGCACTATAATGCTTTCGACTATTGGCAATTTCTTTGTTGAGCCATTGACAGAATTCTTCCACGGCTTGTGGAACTTTGTTATAGGCAAGATAACTTCTACCTCCGATACCTGCACTGACATTGCACAGGCGGAACTCGCCCTTTGATGAATCGAATTGTCCGGCAATAGTGGAATATTCACTGCCAGTCCGACGCATTACAAGTGCCGATAGCCGTTGCAATAGCTGGGGAGTATAGATTGGATTCTCGGATGCTATTTTGAAGGCCTGAATATACGCATCTTTCAGATCGACATTCATCATCTGCTCAGTCAGTGAACGTCCTTTTGCAGCAATGCCCTCATCGAAAAGAAGTTGATTCTCAATCTCAGTAACAGTAGAACCCTCAATAGCCGTAGAATGAGTCACTATGGAGTAGAGGTAGAACTTTTGATAGTCCACCTGATTCTCAACTCCCGAAGCCATATAGGCTTTCAAAGCCTCCGCAATCTGTATGTCAAGATCTTTATCCATTACTTTATCAAAAGTCTATCTTTTATCAGAAGTTTCATACATTACTATGACTTAAATACAGGTATTGCTTATATTCCAAGGAGATACCGCTACAGACCAATTGCGCACACCCTCCTCCACTCCCGGCTCCCCGGAAGTAAGATACTGCTCAAACTCCTTATATATATCTTCGTAGGCCATAATTGGCAATTTTATTTCAGATTATATATTGACAATAGTTCGGTAAAATTTGAGGTTGTTCAGCACCGGCTAAGCCGCTAGCTGAGTCAACCGATGATTTATCTTC
>JAIDSL010000042.1 GCA_029061255.1 Muribaculaceae bacterium
GTGCCACCAGGAATCGAACCGGGGACACAAGGATTTTCAGTCCTTTGCTCTACCAACTGAGCTATGGCACCATCGTTATGTTGCTTATCGGGGTTGTTTCCCGATTGCGAGTGCAAAGTTACTGCCTTTTTTTGAATTGTGCAAATTTTTAGGCAAATTTTTTTGAATTATTTTACTTTATTTTTGAGTCAAGAACTTTTATGTGTTGAATATTAAATTATTAAGTAGCTGACAAAAATTAATGATGTGATAAATGCGAGATAATCTTGAGGCAGCTCGGCTGCGGAGTGAAGGAGCTTAGAGAAAACTTCCCTTCCATAAGTCAGTCGCGTGAGACAGGGCGGGTCAAATAGCGGAGGTCTGAGATCATGTCGTTGAAGAATGCTTGCACCGGGGTGATGATGGGTTGGAATTCAGGTTCTGTGCCGTCGCTGAGTACCTTCAGGCATGAGGGGCAGCACTCGATACTAATCTTACGCCCTAAATTAAGCGGTTCGCCGTCAATCTGAGCCGGACCGTCTTTGAGCCTGATTATCTTAACCTTTTTTGCCTTGAATGTGTCCACATAGCGGTTGCGGTCTATTTGCCCACTGAGAAGTCCGATCCCTGCCATTGCTTGATGCAGGATCGAGCCGTTGCGTATCACTGTCACGTCCAGAAGTCCGTCGGTCAGAGAAGCGCGCGGGGCAATATATGCATTGTTGCCGTATTGGGCGGTGTTGCAGACGGCTATCAGCAGGGCTTCTTCCGTATAGATTTCTCCGTCGATCTCCATCGCATAGTTGTCCGGCGTGAAATTCATGTATTCAAGGAGCGCGCTCCTGACGTATTGCATCTTGCCGCGACGTTTGCCTGTTGAAAATTTCTCAGTCACGACCGCATCAAAACCAACGCCGAAAGTGCAGAAAAATGGGAGCCCTTCCGCAATGCCGCAGTCAATTGCGCAAGGTAGGTTACGCGCTATTACGTCGATGGCTCCATCAAAATCCATCGGTATCCCGAGTGTCCTGGCAAGCCCGTTGCCACTTCCGCATGGTATGATGCCAAGTGCAGTGTCAGTATGCATGAGTGCCGACGCCACTTCGTTGACAGTGCCGTCTCCTCCCGCTACAATCACTATGTCGGTGCCGTTCCCGGAAGCATTGCGTGCAAGTTCTGCTCCGTGTCCTTTATGTTGTGTATACGCTATGTCAAGGTCGATCCCGGCGGCCTTCATGCGCGAGGCTGTGAGGTCGCAGATCCCTTTCTTGTCACGGGTCCCCGATATGGGATTTATGAGCATAAGAGCGGATGGCATGACGTGTCGTTTACTCTTTTAAGGGTTATAACTTTTGCTTTCTAAATTATTGGGGACGCAAAATTAGCAAAAAAAACCGATAAATTTGTCAGTTTGGTGGATTTTTTATAAATTTGCACGATGCTGAGCCCGATGCAAGGCTGAATGATTTTGAAATACAAGATTCACCGAGAAGGTACCAATATCCTCATAATGCTGGCAGTAGTGTTGCTGGCTCTCAATTTCCCGGTATGGCTGTTTCTGCCGCCGTGGATACTTCCGGCTGTGCTTTCGGCGCTGTCGGTGCTCGTGTATTCCTTTGTGTTCAACTTTTTCCGTTGTCCGGCAAGGCGTTATAAGGGCCCGAGGAAGAATATGGTCGTTAGTTCAGTCGACGGAAGCGTTGTGGTGATAGAGCGAGCCAAAGAACCAGAATTTATAGGCGGCGAAGCACTTCAGATTTCTGTGTTCATGTCTCCGCTCAATGTTCATGCCAACTGGTTTCCTGTCGAAGGGCGTGTCGCATATGTGCGTCATCATGCAGGCCGCTTCTATTCTGCTTGGCTTCCTAAGGCAAGCACTGAAAATGAACGCTCTACCATCGGAATCGTGACCCCTGAAGGACATCGCGTGACGGTGCGTCAGGTGGCTGGCGCCATGGCCCGTCGTATCGTTACATATGCCCGGGTGGGAGAGGAGGCGGAGTTTGACGAGCATTTGGGCTTTATAAAGTTTGGCTCTCGTGTAGACATTTATCTTCCTGTGGATGCCGTGCCGCTTGTGCGGATAGGGCAGAGGGTAGTGGGCGACCAGACCCAGCTTGCCACTCTCCCCGGCTATAAATCTGCATCAGCCGTGAACAATACGCAACCCTGAGTGGTCTATCTATAGGAATGTAGAAAATAACCAATGAATATCCTGAAAAAAATTAGAAGCAACATACCCAATGCCATCACATGCCTGAATGTGCTGTGTGGCACCATTGCGATACTCATCGCTGCCCATCCCCAGCTCTCTTATATGGGGCTTCAGGCGTGGCAATGGGCTTCTCTCTTCATCGTGTTTGCGGCAGTCGCAGATTTCTTCGATGGCTTTGCCGCACGTATGCTCCACGAATGTCACCCGATAGGGGCGGATCTTGATTCGTTGTCAGATCAAGTCAGTTTCGGAGTGGCGCCGGCGGCTTTGCTTGCATCAAGCCTATGGGGAAATGTTCCCATCTGGCTTGCCTTTATGCCTGCCATCATTCCGGTGGCTACTGCAGTGAGGCTTGCAAAATTCAATGTCGATACTCGCCAGACCACAGGTTTCCTCGGTATGCCCGTCCCTGCTAATGCTGTCTTTTGGATTGGCTATGTAGCGAGCATCAAGTATGGTGCCTTCTGGCTTGAGTCTCCTTGGGCCCTGATTCCGGCACTCCTTTTATTATCGTGGCTGATGGTCTCTGAAGTTCCGATGTTGTCGCTGAAATTCAAGACATGGGGATTCAAAGACAATTTGGCTCGATATTTGTTGATTATAGGGTCGGCGGTGCTTCTTATTTGCTTTCAGCTCCCCGGCATGCTTTGGATTATAGTATTCTATGCCGTCATGTCGCTGCTGTTTGGCCGCCAATCATCATCAACCCATTAACATAATAAAGCGATGTCCGGATTGCTAATATTGATATTGATTTTCATAGGGGTCCCAATTCTTTGGCGTTGGCTTAAGCCCTATTTTTTCCGATGGATGCAACGGCGCACAGAGGATTATGTGCGCAATGCCATGGGTATGCCCCCACGCGACAAGAATAAGAAGTCACGTTCGGAGAGTCGCAGCCACGCATATACATCATCCGGATCTTATTCGTCGGGTGCTTCCGGCTTTCGTAGGAGGGGAAGATATTATTCTTCCGGCCCGCTTATCCCGAAAGAATATGCCGTTGATGTGGAGTATACAGAGATCCGTTCCTATTCCTCTGATGAGACAATTGCATCAGATGGCAAGAATGTGAGATATAAGGTGGAGTCTCAGGTAAGCGATGCTGAGATAATAGAAATCCGTAAAGACCGATAGGAATGCGCACTCTTTATGTCTCAGATCTTGACGGCACACTTCTTGGTCCCGACCGTAAGGTGAGTGAAGAGAGTGTGCGCCTTCTCAATGAGTCAATAGAAGATGGCGCTCTTTTCAGTGTGGCCACTGCCCGCACTCCTGCCACGGTTGGTCCGCTTCTTAACGATGTAGAGTGTACATTGCCGCTTATCGTAATGACAGGTGCTGCTATCTGGGACAGAAGTGATAATCATTATGTGCATGCATCTTTTCACGATGAAGTTGTCGCCCGCAGACTCGTTGAGCTTTATAGGAAACATAATCTATGCGCATTTGTCTATATACTCGGAGAAGATAATGTGATCCATATCTATCATCTCGGCGAGATGAGTCCGTTGGAGCGTGTGTTTATGGAGGAGCGGCTGTCGACTCCCTATAAGAAATTCCATGTAGATGAGAAGGGGGATAGTGAATTGCCCGATAGGCTTGACAGGGTGCTTCTATTCTATTGCATGCGGCCTACAGAGGAGGTGGAGCGCGTATACGATGAGATAAAAGATTCAAAGGATCTCCGTGCCGTGTTTTATCACGATATGTATGGTGATGAGATTGCATTGATGGAGGTTTTTGGCCCTGATGCCTCGAAGGCAAATGCCGTGAGGATTCTTGCTGAGATGGCAAATGTAGATAGGATAGTGGCGTATGGGGATAATGTCAACGATCTTCCTATCCTCGAGGTTGCTGATGATGCTGTGGCAGTTGAGAATGCAGTCGAGGCTGTAAAGAGGGTTGCAGGACGAATTATAGGGCCAAATAGTGCTGATTCTGTTGCGAAAGATATAAAAAGACAAGTTTTGGCAAACTAAAATGCTGAAAAATTTGGAATAATGAAAAATTCCGATTAACTTTGCATCGTCAAAAGCCCAAAAGGCATAGACGGTAAGCCCTGATGGCGGAATCGGTAGACGCGCTGGTCTCAAACACCAGTGGAGCAATCCGTGCCGGTTCGACCCCGGCTCAGGGTACAAGCTTCCTGTAGTGCGGGAAGCTTTTTTATTTAATTAAATTAGAATTAGGATGTCAAAAGAAAGAAATTCTGATGCCGGTTATCCCGTGCAAAGCTTCAACGGGCCGGTGAAGCGTTATTGCCAGATATTGGAAATCACTGACGATCCGGAAATGATACGTCTGTATCGCGAATGCCACAGTCGTGAATGTGCTTGGAAGGAAATTAGGGAGGGCATACGTTCTGTAGGTATTCTTGAAATGGAACTTTACATTTTGGGTAATAAGGTGGTGATGATAGTAGAGACTCCCCTTGACTTCGACTGGAAATCGGCAATGGCTAAACTTGCCGGCTTGCCTCGTCAGGCTGAATGGGAGGCATTTGTGGCTAAATTTCAAGGATGTGACGCAAATGCCACTTCAGCTCAGAAATGGCAACTGATGGAGCGCATGTTCTATCTTTACGAAGATTGACAATATGGATTTATCTCAATCCTGCATAGAGAGATGTGAGTTAGATCCACTATTATGGCAAAAGTTTGATAAAAGTATTAATTGATTATGATACGCCAGTTTGTTATTTCTCTTTTGGTTGTGCTCTCCCTGCCGCATCTTGCGGCGAAGAAACCAACGACCCTTCCTGCCAATCTTGCGGGGTCAATGATGCCATATGATTTCAGCTATACTGAGTCAAAACCGATATGGGCAGATTCATTGACTCCTGTCTATGTAGCTCGTGTGGCTCGCCATGGGGCAAGATACATATCATCTCCTAAGAAACTTGAAAAACTTCAAGAAGCCATAGCCAAAGCGTCGGCAGCAGGAACTCTGACAAAGGAGGGCCTAAGATTTAATGCATTGCTTAAGAGCGTGGAAGAGAATACCGGGACTCAATGGGGACGCCTTTCAGAAGTAGGATGTAAGGAAGAGATCGGCCTTGCAAATGATTTATATACCCTTCTGCCAGGATTGATGAAAAAAGCACGAGTCAATGCCATCTCCACGTATGTGCCGAGAGTAGTGATGACAATGTATCAATTCAATCACGAACTCACCGCCTTATCAAGCGATATCAACATCACTGCTTCTGAAGGGAAGCAATATAGCTATCTTCTCCGTTGCTTTACAGCGGATTCGCTCTATTCATCATATCGGGATGTTGGCGATTGGAAAAAGGTGTCAGAAAAATTGATGGATTCCATCGTCTCTCCCGAGCCTGCAAGAAGAATACTTGGGAATCTTTCAGGATTTGACGATCATAAATATAGGAAATTAACCCTTGAAATGTATGATGTCCTTCAGTCGCTCACTGCATTTGGAATGGCTGCACCTACAGATGAATTCATGTCAGAAGCTGATTACAAGGCTTGTTGGGAAGTGGATAATCTTGAGCATTATCTCCGGAACACCGACACTCCACTCTCCTCATTGGCAGGAAAGGCCAGTTCTCCATTGCTCGCACGCATAATTGCAGATGCCGATGCATCGCTCAATGCCCGGCTCGTCGATTTGACGATAAAGGTAGCTGATATGAATCAGGCAGAAGCTCCTGGCCGATACGATGCCAACTTTTATTTCGGGCATGCCGAGACTTTGATGCCGCTTCTGTCGCTGATGCGTGTGCCGGGTTGCTATGACGATTCCGGCGACTTCCCGACATTGTCATCCCGATGGAAAGATTACGAAATCGTGCCATTAGGTGCCAACCTTGACATCATCTTCCTTCAATCTCCCTCTAAGCGCACCTATGTCTCCCTTCGACACAACGGACGCTTCGTAGCCCCTATGTCCGACACTATGATTGTCCCTTGGCCCGACTATAAAGCCTACCTCACCGAGTTAATGATGAAGGACAAAGAACCCTGAAAAGTCCATCCTTCACCTCATTGTTCGGAATCCCGAGCCTATACCGCCTCAATTTACTTATTCTACTAAATTGCGATAGTCTTTCATATATTTCCAAAGTCCGTAAAGACCGCAAATGCCACCGATGATAGCTCCCATGACAACACTTTCCGACCGATTGGTAGCAATCATGAAATATACAATCCAGGGTATTGCCACAAGTGATCCTAATAAAACGTATTGCAGGTGACATTTTTTATAATATTTGGCCATTGAAGAAACTTGTGTTATTGGCATAGTAAGAGGGTTGATTTTTCCAATTCCTCGCCATAGCCAATACATAACATATGCGTTAGCCAGTCCCATAATGGCGAATGTAATCGCCAGCGATATTCTATACTCATCGCTTATCGATGGCATGAAGAAAAAGAATGGTGTTAATATGATTGTGCCAAGAATTGACATATCGCATCCTTTCCTATAGCCATCATGTATTCTGTCGAGCGATGTTTTCTTCTTATTCATGTTGTCGGGATCGTCGGGTAGTGTTTCCATTCCAAGTGCTTTCCCCATTTCTATCCAATCCTTTCTCATCTGCTCAATATCCACATTATTAGAATTCATATCAGCTCTTCACGTTTATATTCATTCGTAATTTTTTCTTTGATTCTTCTTATTCTGGTAGCTATGGTATTCCTGTTAAGTCCCATCGCCTCTCCAATCTCATCATAACTCAATTCATCAAGCCACATCATTATCACAGCTTTCTCTTCCGGGTCAAGCAGATTGATAACTCTATGCAATTGTTCGATTGCTTCTTTCTCGAACTCCTCACAGTCGATCAATCCGTAAAGTGCGTCAAGGGATTCGTGCCGATACCGGGATTGTTTTCGGATGGTCGATAGGCAAGAGTTGACAGTCACGCGATAAATCCATGTTTTCGAAGAGGAATCTCCTCGAAAGCCATGCATCCCTCTCCAGATATTTATGAGTGCGTCTTGACGGAGATCTTCAAATTCTGCAACTGAACATGCATAAGAAAAACAAATTCTTGAAATGGTTGTATTCTCCAAGGCAATCAACTCCTTGAATTCGCGTTCGACTGCAAAGGTCGAATTAACCTTTTCATCTTCAGATAATATAGCAAACCGCACCATCCGATTCCAAAGAAACTGTATCCGCAGCTTCAAAGGAAGAGTAATGGGAGGATATGTAGGTATTGTTGAAGTCATTTTCTAATGTATGTCATGTTTTGTCAGGTTAGACTCCGCTATTCTCAAAATAGTTTCAAGAAAGTGTAAAAAAATAAATCTAATGATCATTCGCTATAAATGACAACAAAAATCGTCGCAATTATTTCATTTTCTCAATTTAAAGTGTTAAATTTGTAGACCCTAAAATTTAATCAAATGGAAGTGATAAATTTTGCCGACACGCCGTCGGTAATGAGCCAATATATGCGCGAGCTCCGCGACGTAAATATCCAAGGCGACCCTATGCGTTTCCGTACCAATATCGACCGTATTGGTCAGCTCATGGCATATGAGATATCCAAGCGTATCGCATATGAAAATGTCAAGGTCCAGACCCCGCTTGCGGAATGTGTCTGTCTCCAACCTGCCGAGCAAGTAGTGATTGCCACAATTCTTCGTGCCGGCCTACCGTTCCACCACGGTTTCCTGCAGATATTCGACAATGCAGAGAATGCTTTTGTTAGCGCATACAGGAAGTATCATGAAAAGGGAGACACGTTCGACGTGCTCGTTGAGTATATGGCGGCTCCTTCTATCGAAGGAAAAACACTTATACTCGTAGATCCTATGCTCGCTACAGGCACCTCAATGGAACTTGGCTACCGTGCGCTCCTGCGTAAGGGGCATCCTGCAAAGGTGCACGTGGCATCCGTCATCGCCTCTGAGCGTGCTGTGGAATACGTGAAAGAGCGTTTCCCCGATGATAAGACTACTCTTTGGTGTGCCGCAATAGATCCGGAAGTAAATGCACATAGTTATATAGTGCCCGGGCTCGGTGATGCCGGCGACCTTGCATACGGTGAGAAAGAAGACAACGCATGAGGATCGAAACCCTTGACATCGTAAACTTCAAGAATATCGAGGAGGCATCCCTGGAATTCTCAGGGGGAGTGAACTGCCTTTTGGGTATGAACGGCATGGGAAAGAGCAACCTTCTCGAGGCTATCCATTTCCTTTGCCTTGCTCGCCCTATGCAGTCGCTTCCCGAGGCTGCACTTCCGCGCCATGGCTCCGACATGATGATGGTGAAGGGCTCATTCATGATGGATACCGGGGTGGCGGAGAATGTAAGCTGTGGCATAGTGAAAGGAAAGGGAAAGACCCTTAAATGCAACGGCAAGGAATATCAGCGTATCTCCGAGCATATCGGGCGCTTTCCGATAGTCACGGTCACTCCTTCCGATCATTCCATCGTAAGTGGCTCTGCCGAAGAGCGTCGCAAGCTGATGGACATGGTGATCTCTCAGGCTGACAAGACATATCTCTCGCACCTTATCCGCTACAACCGGAGTATCGACAGCCGCAACCGTATGCTTCGTGCCGGAGTCAAGGATAAACTTCTTTACGAGTCGGTAGAGTCGGCGATGGAGGAGTCTGCTAAAGTGATTCATGCCACCCGTAAGGCTTGGGTTGAAGAGATTCTCCCGGTGTTCCGCTCCCGCTATTCTGAAATCTCAGGCGATGCCGAGAAGGCTTCCATAAGATATTCCAGTGTCCTCAACGACCAGTCACTCCGTGCCGTGCTCGACAGTACACGTGCAAAAGACCAGGTGCTCGGTTACACATCGAAAGGAGTACACCGCGACGACCTGCTTACCGGTCTTGGTGATTATTCTATGCGTCGTCTTGGGAGCCAAGGGCAGGTGAAGACTTTCACCATCGCCCTTAGGCTTGCAATCTATGAATATTTGAGAAAAGTGTCGGGTCTGACACCAATCTTATTGCTCGACGATATTTTTGACAAGCTTGACTCGAGCCGGGTCGGTAGGATAATGGAGATGGTAAGTGGCGATGAGGGCTTCGGACAGATCTTCATAACCGACACTAATCGTGAGCACCTCGACGAGATTCTCGCTGCAATTCATGGCGAAAGCAAACTGTTTACGGTGACAAATGGCAAATTTGAAATAATTGATCATTAATCATTGGATAAGTGGAACGAAAAGATGCTGTCACGGTGGGTGATGTGCTCCGCGAGTGCCTTGAGAAAAGCAGCATGCAGGGGCGCCTCGATGAAGTGCGTGCTTGCGATGCATTCTCTCTTGTGGTAGGCACACATATTGCTTCCTTATGTCACAGGCCCTATATGCGTAATGGAGTGATGACAGTAGGGGTATCCAATGCATCGCTGCGTTCGGAACTGAATATGCGTCGCGGTGGAATAATGAAGGGGATAAATGAAATATTGGGCAAGGATGTGGTGAAGGAAATACTTTTTAGAAACTAAAAATATGAGTCAGAAAAACGAAATACTTGAGCATCTGGATGCCGATGCGTTCCGCCATTCGGTGCCGTTGCAACTAAGGTTCAACGATATTGATGTGCTTGGCCATGTCAACAATAATGCCCAACTGGCACTCTTTGATGTTGGCAAGACGGAATTCTACAATGCCCTGCGTGGTCAACTTGCCGATTGGAGCCGTGTCGAGGCTGTGATTGTCAATATAAATTGCACTTTCATGCAGCAGATCCGTTTTACTGATCCTATGGAGGTGCGCACCAGGGTTAAGAAGATAGGGGAGCGCAGTTTCGTATTGCAACAGATACTTCGTAATGTAGACAACGGACAAATTTGTTCCATGTGCGAATCGGTGATGGTAAGCGTAGACTTTGCCACAAAAGAATCTAAACCTATTCCGGAAAACATCGCAGAAGGTCTTAAGAAATGGACTTGAGGCATGCTCTCTAATACGTTTCACCGTTTTGTTTGTTATAACTATAAATACAATGTAAATTCGATAATATAAGATGAATCAGATTGATGTCCATATCCGTATGGAGGCTTTCGGGAAGGATAGCCCGGAAGCTGAAGTGCTTGCCAATGTAGTGGCCGCCCGTCTTGAGATAAGCAGGCTGCTTGAGGCTGAAAAATATATGGAGGCTCTGGAGCGCACGATTGGGGCTCTCCAGCGTCTCAAAGATTTCCCCGACCATGAAAATGAAGAATTCAAGGCGCTTCTGGTGGCTTTGATATTCGACCTCGCCGAGATTCATTACGAACTTAAGGATTTCAAGCGCAGCGAAAAGGAACTTGATGCCCTCTTCAAGGTGCTTGATCCACTGCTATCAAGGAATCCGGATCGTTTCGGACGTCTCCATATCCTTGCCATGGAGCTTTCCACCCGGATCATTCGCTCAAAGAAGAAGACCATCGATATGCTTGCCCGTCAGCAGCTTCACGTGGATGCCCTTACTGAGAAAGTTAACTCAGGAATAAGTAGTGCTACGGATCGCCTTGTTGACTCACTCTGCAATGTAGGGCGTCTTCTTGCCTCGTCCGGCGACTATCGGGAGGCCATGAAGTTCTTCTCAGAGGCTATCAGGATCTCGAAGAAACGCACAGGCAAGGTGAATAAGAAAGAGATAAAGATGACCGTGGAGATGGCCGAGATCATGATCCGAGTAAAGTCTATGCGTCCGCGTGCTGAGCGTCTGCTTGATGCTGTCCTTCCGCATGCCATAGCGCAGGGTGAGACAGAACTGGAGCAGGAGATTCATACTCTCAAGGAGATGATAAAGCTGCAGGAAAACATGAAGGTGTCTTGGCTTAGTGCATTCCGCACTAAGAAGAGTTAAAGGTTAAGTTTTAAGAGTTAATTCTTTGAGATAATGTCTACGATACTCAATACAGAAGGGTCTCTTCTTGAGATTCCAGAACTTAATGATAAGGATGGTTTCCGGGTGGCGATAGTGACTGCTGATTGGAACAGCCAGGTCAACGACCGTCTTCTTGCCGGCGCTCTCGAGGTATTTGAAAAGGCAGGGCTAAAGGAGTCTCATGTAGAGCAATACCGTGTGCCGGGTGCTGTTGAGCTTGTCTATGCAGCTGCCCGGATAATAAATAGCCCGAAGAAATATAATGCGATTGTTGCCATTGGCACTGTCATCCGTGGTGATACTCCTCATTTCGATTATGTCTGTTCTCAGGCAGCCGATGGCATCTGCCGTCTGAATTGCAAGGGAGATGTACCTGTCATATTTGGTGTGCTGACTGTCAATAACCTTCAGGAAGCGCTTGACCGTGCAGGTGGCAAACTTGGCAATAAGGGTGCTGAAGCAGCTGTGGCTGCACTTCGTATGGGTTGTTTCCTGAGATTTTAAGCTTTTTTTAACTTACAAGATTTTATTAATTATGAAGAAACTCAGTTATAGTCTTCTTGCAGTCTTGACACTCCTGTTTGTTGCGGTAGGTTGCTCAAAAAGTGGTGGAGACAATGATGCAGACTCATTGCTCCGCACTGTGCCGGCCGATGCTTCAAGCGTAGCCCTTTTCAATGTGGCTCACGCAGTGGATAAACTTGGAGGGAAAACCGATGGGACCACGATTACGCTTTCGAAAGAGCATACCAAGGCCATTAAAGAAAGCCAAGCCCTGAAAGAAGAGGATAAAAAGCATATTATGGATGTGCTGGAGGGTGAGACAGGAATGGCTCTCAATTCTTTTGTCTATTTCTCTGCAGCCAGGACATACATCACCGGTCTGCTCAATGATCCTGATAAATTCATTGCTTACGAGCAGGCGCAAAATCCCTCGCTCCAGTGGCGTGATGAAGATGGAGGAAAAGTGTTGGGGTCGATGGCTGTAATAGGCAATCAGTTCTGGATATGCTCCACCGGCACTCCCGATGTAGAGCAATTAAAGTATTACCAGAATCTGAATGAGAAGCAATCTTACGTTTCTTCTGATGCTGTGTCGCTTCTTTCTGATACGGAGAAAGCTGTCACATTCGTCGCTGATGTCAATAAGTCGCTTGCTTTTCTCCCTAATTCCACCTACCTGCGCCTTGGGTCTTCGTTGATATTCAAGGATATGTCATACGTTGCAGGATATATCGACATCGACAAACAGAATATTCTTGCATCTGCTGCAGTGCTTAATTCCGATATGAAACCGGCTGAGCTCCTTCTCCCTGCCGAGAAGATTGATCCATCTGTAGTCAAGTCGCTCGGTGGCGGTGGTAATTTCATTGCCGCTATGGGAGTTTCTCAGAAGTTGGTTAAGAAAATCTCTGATGTTGCAGGGACTGCAATGGGGCAAGGTTCCGATGCTTTGGCAGGGATGCTTCAAGCCATTGATGGCACAATCGCAGTGAGGGCAAGCTCATCTCTTGATGACATTGAAGCCAAGTTGCAGACCAACGGTAAGGACTTTGCTGACTTGGCAAACTTGATAAATAGTTTCTTCGGTCTTACTGTCAGTCGCGATGGCAACATGCTTACAGCTGTGCGTGGCAATAAGGACTTCAATGGCCCTGTCACTTCGCAGAAGGCTGCAGATAAGCTTAAAGGTGCTTGGATTGGATTGGTGTCTGATGGCATGATTGCCCGTGATGTGGTCACTGTCACCCGCTTGGTGCCTGAGAAGAAAAGTCTCCGTCTTGATATTGAGGCTGAAGGAGGGGTGGATGCATTCCTTAATGCTTTGCTGAAATGATTCATCGCATAGAGGAGATAAAACTTGACTCTCTCCTCCCGCGCGTATTCGCACGGGAGGAGTTGCCATCTTCTAAGATATGGCGGAAGAACGTGGTTTTTCGTCGTGGCGGAAGATACCTTGTTGAGTCGGCAAGCGGCGGCGGAAAGTCAAGCTTGGCAGCCTTCATCATGGGCAGTCGAAATGATTATGATGGTACGCTGATGTTTGATAGCCGTGATAGCCGCTCGTTGTCCATATCCGAATGGCAGGAGATACGCCGCTCTCATATTGCATATCTGCCTCAGGAATTGGCGCTTTTCCCGGAGCTTTCTGCCATCGATAATATTCTGCTTAAGGCTGAGATTTCCGGCGATGTTGACATTGCACGGATTGATAAGTGGCTTGACCGCCTTGGTATTTCCGGTCGACGAGACTATCCTGCGGGCCGCCTGTCTATCGGACAGCAGCAGCGTGTGGCACTCATACGCAGCCTATGCCAGCCTTTTGACTTTATTTTGCTCGACGAGCCTGTGAGCCATCTTGATGAAGCCAACAATCGCATTGCGGCTGCCATTGTGGAGGAAGAGGCAAATCGTAAGGGGGCAGCTATCATCACTTTCTCTGTCGGAAATCCTCTCCTCATTGAAAATCCCGAAAAATTGAATCTCTGATGGGTATTATATCGAAGCTTCTCAGAAAGAATACGTCTCCCGCACGCCTTGCAGGATTTGCACTGTCAAATTTTATAGGACTCATTATAGTGGCAGGTGCGGTAATGTTTTATATAGATGCGCGTGGCATTTGGGAAGACGACGACAGCTTTGTCAATACAGATTTCCTTGTTGTCAATAAAAAAGTGACATCAGCCAGCACTCTTGGCGATCGCGATGCCACACGCTTTTCGCCAGAAGACATCGCTGCCATTCAGGCACAGCCTTGGGTGAGAAGGATTGGGGAGTTTAGCTCTTCTGACTTCAGGGTCTATGCTTCCGTAAGCCAAGGAGGCAGAGGTATGGAAACGGCGCTTTTCTTTGAATCGGTTCCGGATTCGTTTGTGGATATATCCGTAAGTGATTGGAAGTTTGAACCGGGTCAGGGCACTGTCCCCGTGATGATTCCTAAAGACTATCTCGCGCTCTATAATTTCGGGTTTGCCGGTTCTGCAGGGCTGCCACAGCTTAGCGAGCAACTCCTTACCGGGATACCGTTGAAGCTCTATATGCGTAGTGAAGACGGCAGTCGCTCCATGTCGATGGAGGGGCATATAGTGGGTTTCAGCAATCGTCTTAACACTGTGCTTGTGCCTGATGCCTTCATGCAGTATGCAAATTCAAGACTTGGCGATGGCAATGAAGTTGCCCCTTCTCGACTTATCATTGATGTCTCCTCTCCCGGCGATGTCGCTATTGCCGACTATCTTAATGCCAACGGGCTTGAAGTGGCAGGTGATAAATCCGGAAGCTCCGCAGCGTATTTGCTAAAGGTGGTGATAGGAATTGTGGTGTCGGTCGGAATTTTGATTACTTTGCTGTCAGTTTTTGTCTTGATGCTGTCAATTTCTCTGCTGATGGAAAAAAATCGTTCGGTCATACATCGTCTGCTTATGCTTGGAGCGCCGCTGCGTGAAGTTGGTGCCCCGTATAGTGGTATGATTGTCATAGGGTGTAGTGTGGCGTGGATTTTATCTATGGTTTCGCTTGTGATTCTAAGGTCGTTCTATGCCGATGCACTTCAAGGACTGGGTTTATCATCCGATGGCTTGATGTGGGCTATCGTGACCGGTACGGCACTTGCATTGATTGTGATTATTGTTAATATAGTGGCAGTAAACCGTAAGGTCAAGGCTGCCTGGGGATTGAAAATGAAGAATGCGTAGGAAAAGGGCGCTGGTGGCTATTCTGCTTGTAATAATTGCTGTGGTGTTATCTGCCACCTATTATTTCTTTGACCCCGCAGAAGTTAAGTGGATGCCTCGTTGCATTTGGAAAGTGGCTACGGCAACTGATTGCCCGGGATGTGGCTCACAGCGAATGGCCCATGCCCTTATGCACGGTGATATAGCGGGAGCCTGGAACTCCAACGCCTATGCTTTATGCATGCTCCCTATTATAGGAGCACTGCTGTTGGTAGAGTTTTTCCGTGAGAAATATCCTGTCCTTTACCGCAGGATGCATTCTCCGGTCGTCATATGGGCCTTGGCCGCTTCGGTGTTTGTATGGTGGATAGGCAGGAATTTGGTTTAGAAGAATGAAGGATTTACTTATAGATATATGGGCAATCTAAAAGGTGTGGCTGATTCAACTCGGTCAAGACATAAGGGTGGTTTTCCAATATGGGGCTTTCTCGTCATTGGCATTTTGGTGGTGGTAGCGCTGTCGCTTTGGCTGTTGCTGCCCCGACATGATTCTCAGTCCGGGCAGCTGCCTGAGGTGCGGGTGGCGATGGTAGACACATCCCGCGTTGAGGTCTACGCTGAGTATGAAGGGAGCATACGTGCCAGTCAGTCGGTGGAAGTGACGGCTCGTGTGGAAGGAATTCTTGAGAAGATGCTTTTCAAGGAGGGTTCTTATGTGAAGAAAGGTCAACCACTTTTCGTGATAGACCCTCGGCTATATCAAGCTCAGGTGGATCGTGCACGTGCCCAGCTTGATCGTGCTAAAGCTTTGAAGGATAAGGCAGATAGAGATCTCAATAGAATTAAGCCGCTATATACGCAGAAAGCCGCTTCGCAGCTTGATCTTGACAATGCCGAGGCAGCTGTAGAATGCGCTGAGGCAGATGTCGAGATTGCGAGGGTCGATCTTCTCGAAGCCCAGGTCACACTTGGATATACACGGGTTTTAGCTCCCATTTCCGGCTATATATCCGAGCGAATGGTCGATGTCGGGGCTCTTGTAGGTCCAGGAGGAAAGTCCTTGCTCGCCACTATAGTGAGGAGCGACACTGTGATGATTGATTTCTCGATGACATCGCTTGAATATTTCAAGAGCAAGGACCGTGATGTCAATCTTCGTTGTCAGAATGATGGCGAATGTCTCGATCATCTCCCTTCCTATGTCACCATCACCCTCGCCGACGGTAGTGAGTATCCCTATTGCGGACTTGTGGATTTCGCAGACCCTGTTGTTGACACCTCCACTGGTACCATATCCGTTCGTGCCGAGATGCCGAATCCGGATCGCTGTTTGCTTCCTGGTGAGAAGACGAAAGTCAAGGTGCTTTTGGATGTAGTGGAAGGAGCCATGACTATACCCGTTGTTGCTGTTCAGGGCAGCGATGAAGGAAAATTTGTCTATGTGGTGGCGGCAGATGGGTCCGTTGAGAGAAGGTCGGTGATTATCGGCGAGACTGTCGGTAATATCGTAATAGTGGAAAGCGGCTTAAGGGTCGGGGATATGGTGGCAACCGATAATTTTGAGCTCCTTCATGATGCATCTAAAGTGACTCCGGTGAATATGAATGAAAAAGGATATTCTAAAAATGCGGCAAAGCCGGCGGAGGATAAGAAATGAAGTGTTTTGCGGTTACACTTGTTGCTTTGGCATTCTTGGTAGTGTCGGGATGTTCGGGCGTGAAAGGTCTGAAGGAGCCCTATGTGCACCATTATGATGATTTCTCCAAGATAGATTATGTAGATTCTTTGTGTCTTGCTGACTTGGAGTGGTGGAAGTTCTACTCAGACTCTACCCTCTGTTCGCTGCTTGAAAGGGTCGTCGAGAATAATCGTGACCTCCTCAAGTCAGAGGCTCGTATGGAGCAACTGCGTCAGCTTTATGGTATTTCGAAGACCAATCTTTTGCCGGAGATTGGATTCAATGTGTCTGCGGAATACGAAACTTTGGATCATGGTGGCAAAGGTGCCTCTACAAGTCCTACGTATGGTGTGAAGATACCGGTATCATGGGAAATCAATCTTTGGGGCTCGCAGATTTGGGCAAGGAGGGAAGCTGAGGCAGAATATCGAGCCACAGAAGAGGATAGCCGTGCGCTTAAGATGGAGCTGATAGCCGAGACTGCTGATGCCTATTATACCCTGATGGCGTTGGAAAACGAACTTATGATAGTTCACCGCACAATGGATACGCGTGAGGAATCGGTAAGGATAGCAAAGCTCCGTTACGAAGCAGGACTTACCTCTGAGATGCTCTACAACCAGACGTTGGTGGAGTATTCATCGGCAGCCGCCATGGTTCCTCAGTTGGAGCAAAAATGGTATGCTGCTCGTAATAAGCTTACTCTCCTGATGGGTGAGGTGCCTCACGACATCGATCAGATAGGCAAACTGCCTCAGACTTTCATAGGTCCTGAGCAGCTTCCCGCCGGTATGCCGTCGGACCTGCTCAAGCGTCGGCCGGATATCCGAGCCGCCGAGCAGCGCCTTAATGCTGCCAGGGCAAATGTAGGGATGACTTATGCCGACCGCTTTCCATCTTTCAGCATAAGTCTGGTTCCGGGTCTTGAGAATGATGGGCTTGCTAAGTTTCTGAAATCCCCATATAATGACATTGTCGGTTCACTGGCGGGTCCACTCATTGATTTCAACAGGCGCAAAAAGAAATATAAGGCATCGCTTGCGGCCTACGAGGAGGCACGTCTCGACTATGAAGATGTGGTGTTGAAGGCTTTCACTGAGGTAAACACAATTCTTCACACATATTATCACGTTCAGGAATCTTTTTATCGCACCAAGGAACTTCGCGATGCCTCAGCAGAATACATGCAACTTGCGCAGCTTCAGTTCCGTGCCGGCATGATAAATTATATTGATGTGCTCGATGCCCAGCGCAGCTACTTCGATGCCCAGATAGCATTCTCCAATGCAGTCCGCGACCAATATACCGCGCTTGTCAATATCTACAAGGCTCTTGGAGGCGGCTGGCGCACCCCGGCTTCGCCTCAGGATACCAACTGACCTTTATACCATAAATCTCTATCCCACCTAAGCGATTTATTGGAATCCCTTGTTCCACTCAAAGCTCAGGAATAGAATAAATTTTCACGGCGCTGGCTCTTTGTGACATTACAAATGTCGAAAAGTTCGGAATGAAAAAGCTTAAAAGTTCGGAATGAAACAGCCGAAAAGTTCGGAATAAAACAGCCGAAAAGTTCGGAATAAAACAGCCGAAAAGTTCGGAATAAAAC
>JAIDSL010000043.1 GCA_029061255.1 Muribaculaceae bacterium
ACAAAGGGTCGGACCATGCCTAAAAAATTGGGTGGTTATGACCGGAATGGCTGGGTGGTCTTCACCGGAATATCCACCTATTCCGAAATTAAGCTTCAATTCAACAATGAATTTACGGTGTAAGCCCCAGTCAGAATAAAAGCGTCTTATCCTGTCGTAGGCTTTGACGAGCAGAATAGATCAACGAGTACATGCACAGGTCCAGAGTCATAGATATTCACAGGTGTTTCGTTGACTTTGTAGCATCATCTCTAACTACGGTTATGATATTACGATTTTTCCTTTGTTGATAGAACCGGGTTTTACTACTCAACTTCAAAATTGGGTGCTTTTACTCCGACTCAGGAAACGCTCAACTAAAAGCAAACTTTTCCCGGAGCATGATTATCCACTCGGGTTAAAGAATAGATTTGACGTTATGGTTAGATGGCAAAGATTTGTATAAATTACACAGAACGAAGTTCGCGAAACAGATATTGATCTCTATTGAAGTTTTTTATTTTTGATTAAAAATTTGGATATATAAAATAAAAATCGCATCTTTACCTTCGAATCCACTTTCCAAGAAATTTAAATATTATTGGAAGTAGTGGTGTTATTAATTATTTAATTCTTAATAGTATGAATAGACATATTCCTAAAACTATTTTTGATTCAAATGGATTTCCATGTGATTTTATTGATGAAGATGTAACAGTTTGGATATATCAAGGTAAAAAGTATGGTTTGATGATTGGATAGATACTACGATCGACGATTAAAAGTCAAAAAGGAATATGGTGGATTTGTATTAGTACATCTTATTCCTATCATTCAGTAAAGTATTTAACAGTTAAAGTAATAAAACAATGGAAAGGCATTTATATTTGATCGGAAATGGATTTGATCTTCATCATGGTATCAATAGTGGGTATACTGATTTTCGAAATTGGTTAGAAAAGACAAATAACGACCTATTTTACCAAATAAATGAAATATATGAAGTTAGTGATAAAGATAAATGGTGGTCTGATTTTGAGAATAGATTAGCAATGTTGAATGCAGTACAATTAGCAGCGCACTTTGCCTATGAGAATAATCCGTATTATTTATCCAATCACTGTGAATTTGGGTGGGATCAAGCGGCCATTGAAGTCGAATTGCAATTAGATAGACTATTTTCTGAACTACGTGGATATTTTCATGAATGGATAGCTCAACTAAACACTCCATTGCAAGATAAGAAGATTCAGTTGGATATTCAAGATACGTTCTTTATAAATTTTAACTATACAAAAACATTAGAAAACTTATATGGGGTTAGTCCTAAGAAAATCTTACACATACATGGTTGTGTTGATTCTGATGATAATTTTATTTTGGGGCATGGAAAAGATTATCAAGAAATTCAGAAGATGAATCATGTAGAAATTCCTAAGCCAACTGCATCTCTTTCTGAAGAAGAGATTTCCGAGTATTATGAGAGTTTCTTTGGCACTCAAGAACATGAAAAATTAGCATTGGAGTCAGCTATTAGAGGTATCCTTTCACAGAAGAAGCCAGTGCATGATATCATTAGAAAAAATATAGAATATTTCGAATCCATAAATGATGTCGGAATAATCCATGTATATGGACTCTCATTATCAGATGTTGATATGCCTTACTTTGATTATTTTGCAAAAAAGAAAAGGAACGCTCTTTGGATTTTCAGTGATATTCAAAATAAAAATATTAGAAGAATTGAATGGTTTTGTAAAAATAAAAATATAAAGAAATACAAAATTATAGATTTGAACGATATTTTAGTGACAATGATTGATTCTTGATCTTTGTTGGATAGATTTATTGTATATCAGAGAAATAGCGTTTCTTTGAGAAGATGTATCAGTTTTGGTACATCTTTTTTTGTAATAAGAGCTGTTAACCTTTCCTCCATATTTTGCAGATAAATAAGATGCCACAGGATGCCATAACCTTTATTTCTTCTCAAGCAGCGTCTTTCTTTGGAATTCCGTTTAATGAGGCATATATTTCCAATATGCTTGCAAGAAATTCTGATTTCGATGCGATGATAGACACAGTCGTTTCGATAAAATCGCGAAAGGCAAAGGAATTCCTACTCCTGACATGCCATGATTTTGCCGCCAACTCGTCAAGCAATGAGGCGGCTTTCCTCCTTGAGAATATAGCAGCCGACATGGGATATGATAAACTTAAATTCAGCCGATTGGTAAGTACTTATAAATAACGGAACCCACTTCGCACAACGCAACCCGCACAACACCCAACGAAAAAAATGAAGCCCAAGCTTCATTTTTGATGGGGATAAGGGAATCCACCCCAAAACACATATTAACTTTGCACCCGGAAACAGAGGTTTCCTCACGGAGGAGGACGGCTCATATAGGCCCACTCCGTGCTATCGCCAGCACCGCCGTAACAATCGTTGAAAACGATGAAAACGGCTCTCCGAGCCATAGAAAGAGCACAATGACATATTGCCACAAAACCTCACTGCATCAACCAATGCAGATGCTGATCGTGCCTTCGGGAGGACGGCTCAAATAGGCCCACCATCGCAAGGATCAGTATCTTACATTGCATCGCATAACGCATAACGCGCTACGCGAAACGTTAATGCCCTGATACAGAGTATTGACCCTGACGGCCGCGACATGACCGAATTCGCCGCCCTATACTCTCCCCGCCATAGGTGACGGGGCATGGAAAGCATGCCTTTTGGCCTGCAACCCATATTATATTGTTTATGAATATACCCACATCCCTACATATCAAGTGCGCATATGGCTGCCTCTGGTGCCCATATGCGCACTTTTTTATTATCCCTCCACCGCCACAACCTCACAACTCAAAAACTTCACAACCGCTATGTGTTTTCCTCAGATTAATTTGCAAACATGCCCCAAATGCATTAAATTTGCATGAGAAAAACTCAATAAGTGAATAATCATGGGAATAAAAACAATACATACAATAATAGGAGTTGCGGCGCTGTCGGGAGCGACGGTGTCGGCTCAGACTATAGTGGAAACAGATGCATACACCTGGCACGGCGATACAATCACGCAGGGAGTATTTATGGCTACTGCGCCGTCAACTACCGAGATAATATCGACCTACAGTGCGCAGCCGGGCTACTATATGGGCATAGACAAGCAATGGAAACTGAAAAACGATATCAGTTCCTATCCGAAACTTACTACCCCAAACCGTCTTCACGAGGCCATCTACAACATGGGGCTCGACGAGATGGTGAACGCCGTAGAACCTGACACAACCCTTCGCACAGGCAAGGAATGGGCAGGAGTCTGGACACGTGACGTTAGCTATTCGATTCTCCTCTCCATGGCATATATGCAGCCGGAAGCTTCCATGATTTCCCTCATGAAGAAGGTGGATCCACTCGGGCGTATCATTCAGGATACCGGCAGCGGCGGCGCGTGGCCAGTGTCTACTGACCGTGAGATATGGTGCGTGGCAGCTTGGGAGGTGTATAAGGTGACAGGCGACCGTAAATGGCTCGAATACATCTATCCTATCATGAAGCGTTCGCTCGAGACCGACCGCGAAGCCTTCTACAACACGGAAACCGGACTGGTGAAGGGGGAGACCTCCTTCATAGACTGGCGTGAGCAGAGCCACCCCCGCTGGATGCAGTGTGCCGACATCTACAACACCGAGACCCTATCAACATCGGTGGTTCACGCACAGGCTTGGAAGGTGCTGGGAGAAGCCGCCGAGATCCTCGGCCACAAGAAGGAGGCAGCAGAAGCCTTCGCTGAATCCGAGAAGATAGCCAAGGCCATCAACGACCATCTCTGGATGGACGATAAGGGCTACTACGCCATGTATCTCTACGGACGCGACAACCTAATTACGAATCCCCGCGCTGAAACCCTCGGCGAGTCACTGGCCATTATGTGGGACGTGGCTCCCACCGACCGCGCCAAGACGATAACTGAAAGCAATCCGACAACACCCTTTGGTGCCACCATATTTTATCCCTCCATCGCCGACATACCTTCCTACCACAACAAGTCGCTCTGGCCCTGGGTAGGAGCGTGGTGGGGTCTCGCCAACGCCAAGGCAGGCAACGAGGAAGGCGTGATGGAGGCTATCGGAAGCGTGTTCCGTCCTGCCGCTCTCTTCGCCACCAACAAGGAAAACTTCAACATCGAGAACGGAGACATCGCCACAGAGCTTAACTCCTCCAACATGCTATGGTGTCTCAGCGGCAACATAGCCCTGACCCATAAGGTACTCTTCGGCATAGACTTCCGGAAGGACGGCCTCGCATTCCATCCCTTTGTGCCGAAAGCCCTCGCCGGTACACGTACACTCGAGAATTTCAAATACCGCGATGCCGACCTTAACATTACAGTCAGCGGTTATGGCAACGAGATAAAGAGCTTCAAGGTCAACGGCAAGGAGCAGCAGCCCTTCATCGCCGCCAACAAGGCCAAGGGCAAGATGAACATCGAAATAGTCATGGCAGACAATGAGATTCCTGCCATGAAGGTAAACCATCAGGCACAGAAGAACGCTCCGCTTACTCCCATAGCATGGCTTGAGGACGATGTACTGACGTGGAACCCGATTGAGTATATCGGTGAGTACATTGTGCTCAAGGACGGCAAGGAAGTGGCACGCACGCACGCCACGACCTTCGATGCCAAGGCTCCGGGCGAGTATCAGGTGATCGGCGTGGCAGGCGACGGCACAGAAGGCTTTGCTTCCGAACCACGTTCAACACGCCGACAGCAGATAATTGAGGTTGATGCAAAAGGCAAGGACATTGATAAGACCACCACGCTGACTGTGCCCGTCACAGTGACCGAACCGGGCGAATATTTCGTATCCGTCAAGTATGCCAACGGCAACGGCCCGGTGAATACGGAAAACAAGTGTGCTATCAGAACTCTGACTGTTGACGGACAGAAGGAAGGCCTCGTAGTGATGCCACAGCGCGGAAGTGGCAACTGGGCAGATCTCGGCTGGAGCAACACCATCCCCGTGAAGCTCTCCGCCGGGCAGCACACTTTGACCCTGACCTTCACCCCCGACAACGAGAATATGAACATCGAGACAAACCACGCTAAAGTCTACTCCGTCCGTCTGGTGGCCAATGACTGATTGTCAATGATCAATTGAAGATTCAACTTTCGCATGCTCGAAAATCTCACGCAAAGGCGCGGAGGGGCAGAGTTTCAGTGCTTTGTGAAGCTTCGCGACTCCGTTGTGGTGAGTCCGCTGAGGGAACGGCCTGCTCCGCATCGGCTGGAGCGCGCAGAGAAAGCTACGCAGCTTTAAAGTTCTGACCTTTGAGCTACAATGAATTAAAATAAGCGAAACCTGAATTAAAGAGTGTCTAAGACTGTGAGGCCTATGGGTGGGAGGTTTCCAACCTCCACAAGCCGACCAAGACATGCATCTCCGACAAATCAAAAAGCTGGAATCCTCGATATGGATTCCAGCTTTTTCACTATAGTAAGCACAGTCCCCAGCGCCTCCTACAGCAACTTCCATCTACTATTCACTATTATTCATCAGGTTTTCCATCAGACCATATCCAGCCCGCTTCCCGAGAGAATCTTGCATATGCATCATCAAGAATATAATAGAACAATATATCAGTGATATCTGACCGATCTTCCATCCGTGCAGTCTTTACTGTCATGGATGCTTTGGGTCTTGCATACTTTATTTTATAGTTCCCAATATGTTCGAAAACCACCAGTCGATCATTTACCATTGTATAGGCAAATGGATAATTTCGTGCCTCAAATACATCACTGTCAGACCTTTCAATCCTAATCATTAAACCGTCATGATATTGCTCCATAGAGATAGTATAATAAGCAGGTGTATCCCCGTATCTGACTTTGTCTGTAGCATCTTCCAGAATCCTACATAAAATGGAGTCGTTGGAAATATCTATCCTTCTCAAGGTTGCAGTTGAATCATCCTCTTTGCTTCCATCGTTAGCGGATGGAGTCTGAAAGCACGTTAGGAAAGAAATCAGTAAGTTTATAAGTAGAGTAATCATTTCTTCTTTTTTTATAGGTTCGCTTTGGTGCAGTAAGACGATAACGGTCGTTTCTACGCACAATATTAACATCCAATGGCTTGTTCCAGATCCATCCAACACCGAATACTAATCTCGCATAATTGTCGTCATCTATTATGTAGAACCATTCAGCCGGGTCATAAATAAATGGAGGAGTCGAGGGTGGATCCATCGGGAATCGTCTGGTTGTCTTTTGCTGCAGGTTAAGACGATATCTGCTCTCGTTAGAGATAATCACTGGCATGGAATTAACCATTGTATATCCGGTATATCCATCGTAGTTACCGAGCCTTTTTTTGGTATGTGCTGTTACGTAACAACGTATCATATCGTTCTCTTCCTTCAGATATATAGAGTAATAATTTACTTTTTCTGATGATGAATATCCGATGCGACTGTTTTCCCACATAGCCTCATGAAGAATCGATGTGAGGATTGGGTCTTTACTAATATCCACATATTTTATGACGATACTGTCTTCAGCTTCATTTGAAGACGGTTCAAATGGAGGCACCATCCCTAAAATAAAAGAAAGTATGACGTTAATTAGAGCTAAGGTCATTGTGGAGGCGTTTTTGTTATAATTGGGCGCAAGTTACGAATAAAAACTGAAATCTGCAAATCTCCAAGTGATTTTATAAATTAAAAAGTTTTGTTTCCCTACATCCAATCGTTACCTTCTCCTGCAACATAAAATAGCCATCCCCTCAGCTTCTAAAGTAAACATCCCTTCCCGTCGTCATAAATTATGGTACGAACAAAGTGAGCGCACTACTCCTGCTAACACCTATCTTAATTTTAAATTTTTATATAACATAAATCATTTGCCAAATCAAAAAAATAAATACTAACTCTGCTATTGCTCGTCGATGACTCTGTTTGACTTGGCTTCGCCCGACGATGTCTTTGCCAAGGTGCTGGAGAAATTCTTCGAAGGATGCCGCTGCCGTATGACTCTGTCTAATACCTTTCTATCATACTTTTCTCTCAGATGACGGATTTGCGAATCTCGTAAATATTTACTAAATTTGCATCATCTAAAGTCTATGGGCTTGAGTTAACTTGATATAGACAACACCGCTAAATCAAAGCAATTTCAATATGACAGAGGCAGAAATAAAACAATATATTCGTACTCGCTATCCACAAGAAAATGAATCTTGTGATTGGAAAGAATTTTCAAATTTGAAACATGTTGTCAAGGGTCATGCTGGAGATGATATAGTGTCCTATTGCTCCGCTTTCTCAAATATGGAGGGCGGCCATCTTGTTATGGGGGTAAAAGATTGCACTCTTGATATTACAGGCATTCAAGAGTATGGTGGATATACTCCGGATTCTTTGAAAGCTCGCCTTATTAAAGAGTGTATTAATCTGCCATCTGAAGGGCTATATGTCTCGGAGTTGGAAGCCTCTGATACACATAAAAAAGTGTGGATTCTTACCATACCGAAACATTTGACTCGCCGCCCTGTCTATGTACATGGACAGGCATGGCAGAGAGTTGGGGATGATCTGGTTAAAATTAGAGATGAGCGTTATAACAAGATTATCAATGAAATCGAAGTGCCATACGACTGGAGTGCTGAAATCATTGATAGTGCAACGTTAGAGGATTTAGATCCGGTGGCAATTACAAAAGCTCGGGAACAATTTGCTATACGAAATCCAAATAAAGCCGACGAATTGGAAGGTTGGGATGATGTTACTTTTCTCAATAAGGCCCGTATTACAATTCAAGGAAAAATAACTCGTACAGCTTTAATTTTATTGGGAAAAGAAGAGAGCGAACACCTCCTTACTCCATTTGTGGCAAAGATTCGCTGGAGTCTCAAAGACAAGTATAATCAGAACAAGGACTATGAGATTTTCTCAATGCCGTTCATACTTGCCGTGGATGAATTTCGTGCAAAGGTACGTAATGTTAAATACCACATGGTGAGGAGCGATTCAATGTTTCCTGACGAGATGATGCGCTATGACATCTTTAATCTACGTGAGCCATTGCATAACTGTATCGCGCATCAAGATTATACCAAGTGTGCGCGTATTGAGGTTGTTGAAATTGAGGATGATCGGCTAATTTTTCAGAATCATGGGCAGTTTTTGCCGGAATCTGTTGAGAGTGTTGTAAAAAAAGACTGCCCAGAGTCAGTCTACCGCAATCGTTTCCTTACAGATGCGATGCGCAACCTTAATATGATTGAGACAGAAGGTGGTGGCATCAAAAAAATGTTCAATAAACAGCGAGATCGTCTGTTCCCTATGCCGGAATATGATCTTTCGAATGAAAAAGTTAAGGTAACAATTATTGGGCGTGTAATTGATGAGGGGTTTGCTCGTATATTGAAAGAGAAACGTAATCTTTCTCTCATGCAAATTATGTTACTTGATAAGGTTCAAAAGCATAAGGAATTGACAGTAGAGGAAGTTAAATTTCTTAGATCTAATAAATTTATAGAAGGACGAAAGCCTAACTACTTTTTATCTGCTAAAGTTGTTAAACCGACAAGGAATCGGAAACTAAAGTCTGATTATATACACAATAAAGCTTTTGATAACGATCATTATAGAAATTTGATTTTACAATATCTCAAAAAATTCGGATCTGCGTCAAGAGAAGATCTCAATGTCTTGCTTTGGGACAAGCTACCAGCATATCTTGATGAAGATGAGACTAAGAAAAAAGCAAAAATAAAAAATCTTATATCCTCGTTGCGTATTGATGGGAAAATTGAGTTTAAAAACAATCTATGGGTTAAATGTTAAAAAATAATTTAACCGTATTTATAAGGTATTTTTTAACCGGATTTAATTTATAAGTATATTATTTATAGCTAAATATATCAACTAAATTAACTGAGATTTAACCGTAGTTTTAAATAGAAAAATAATTTAAACCCATAAATAAAGAAATCTACTCCACATAAATGTAAATATAGTTTATACTGTATACTCCTATGCGCTGTAGGAGCTGAAGGCGGGCCGGAAAAGGGGCCGTTCTTCTCTTTTCTGGACAATCATATGCAGTAGTATTTTTCTGCAAAGATAATAAAGCGATTAATAGCTAATAACTCGCAAATTTTGCGAGTTATTAGCTATTAATCGCTTAAAGAATTGAAAACGCTCAGGTGTATTCAGGGCCGTACCGCTCGCGGATGTTGTTGACGATATTCCTTATGCGCTGCTCCGCCTCAATAGGGCATATGAGTAGCGCATTATCTGTGTCTGCCACGATATAGTCCTTAAGTCCGGACACCACAATAACTTTCTCCCCCTCGGCTGCTACTATACAATCCTTGCAGTCGTAGAGAAGCGAACGGCAGTTTTGAGTTACATTGCCATCCTTGTTTTTCGGTGAGATGGCATGCAGTGCATTCCAAGTACTGAGGTCGCTCCACCCAAGGTCAGCTTCAAGAACATAGGAATTGGCTGCCCGATCCATAATGGCGTATTCCACAGGCAATGAGGAGGTTTTCGGATACACGTCGGCAATGAAGTCCTTCTCTGCATCGCCACGATAGAATTCCGGTTCTACGTCGAATCGCGATGCCATGTCTGGTACATCTTTGTTGAAAGCGGAGATGACTGACTTGGCTTTCCAAAGATAGATTCCTGCATTCCACAAAAATTCCCCTGACTTGACGAATATCTCAGCCATCTCTCGTCCCGGCTTTTCCGCTATGGTCTTGATGCGGAAGATATCGTCATGTCTGGGCATTTTATCCTCTTTCTGAATATAGGAATATGCTGTATTTGGGGCTTTTGCAGGAAGTCCGAGAGCCAACAGGCGGTCTGCCTGCTCCACGAATTCGAAACCACGCCTTAACGCTTCCTGAAAATCGATCTCGCGGAGTATCACATGGTCGGATGGCAAGGTCACGAACGATGCCTCCGGATTGCGGGCTGCTATATGATGGGCTGCCCAAAGCACAGCCGGGGCAGTATCGCGACGTGCCGGTTCGAGTAGTATATGCTCTTGTGAAAGACCGGGTAGTTGCTCGCGTACAGTATCGGCATACTGCTCGTTGGTAATGAGTATAACATTTTCTTCCGGCACAAGCCTACGTACACGATCCACTGTCATCTGGAGCAGTGTCTGTCCCGTACCAAAGAAGTCAATGAATTGCTTGGGTCGCGATTCACGACTGAAGGGCCAGAATCTTGTTCCGGCCCCTCCACACATTATGACGCAATATCTTTCCATCAAACAGTCTCTTCGCGGAACTGATGCTTTACGCCTTCAACCACATTGATTATTTGGTCGCCCATCTTTTCAGCCTCTCCGATGAGGTCCATGAAGAAGATACCGTCTTGGAAGTCATATTGATGGTCGTTGATGTTGGCGATGTTAGTGTCGCGCAGCTGGTTGCGGTAGTTGTTGATCTCACGCTCTATGTTATAGGCCTTGATGATCTTTGACTCGTCCGGGCTTTCCATCTCCTTGAGGATCTGGAGCATATTGTCCATAGCCTTATCTACAAGACTAAACATATGGTCTACCTCTTTTTCAATGTTTTCAGGGAACTTCACGCTGTTCTGGAGCTTACGTTGCGTGGTCTTTGCCACGTTGAAGCAGCAGTCGGCGATTGATTCTATCTCGCTGATAATTCTTAGCATTCCTGCGATGCGCATCTTACCGTTGGGTGAAAGGCGCCCTTCCGATACCTTATTCAAGTAGTTGCCGATCTCAATCTCCATCTTATCGGAGATATCCTCATATTTCTCAAGGCGGGAATATACTTCGGAATATTTGGAATCGTCTGATTTCAAATGTACAATCTCCTCAGCCATGCCGAGCATACGGCCAACGCGCTGTCCATACACTTCAATTTCCTTCTGCGCCTGGGTGATATTGAGTTCGGAAGCCTGGAGAAGGCCGTGGTTGATGTATTTGAGAGAGAATTCCTCCTCCTCGTCTTTATGCTTGGCAGGCATGATCCAGCATACAATCTGCACGTACTGCTTTGTGAACCATATCATCACAAGGAGGTTGCAGGCGTTGAAGACAGTGGGGAACATAGCGAGGCCGAAAGCCACTGCTGCCTGCGCCTTGGATGTCAGTCCACCTGCGGGGTCAAGCAGCGTAGAGTTGGCCATCTTGGCATCCATTGCAGCGTCAATATCAAGAGGATTTATGCCACAACACCAGTAGGAGATGTCGGCCACGAGGTTCATGAATGGGTGGAAGATGCAGAGCACGATTATTGAGCCGAGAACGTTGAAAAGCACATGTCCCATAGCCGTTCGTTTCGCTGCAAGATTACCACTTAAGGCTGCGAGAATAGGAGTGATGGTTGTTCCAATATTTCCGCCAAGAATGATGGCACAGCCAAGGGTGAAGGATATCCAGCCTTGAGAGCACATTATAAGCGTGATGGCGAAGGTAGCAGCCGAGCTTTGCACCACCATAGTCAGGATGATACCGACAAAGAAGAACACAAGCACCGATCCATAGCCGGGAGAGGTATACTTGGAGAGGAACTGGAGCATTTCAGGATTACTCTTCAGGTCAGGCACATACTGGCTAATAAGGTCGAGACCCATGAAGAGGAATACGAAACCGATGATGAACTCACCGAGCGATTTGTAGGTGCTCTTCTTCATGAAGAGCATCGGGACACCTATGGCAAGCAGAAGGATGCTATAGTCTGATATATTGACTTCAAACGAGAATGCCGAGATAATCCAGGTGGTTACCGTCGTGCCGACATTGGCACCAAAGATGACAGCCATTGACTGTGCCAGCGACATGAGGCCGGCATTCACGAAGCTGACCACCATTACGGTTGAGGCACTCGAGCTTTGGATTAGCGCTGTGATGATGATACCGGTGATTACTCCCATCACGCGGTTCTTGGTCATGATTCCGAGGATGTTTCGGAGACGGTCGCCTGCTACTTTCTGCAGGCCTTCGCTCATCACCTTCATGCCGTAGAGGAAAAGGCATACGGCACCGAGGAGCGAGATGAAGTCGATAATCGTGTAGTTCATATCCGAGGGGTATGTATAGATTTTTGATTCAATTGCAAAATTAATAAAAAAATAGTTAAATCACACAATTTATCTCGAAAATCTATCCTATACGAATTATTATCCTCCTTAAACGATTAAACCTTTAAACGATTAAACTTATAGACTATACTCCAACGACAGTATGAACTCCCGTCCCATGAGCCGGTAGTCGTAGCTGAATCGGTCCAATCCGCTGAATACGGTATAAGAGTAACTCTTTTGGTTGAGGATATTCCGCACTTCACCGGTAAGGCGTATCTTCTTCCATTTATAGACTGCCTTAGCGTCAAACAGTGACAAGGAGTGGTAACGGTTGTCTTCGATCTCTTTACGTATGAATGACGATTTCAACCTTAGCTGAAGCCTATCGAGTGGATAAAAAGATATTCCGAGGTCATGTCTTTGCGAACTGAAAGATTGCCTTCGGCTTAGGTATCGTGAATATACGGTGGAGATGTCACCTTCGTAGTCAACCTCAAGCCAGTCTAAGGGTCTGGTCGTGATGCTTGGCCTAACGAAAAGGTTATCACCTCGGTATGATACAGTCTGTCCGTTCTGATCAATTTTGTTTCGGCTCGTGCTCCATCCCCCTTTCAATGATATTTTTGTATTGATTGATCGGATATTTTTTGAGATGCCAAGGGTGCCGCTTACCATATCATTGCCATGCGGCAGTATGGAGTCTGATGTCTCGATAAGTCCGCTACTTACGTCTTGGCGCGATATAAGGTTTTCTCTTGTATGGGTGTAAGATAGGTCGGCATTCACATACCAGAAACTCAACGGCAACTTGAAGTCATAGTGGAGGTTGGCATTAAAGATATTTCTTTTCGACAGCAATCCCGAGTGGCAACGGACTGACAGGTAATCACGCATCACCGGGGCTGTCAGCATGTCGAGCATGTCACCTATAGTATTGCTGTAGGAAGCCATCATCCTGAAGGTAAACTTGGAAGAGGCCTTATAGTTCAGGTATACGTTTGGTGCGATAAGCAGATGAGTCCCTTTTGTATAATATGGTCTTGTGCCGTTATTACTCCAGTCGATATGCTTCATTGTGATGGGGAACGAAGCCCTCACTACAAATCGGTCGTAGGGAGACGTGTAGCTGTATTCCGGTGATATGCCAAGGCTTAGCGTGCGTCCGTCAAGATGATTCCGGCTTCCGTCGATTTCCGGAGTGTAAGGTTCATTTCCGTCCGAAGGCTGATATGATAGTTGAGTCCGGATTCGTGATTCTGTATAGCTAATTTCGAGAGGAACAAACACGCGGGATCTCCTTATCTCACGCATCATCTGCAAGCGTTCCATTATGGAGAAAGAACGACTCCGCCCTTCCTGTAGAAGATAGCGTCCTGGGATGTCAGCATCTGAC
>JAIDSL010000044.1:0-12591 GCA_029061255.1 Muribaculaceae bacterium
GACGGCATACAATATCGGAGGCATCTCGAGTCCACTTGATATCAATTGGTTTCTCTGAGTGGAATCTTGTGTCGATTGCTGTCACCTGACCCGGAACCTTAGTGAAATACTGCACACCGGAACCGAGACATGTAATATCGCAGTTCAAGAAGACCGCACCCGTTTCGGCAGTGGAATAAAAAGGTTTGCTACTGAAGAAAGTGAAACGGCAATCAAGGTAGATGGCAGAGCCGGAAAGAGCATCGTCGGTGCATTCAAAATAGCAGTTGTCATAAAGACTTCTGCGAGCGCCTATAAAGGGACACAGGTTGAGACGGCTTATGAACCGACAGTTTTCCGCGTAAAGCCTATCAGTGCCATCGCAGATCCCAATTTGGGCCTGAACAATAGCATCTTTGCGCTTATTACGGTTTAAATCCGGATTACGGTGATAAATAAGGTCAACATTACAATAGTTTCCAAAAGTGATGTTTTCTATATCAAGACTCTTTCCGGAGAAATGAAACATTGTAAAATTTCCGACAGCACCCTGTGTCTGCCCTCTATTGACAGCAAACACCACATCTTCGGGATTTTTTGAAAGTCCTATGATGGTAATAGTGTCGCAATTAAGCCTAACAGCATAAGGAGTACCATTCTTATCAGTCCTTACTTTAGTATCTTCCGGATCGTCGACCCAATATACGGATGGGGCAACCAAGACTGTTGCCTTACCCCCGGTGCTATTGATTTTAGAAAAGAGCTCTGATGCTTCGCTGTATGCTTTAGCACATCCATAGATACCCTCCCTATCAAGTAAAAATGTATTGTCTGAAAGTTCATATGTTGTGCCATCAAAATCAACTGTGTCTTTTGCATATACATAAGTATGACTCCAGAGAACCACAAGAGGCAGCAACAAATACCTTAAAAAGATATCAACCGGCAATGCTTTCATGATATATTTTGTCAGCAGTAGGTGATAAAATTTGGTTTATAGTAAAAACCAGATAGAACTATCACTGAGGACGCTAAACTTCAGTTGCGCTTCTGGAGCATACTTATTAAGCAAAGTTTTAGCAAGAATACCCTGTCCTTCACTGACATTTGGACCTAAGGTGACTTCCAAATCTTTTAATTTCCAGTGCTTTATTGGCACATCAATGAAAGGGACATTATTGGGCATGTTTAGGCGGATAAGATTTATGAAATCATTGTGCGAAACGACGGCATCAGTTGATGTATAAGGCACTGCATAAATAATAAAGCGTGTCTCTTCCTGAAAAGCCCATATATTTTTGCGGAACACTCCTACATAGTCTCTCATTATTTCCTCATCGATCTCCATAAATCGGGCGATTTTTCCGATTTTATTCTCATATTCGAGATATTCTGAGTCACTGGCATATCTGACTTTTCTATAGCATACTTCGTCAGAAAGGGGACGGTGTATTCTCGTAGGATTAAAAGTCACGGATATTGCTCCGGAAGAATCTTTGGTCATTGATTTCTGCTGGTGTTGGCGAGAAGCTACACTAAACGCTATCGACTGTTTCTCCCAGTCTATGAAATCGCGATCAATTCCTATTCTCACCCCTTTACCCATATCTGTGTACATATGCCAAAATGGAAGATTTTCTATAGGATTCTCAGTCCAGCAGGAAACATAGGTGTATGGACTCCAGTCAAGTTGGTTAACGAGGAATTCCTTCTCACAAGGATCGTCCATTCTGTCAAGACGGTTAAAGCGTATGGTCTTGTGCTTAAGAATAAGCGCCAGATTTTCAAGAGATGTATAGTGGTAGATCTTCATTTCATTAGATGTTGAGGTGTCTTTAAACGTAAAAATACGATTCAAAGTTAAGAAATTTTATTTAATTTTCCAAAAATAGAGGGTCTATGGGAACGATTTTTTTTATATCTTTGCAAATCGAAGTTGAAGAACCGTAAAATATCATGAAAACCGTGCAGACACATCTAAACAAAACATTCATTTATTTTATCTGTTGCGTATCAGCAATGGGAGGATTGCTATTTGGCTATGACTGGGTAGTGATCGGAGGAGCAAAACCCTTTTATGAATCATTCTTCGGAATAGGAGGGGACCCGACAATGCAGGGTCTTGCCATGAGTATAGCCATTGCCGGTTGCCTTGTGGGAGCTATGGTGACAGGATCTTTGGCAGATCTATGGGGGCGCCGACCTCTTTTGCTTTTTTCTGCAGTGGTATTTTTGATATCTGCATATATGACTGGTGCTGTAAACACCTTTATACCTTTTCTCTTTGCTCGCCTCATAGGGGGCGTTGCCATTGGAATAGCTTCCGGAATGTCGCCAATGTACATTGCAGAGGTTTCGCCATCGGCTACAAGAGGTCGTATGGTATCGATCAACCAACTAACCATAGTGTTAGGAATATTGGGAGCACAAATAGTAAACTGGCTTATCGCCGAGCCGATGCCTGAAGGACTGGAAGTAGCACCAATAGACTCCTGGAACAGCCAAATGGGATGGCGCTGGATGTTCTGGGCAGAAGCATATCCCGCTGCCGCTTTCCTTCTTCTTGTAATGTTTATTCCGGAGAGTCCACGTTGGCTTATGATAAAGGGACGCAAAGAGAAAGCCTCTGAGATATTCAATAGAATCGGTGGAGGAGAATATGCCAAGACAGAGATATTGGCGATAGAAGAAGCAGGAAAAGTGGAGAACGAACATCAGTCTCTCAGTAGACTTTTCAGGAAGCCATATCTTTCATTGGTTATCCTTGGTATAGTCATTGCAGTTTTCCAGCAATGGTGTGGAACAAATGTGATCTTCAACTATGCGCAAGAGATTTTCTCAGACGCAGGATATGATTTGGGGGAGATGCTCTTCAATATAGTATTGACAGGCATCACCAATGTAGTATTTACTTTTGTAGCCCTTTATGCCGTAGACAGAATAGGACGCAAGAAACTGATGCTCATAGGGGCTGGGGGTCTTTTTGCAATTTATTTGATTCTTGGCTCATGTTACTTCTTCAAAGTTTCAGGCATAGCAATGGTGATGCTCGTCATGCTTGCGATAGCATGCTATGCAATGACACTGGGTCCGGTGACATGGGTACTTTTGGCTGAAATATTCCCCAATAGAGTGAGGGGTGTTGCAATGGCAGTTTGTACATTCGCGCTATGGAGTGGATGCTTCACACTGACATATAGTTTCCCGATGCTCAATGCATCGCTTGGCAGCTACGGTACTTTCTGGCTATATTCCGGAATATGCCTTGCAGGATTCCTTTATTTCTATATGAAATTGCCGGAGACAAAGGGAAAGACACTGGAAGAGATAGAAAAAGAACTTTTAAAATAACGCATAATTATTTATAGTAATTATATGGTAAAGGCTTGGAAAGAAAAGGTAATTATTCCTACATATGAAGTCGGAGAACCGGATAATAATCCGATATTTCTTGAAAATAGGGTGTATCAAGGTTCATCCGGAGTAGTGTATCCATATAAAGTAATCGAATCGATATCGAATGAAAAGACAGATCACGAATGGAATGCTGTCTTCATCGAGAACGAGTATATTAAGGTCATGGTGCTACCGGAACTGGGTGGACGCATACAGATGGCTTATGATAAGATCAAGAAGCGTCACTTCGTCTATTACAACCATGTGATAAAGCCTGCTCTTGTCGGACTTGCAGGGCCATGGATATCAGGTGGCATAGAGTTCAACTGGCCTCAGCATCACCGTCCATCAACTTATATGCCGGTTGATTGCACAATTGAAGAGAATTCTGATGGATCTGTCACGGTATGGGTAGGAGAAGTGGAACGAATGTTCCACCAGAAAGGGATGGCAGGATTTACCCTTCGGCCCGGTTGCGCGTATCTTGAGATAAAGGGTGTACTGTACAATCCCACCGATCTTCCGCAGACGTTTTTGTGGTGGGCAAATCCGGCAGTATCTGTCAATGAACACTATCGCTCAGTATTTCCTCCAGATATAAACGCAGTTTTCGACCATGGCAAAAGAGCTGTGTCCTCTTTTCCCATCGCAACCGGAACTTATTATAAAATGGACTATTCAGCAGGGGTTGACATTGCAAATTATAAAAATATTTTCGTTCCTACAAGTTATATGGGAGTGAACTCCAAGTATGACTTCGAGGGAGGATATGAATTTGATACTCAGGCCGGAATGCTCCACGTTGCGAGCCATCATATAAGTCCGGGTAAGAAGCAATGGACATGGGGCAATGGAGATTTCGGTCGCGCATGGGACCGCAACCTCACCGATGAAGATGGACCATACATCGAACTTATGGCGGGAGTCTATACAGAGAATCAACCCGACTTCTCATGGCTCATGCCTTTCGAAGAAAAGGAATTCACACAGTATTTCTTACCATACCGGGAATTAGGGATTGTCAAAAACGCCGCGCGCGACTTGCTGATGAACATAGATTCTTCCGACAACGGGAAAAGAGTGAAGTTGCAGCTGTTTGCCACAATAAAAGATACTTTCCATATTCTCTTGAAAGGAGATGACGGAAGTATTCTATTTGATGAAGAAAGACAACTTTCACCCGAAGAAGTCTATATCTCAGACATTGACCTTAATGGACTCAACTTTGATGGTATCACTCTCGAAGTGACTTGGGGAGTATCCGGAAAACTTGAATGGCATGCTGAGCCTGACGAGATTCGTCCGATACCGGATGCTGCAGAGGCTGCATTGTCACCTTCGGAGATAAAGACTAACGAACAGCTATATTTGACAGGGATGCATCTCGAGCAGTACAGGCATGCTACGTTTTCACCCATTGATTACTACGAGGAGGCTTTGAGAAGAGATCCCGAAGACTACAGATGTAATAATGCTCTCGGATTATGGTACCTGCGCAAAGGGAGGTTTGATATCGCTGAGAAATATCTTTTGAAAGCTGTCAAAGTCATTATGAGGCGTAATCCGAATCCATATGACGGAGAACCTCTGTTTAATCTTGGGGTAGCTCTAAAATTTCAGGGAAAATACGATGAGGCTTACTCAAAATTTTACAAATCGACTTGGAACGGTGCGTGGCAGGACGCGGGCTATCTGGAATGTGCAAGAATATCAGCATTGCAAGGACGGACTGAAGATGCTTTAGACGAAACCAGAAAATGTCTCAATAGAAACTGGCACAATCATGATGCAAGGGCTTTGAGGGCTTTGTTGCTTTATAAGACAGGCAACAACGAAGAGGCACTTGCCCTTTGTGATGAGTCTCTTAGCAAAGATCCTTTCAATTATGGTTGTCTTTACGTAAAAACGCTTCTATCTGGTGCTAAAGAAGATGAGACACTATTGATCACCCTTCTCCGCGACGAACCACACAATTATGATGAGCTTGCTATCCGTTTCATGGAATCGGGCCATTACGATTTAGCAGTAAAAGTCCTTGAATTGGCAGAAGAAAGAAATGCCACCTCTCTTATGACTCTTTACTACAAGGCAGCAGCCCTTCATTGGGGAGGATATTCAACGGAATCAATTGAGGTATGGAAAAAAGTTGCAGCCTTGAATCCTGTGGGGTGCTTCCCTAATTCGCTCCATGCTATTAAAGCACTTCTGCTTGCTATCGAGCATAATCAATATGATGCCAATGCTTGCTATCTATTAGGAAACATCTATTATGACAAGAGACAATATAACGAAGCTCGTATATATTGGGAAAGGTCTCGTGAGATTAATCCGAACTTTTCTACAGTATGGAGAAATCTTGCGCTTTATTATTTCAATAAGCAACATGACCGCTCGAAAGCGACAGAATACATGGAGAAGGCATTTGCACTCAATCCATCTGACGGAAGAGTGCTCATGGAGCTTGATCAGCTTTATAAGCGTCTTGGCTATACACACGCCTATAGACTACGCCTTCTTGAGGACAATATCGAACTCACAGAGAAACGCGATGATCTCATCCTGGAAAGAATTACTCTTCTAAATCAATTGGGACGATATGCTGAAGCAAAGACACTGCTTGACAGCCATAAATTCCATCCATGGGAAGGGGGAGAGGGAAAAGTCTCGGGACAATATCAAACATCAAGAACAGAACTGGCAAAGGGAGCAATATCAAAAGGAAGATATGCTGAAGCCATCACATTGCTTGAAGAATGTCTTGACTATCCCGAAAATCTTGGAGAAGGGAAGCTTTACGGAGCTCAAGAAAATGATTTCTATTATCTGCTCGGTATTTGCTACAAGGCACTTGGAGATAATGAAAAGAGTAAGGAAAGCTTCATAAAAGCTACAGAGGGTCCGACAGAACCGGCTGCGGCAATGTATTATAATGATGCAAAGCCTGACAAAATCTTCTATGCAGGGCTCGCATATAGAGAACTTGGAGAAGAGAGTAAGGCGAGGTCATATTTCAATAAACTTGTGAACTTTGGCCGACAGCATTACCATGATGATGTCAAGATGGACTATTTTGCAGTATCACTTCCCGATCTTATGACTTGGGACGGCAACCTAAATGAAGCCAACCGTAAGCATTGCCTATATATGCTGGCTCTTGGAGAATATGGGCTCGGAAACCATAAACGTTCTGAGAAATATCTCAACGAGTTGATGGCAATGGACATAAACCATCAGGGAGCGGCTGCTTTCCAGTCACTGCAAGAAATGAAGTTGAATCAATATTAAACATTAAAATAATGAAAATTATCCTTTCTCGAGTAGATGACGCAAAAAAATATTCTAAAAAATGGGTGATTGGCTACGCATTGCTGTTCTGGCTTACAACTCGTATTCTGTCGGTGCTCCTTGTAGTGGTTTGCACGATGATATATGAACATCTTGGTTATAATAAGGAAATGTTTCCTACCTTCGGAGGAGTGCCACAGGAGGCTCACACTATGGGTCAACTTCTCTATAGCCTTGCAAAAGTTGCAGTCATTGTTCCTCTACTTGGAGAGCTCGTGTTTCGACTTGGACTTTCGTTCAAAAAATGGCAAGTAGCGCTTGGCCTTGCATGCATACCGATATACATCGCATGGTCATATTTTCGTCCGGAGTCTTGGGTAGGAGGATTGCTATACGCAGTAATTGCTATTATAATATATTTTACTGTTGAAAAGTTTACAACGCAAGAATTATGGGATAAGCTGAAGTCAAGATGGTTGATTGCATCGATGTGGATCACGTCATTAGCCTTCGGACTTGTTCATCTGCATTCATTCAGTTTCCTGACATGGCAACTTCTTCCATACGCATTGTGTATGATATCATCCACATTCTTTATGGGTTGTGCATGTGCATATCTGAGAGTCAACATCGGATTCTGGTGGGGATTGGGAATGCATGTATTCAGTAATATACCGGGTATGTTCACCATCATTCTTATGTCGCTTCATTAAATGAAATAATATATGAATAACTTTGTGTTTTTCCCTGCTACAAAATATGTGTTTGGCAGAGGAGTAGAGAATAAAGTGGCCGAGCAGCTTGAAGCTTTCGATATGAAGAAGCCACTCATTGTTTATGGCAAAGGATCAGTCGTCAGATCTGGCCTTCTTGATAGAGTTAAGAAAAGTCTTGAAGAAGCCGGAATCCCATTTGCTGAGCTTGGAGGTGTGCAACCGAACCCGGTTGATTCCAAAGTGTATGAAGGAATAGAGATTGCCAAGAAAGAGGGTATTGACTCAGTGTTGGCCGTAGGAGGAGGAAGCTCCATCGACACAGCGAAAGCTATAGCCGCCGCGATTCCTTATGACGGAGACTTCTGGGATTTCTACTGTGGCAAGGCAAAGGTCGCAAAGGCACTACCTGTCGGAGTAGTCTTAACAATACCTGCTGCCGGGAGCGAGGGTTCGGGCAATACCGTCATAACCAAACTTGACGGACTCCATAAGCTTGGAATGGGCAGCGATGTACTTCGTCCGAAGTTCGCACTGATGAATCCGGAACTCACATTTACGCTGCCTCCTTATCAGACAGCTGCCGGAATCACTGACATGATGGCACACATCATGGAGCGATATTTCTCAAACACTCCAAATGTGGAAATAACAGACAGGGTAGCAGAAGGGGTTCTTAAAGCTATCATTACAGAGGCTCCCAAGGTTATTGCGAATCCGGATGATTATGATGCGCGAGCCAACATAATGTGGAGTGGCACACTTGCTCACAATGGAGTATGCAGTGGCGGCCGTGAAGAAGATTGGGCTACTCATGGACTGGAACATGAATTGAGCGCTGTCTACGATGTCACTCATGGAGCCGGACTTGCTGTAATGTTCCCTGCATGGATGACATATGCCATGGAAAAGAATCCCGGCAAACTTTCTCAGTTTGCCCGCAGAGTGTTTGATGTCGATGAGCCGGATGACAGCAAGGCAGCTGCTCTCGGTATTAACGCTCTTAAGAAATTCCTTACATCTATCGGCATGCCCGTAAGCATGAAGGAGCTTGGAATCGAGACTCCGGATGTCAAGTTACTTGCTGAGAAAGTCACGGAAAACAAGGGAGAAGTATTTGGAAATTATATAAAGATTGACAAAAACGTTGCTGAAGAGATTTATAAAATCGCAGCGTTATAAAGTTTTAGGCTCCATCTCATAAAAGATGGAGCCTAAAATTCAAGTGGGGATACAAGAGGCGGACGCACGAGCCGTGCGTCCCTACAAATACGATTTAAGTTATTTTTTCCAGAAGGCGGGAGTGAACAGGAGGAGGATTGTGTAAAGTTCCAGACGGCCGGTAAGCATGACGAAGCTTAGTATCCATTTTGCTGCATCAGGAATCTGCGAGAAGCATGAGACTCCCTGTTGCACTTCCGTTCCTATTCCTGCATTGGAGATGGCAGAAAGGGAATAGAAGAAACTTTCGTCAAACGGGACACCAAGAACTGTGAGAAGAAAGCCTCCGATGAATATCACGAGAAAATATAAAGCAATGAAAGCAAGCACTTTCATTACAATCACATATGATGTTCCCTTTCCATTGACTGTAACTGTACGTACAGTGGAGGGATACATTGTGCGATACATCTCATTGTTCAAAAACTTAAAGAAGATAAGAAACCTGTCGATTTTTGCACCACCGGATGTGCTACCGGCACAGCCTCCAATGGCCATGAATATTAGCATCACGATATATGGCACAGCTCCCCAATGCTGAAAGTGGGGGACTACAAGCCCGGTAGATGTAAGTATCGACACGCTCTGGAAAAGCGGTACTATCGTCACTTCCTGCCAGCCATGTACATGATTTTTCCCTATGATAGAAATAGTGAACACGATGTAACCAAACAGCAATACATAACAGAACCATCTAAAAGCATCGTTCTTGAGCAGTTTTCTCCATTCGCCATGCACAGTAGTGAAAATAAGATTGAAGTTTACACCACCAATAAACATAAAGACAGTGAGTATGATGATGATGTAAGGACTGTTCCAGTCTCTCACACTCATGTCGTTGGTTGAGAAGCCACCGGTAGAAAGAGTGGATAGTCCATGGCATATGGCTTCGAATAGGTTCATCCTTGAGATCCAAAGAAGGAGGATACACGCAATAGTCAGACTGATATAAATGCCCCATAAGGTCTTAGCTGTATTGCTGACCCGAGGACGAATCTTGTCGTGAGTGATGCCGGTCACTTCCTCATTGAACATCAGCATGCCCCCTTTATTGTTAAGCATAGGCACCACTGCAAGAGTGAACAGGATAATTCCAAGTCCGCCTATCCACTGAAGAAGGCATCTCCAAAGAAGAAGTGAATGTGGGACATTCGACAATGAACCCAGAACGGAAGCACCCGTAGTGGTAAAGCCACTCATGGTCTCAAAAAAAGCGTCTGTGACAGAATCATGGGTGCCACAAAGCAGGAACGGAATCATTCCAAAAAGAGAAAGGATCACCCAAATGAGTGAAGTGAGCAAAATGGCTTCCCTTTTTCCCATCTCCTTGCTTTTGGGTTTCAGACTCATTAACCCGACAGCACTAAGGAGTGTGATAACTATTGAGAGCAGAATTGGTTTTATTTCTGAATCGCCATAAACCAATGCAGTGATGAGAGGAAATATCATGAAGCCTGCAAGCACCATGAGCAGCCATCCGATTGTACGCAAAAGCATACGAAGGTTGATATAGGCGTTATGTTTGAATTTCAGTTGAACCACTTTTCAATCTTTGAAATAGTACCTGTAAGGCAGAAGACCACAACCTTGTCTCCCGCATTAATTTGAGTCAAGCCTCCGATAAGCTCGGCTTTTCCATCAGTCCTGATAAGCGCAGCCAAGGTCATTCCCCAAGGAAGGCTCAAATCTTTCACGGGGGCTTTAGTGATCTTTGCTTTCTCCTTGACTTCAAGTTCACATACTTCAGCATCAGCGAGAGCGAGAAACTTGGAGTTGGACTCGTCGGAATCAAGCAAAATTTGGAAGATACTCGACGATGCCATCAATTTTTTATTGATCGACGTTCCGATATTGAGGCTTTCAGCCACACTGTAGAACTGAAGATTTTCCACATCTGCAATAGTCTTGGGCACACCAAAATCTTTTGCTGTGAGACAGGATAGAATATTAGTCTCAGACTTTGAAGTCAAAGCCATGAAAGCATCATATTGGTAGATATTGTTTTCACGAAGCACTTCTACATCGCGGCCATCTCCATTTATCACTTCAATTTCCGGAATCTCCGTGGCAAGATACTCACAACGTTCACGATCAATATCTATCAGACGAATTTGATATTTATCATGAAATGCGTAGCAAAAACGGAGGGCAATCTGGCTTCCACCCATGACCATCACTTTCTTTATGATACGAGTCTTTTTTCCACACAGCTCGCGGACTTCCTCTACATATTCGGGAGTAGTAATGAAATAGACAATATCGTCCTTCTCAATAGTATCATTACCACCGGGGATAACGGTCTCGGCATTTCGTTTGATCGCAGCCACATGAAAATGATGTGCTGACACCGGAAGCTCACGAAGCTTGAGGCCACACAGCGCAGAATTATCGCGAATCTTCACTCCGATCATAAGAAGCTGTCCGTCTCCCATTTCCCCCCAATAGCGAGCCCAATTATGCGAGAGTGAAAGATTGATGGCTTGAGCCGCAAGATACTCAGGATAGATAAGAGTGTCAATTCCCAGTTCCTTAAGGATCATCTTGTTCTCTTTCTTCATGAACTCATAGTTGTCGATCCTCGCTACAGTCTTCCTGACACCTAATTTTTTTGCTATTGAGCAAGAAGTAATGTTGCGTGTCTCAAACGGAGTGACTGCAATATAGAGATCAGCGTTGTGGATTCCTGCACGCCTCATGGTCGAAAATGAAGACGTGGAGCCACAAAGGGTCATCAGATTATAATGGGAATCAAGAGAATCCAGTTTCTGCTGGTCGCTGTCGATGAGAATGATATCCTGATTCTCGTTGCTCAGCATCTTGGCAAGGTGAGTTCCTACCTCTCCGGCTCCTGCTATGATAATTTTCATAGAAAAGAAAATTTATAAGATGGAGTCTCAGGAGTTCTTACCGGCAGCCTTGGCTACAGCAGTCTCAATTCCGACACTATCATACCCGCAATCATGCCTTAATTGTGCTACAGTGCCATGTGCAATCCATGAATCGGGTGCACCGAGAGTCTGGATATCGATATCAAAACCATTGTCTCTGCACCATTCAGTGACAGCTGTTCCAAATCCACCTGTGACGACTCCATCTTCTACAGTAATAATTTTGGAATGAGAAGATGCAATGCGTTTCAGAAGATCAGTATCAAGAGGCTTGACCCATATCATATCATATAGGTTGACTTTAATACCCTTAGATCTTAGTGACTCAACGGCTTTCTTCGCCTCCTGAAGTATGGGACCCACCGTAAGCACAGCTATATCAGAATCCGGCTGCTCATCAATGACCCGACCCTTACCGATTTCTATCACTTTCATCTCTGTATGCCAATCTTTAGTAGTGGCTTTACCTCTTGGATAGCGTATGGCCATTGGGCCATCTGAATGAAGAGAGGTGAACATGAGATTGCGCAAAGTCTCCTCATCAGCCGGAGAAGCTACTTTCATATTCGGAATACATCTCAAGTAAGCAATGTCGAGAAGCCCATGATGAGTGACACCGTCTTCACCCACTATTCCGGCACGGTCGATACAGAAAGTCACGGGGAGACCCTGTATGCAGACATCATTGACAATATTGTCGTATGCCCTTTGAAGAAATGAAGAATAAATAGCAGTAAAAGGGCGTTTTCCTCCCGTTGCCAATCCCGCAGAGAATGTCACAGCATGCCCTTCTGAAATCCCGACATCAAACGTACGTTGCGGAAACTCAGTGAGCATTCTTGAGATGGAAGTTCCGCTTGGCATGGCTGCAGTCACACCCATGACTCTGTCGTCCTGTTGAGCCAATTCCACAAGAGTACGTCCGAACACTTCCTGCCATGGCAGAGGGCTGTCAGAAGAATCTTTGCAGATTTTCTCGCCTGTTTCAGGATCAAATAAACCGGGCGCATGCCATTTAGCCGGGTTTTCTTCGGCGGGGGCATAGCCTTTACCTTTGACAGTGTGAAGATGGAGAAGGCGAGGGGTCTCCATATCTTTGATATCGTTAA
>JAIDSL010000044.1:12601-13463 GCA_029061255.1 Muribaculaceae bacterium
CCGTCAAACGGACCGAAATATCGGATATTGAGACCTTCGAAAATATTCTGTTTACCACTGACAAGACTTTTCACTGAATTGGCAAAACGCTGGATTCTTCCTTTCCCAGCTTCTGTCACTACTCCTTTCCGCCGGAAAGCTTTATAGAGTTTTGAACGCCATTTATTATAGCCTGCCGATGTAGATAGTTCTGACAGATATGTATGCAGTCCCCCCACGTTGTCATCTATACTCATATCATTGTCGTTGAGTATTATGAGAAGGTTGTTTGGGTTGTTTGCTACATTATTTAGTCCTTCGAAAGCGAGACCGCCGCTGATTGATGCATCACCAATTACTGCCACTGTCTTGCATTTTTCTTTGCCCGGAGTGTTCCGATCAGCTATAGCCCTGCCAAGGGCAGCGGATATGGAGTTGGAAGCGTGTCCGGTGACAAAAGTATCAAACTCCGATTCAAGAGGAGAGGGGAAACCACTGATTCCTCCTTTTTTTCGTTGATTGGCGAATGCCTCTTTTCTGCCTGTGAGAATTTTATGAGCATATGCCTGATGACCGACATCCCAGAAAAGATGATCGGTAGGAGTGTCATATACATAGTGCAAAGCTACAATTATATCCACTGCTCCCATACTTGAAGCAAAGTGTCCCGGATTGACAGAAAGATTGTCAATGATATAACGCCGGATATCGGCGCACAGCTCGGGCAACTGGTCGAGGCGCAAGGCGCGCACATCGGCCGGCGAGGAAATGCTATCCAAGAGTCCATATCCGGAAGTCTTGGCAGCTAGGAGTGGAGTTTGTGCAGATTCCTGTTTCATTTCATGTTATTTCTTATCTCCCCTGAAGTATTTTTTATAAAGGG
>JAIDSL010000045.1 GCA_029061255.1 Muribaculaceae bacterium
GTCATGACGCGCTGTCACATCTTTCACAGCTGAGACGTTACCTGCCACACCACCGACGTGGAACGTACGGAGTGTAAGCTGAGTACCCGGCTCACCGATAGACTGGGCTGCAATCACGCCTACTGCCTCACCCTTCTGCACCATGCGATGGTTGGAAAGATTTCGGCCGTAACACTTAGCGCATACACCCTTCTTCGACTCGCAAGTGAGCACCGAACGGATCTCAACCGATTCGATGGCTGACTTTTCTATCTTCTCTGCGATTGCCTCGGTGATCTCTTCACCTGCATGCACGAGGATTGAATCATCGTGAGGATCACGCACGTCGTGAACCGATACACGACCAAGGATACGCTCCGAAAGTGTTGCCACAACTTCCTCGTTGTTCTTGATCTCTGTGCAGACAAGGCCACGTAGTGTTCCACAGTCCTCCTCGTTGATGATCACATCATGGGCTACGTCAACCAATCGGCGGGTCAGGTAACCTGCGTCGGCAGTCTTAAGTGCTGTATCCGCAAGACCCTTACGGGCACCGTGGGTAGAGATAAAGTACTCGAGCACACTCAGACCCTCCTTGAAGTTTGCAAGAATCGGGTTCTCGATAATCTGGCCACCTTCTGCACCTGCCTTCTGCGGCTTAGCCATAAGACCACGCATACCGGAAAGCTGACGGATCTGGTCTTTTGAACCACGGGCACCAGAGTCAAGCATCATATATACAGAGTTGAAGCCTTGCTGGTCTTCCTCCATCTGCTTCATCAGGGTGTCGGCAAGCTTCTTGTTGACATTCGTCCAAACGTCGATCACCTGGTTGTAACGGTCGTTACCGGTGATCATACCCATCTGGTAGTTCATGAGGATTTCCTCAACCTGAGCGTTACCCTGGGCTACGTATTCTGCCTTCTCCTCAGGGATGATAACGTCGCCGAGGTTGAATGAAAGGCCTCCGCGGAATGCCATCTTGTATCCAAGGTTCTTGATGTCGTCGAGGAACTGGGCAGAACGTGTCACACCGCAAGTCTTGATCACCTTCGTGATGATGTTGCGAAGAGATTTCTTAGAGATAATCTCGTTGACATATCCAATCTCTTTTGGCACATACTGGTTGAAGAGCACGCGACCTACAGAGGTATTTTCCTTTAGCACCTTAACGGGATTGCCGTTTTCATCTACGTCGTCTACGAGCACAGACACCGGCGCATGGAGGTCAAGTTGACCTTCATTGTATGCGATCTCAGCCTCTTCCGGACCGTAGAACTTCGCACCCTCACCCTTTGTGCCGGGACGGAGCTTGGTGATGTAGTAGAGGCCAAGCACCATGTCCTGCGATGGAACAGTGATAGGTGCGCCATTGGCAGGGTTAAGGATATTGTGAGCACCGAGCATAAGCATCTGGGCTTCAAGGATAGCCTCGTTGCCGAGAGGAAGGTGCACCGCCATCTGGTCGCCGTCAAAGTCGGCGTTGAATGCCGTACATGCGAGCGGGTGAAGCTGGATTGCCTTTCCTTCGATCATCTTCGGCTGGAAAGCCTGGATACCAAGACGGTGAAGTGTCGGGGCACGGTTGAGAAGCACAGGGTGGCCCTTCATCACATGCTCGAGGATATCCCATACTACCGGTTCCTTGCGGTCCACGATCTTCTTGGCACTCTTCACAGTCTTCACGATACCGCGCTCTATGAGCTTACGGATAACGAATGGCTTGTAAAGCTCAGCAGCCATAAGTTTTGGGATACCGCATTCGTGCATCTTGAGCTCCGGACCTACCACGATTACCGAACGTGCTGAATAGTCAACACGCTTACCGAGAAGGTTCTGGCGGAAGCGACCCTGCTTACCCTTGAGAGAGTCAGAAAGTGACTTCAACGGACGGTTGACATCGCTCTTCACTGCAGAAGCCTTGCGGGAGTTATCGAGCAGTGAGTCCACAGCCTCTTGAAGCAAGCGCTTCTCGTTGCGGAGAATCACCTCGGGAGCCTTGATCTCGATAAGTCTCTTAAGGCGGTTGTTGCGTATGATCACGCGGCGATAGAGATCATTGAGGTCAGAAGTGGCGAAGCGGCCGCCATCAAGCGGCACAAGAGGGCGAAGCTCCGGCGGAATCACCGGGATTGCCTTGAGCACCATCCATTCCGGCTTGTTCACATCCTTCGAAGCAAGGAATGAGTTCACCACCTGGAGACGCTTCAGGGCCTCTGTCTTACGCTGCTGCGAACCCTCCGTGTGTGCACGGTCGCGCAAGTCAGCAGCCAGGGCTTCGAGGTCGATGTTCTGAAGAAGCTCATAGATAGCTTCTGCACCCATCTTGGCGATAAACTTGTTGGGGTCATCGTCTGGGAGCAACTGGTTGCCTTCAGGAAGCTGCTCGAGGATATCGAGATATTCCTCTTCCGACAGCAAGTCGAGGCGAGCAAGAGCCTTGCCGGCATCCTTGCCGCTCACCTTCTCTCCATCGCGTGTGTCGGTGAAGATATTGGCAGCTGCACCCGGCTGAAGCACTACGTAGCGCTCGTAATATATCACTGAGTCAAGCTTCTTTGATGGAAGACCAAGCAGATAGCCGATCTTGTTGGGAAGCGAACGGAAATACCAGATATGTGCCACCGGAACCACGAGCTCTATGTGGCCCATACGCTCACGACGCACCTTCTTTTCTGTCACCTCCACGCCGCAGCGGTCGCAGACGATACCCTTGTAGCGGATACGCTTGTATTTTCCGCAGTGGCATTCATAATCCTTTACCGGGCCAAAGATTTTCTCGCAGAAAAGTCCGTCTCTTTCGGGCTTATATGTGCGGTAGTTGATGGTCTCCGGCTTCAGGACCTCGCCGCTCGACATTTCCTTGATCTTCTCCGGCGATGCCAGACCAATCGTGATTTTGGAAAAGTTACTCTTGATTTTATTGTCTTTCTTGAAAGCCATAGGTTTTCCTTCTATGTTGTCCGGAGCCGGAATGTTGTTATCTACACTCCGGCACCGGTGTTTTTTATTTGTTTTGGTCGGATATCTCTCTTATCAGTCGAGAGTGACACTGAGGCCGAGGCCACGAAGCTCATGCAGAAGCACATTGAGCGATTCCGGTATACCCGGATTTGGCATCGGGTCTCCCTTTACGATTGCCTCGTAAGCCTTGCTGCGGCCGTTTACGTCGTCACTCTTGATTGTGAGGATCTCCTGAAGAATGTGGCTGGCGCCGAATGCCTCGAGCGCCCACACCTCCATCTCACCGAAACGCTGGCCACCAAACTGTGCTTTACCACCGAGAGGCTGCTGTGTGATCAGTGAGTATGGACCGATAGAGCGGGCATGCATCTTGTCTTCTACCATGTGACCCAGCTTAAGCATATAGATCACGCCTACGGTTGCCGGCTGGTCGAAGCGGTCGCCTGTGCCGCCGTCATAGAGGTAAGTCTTGCCATAACGTGGGAGACCTGCCTTGTCAGTCCATTCGTTAAGGTCATCAAGACTCGCTCCGTCAAAGATAGGAGTAGCAAATTTCTCGCCAAGTTCACGCCCTGCCCATCCGAGAACGGTCTCGAAGATCTGACCAAGGTTCATTCGGGAAGGCACACCAAGCGGGTTAAGCACGATATCTACAGGTGTTCCATCTTCAAGGAAGGGCATGTCTTCCTGGCGTACTACGCGGGATACAATACCCTTGTTACCGTGGCGACCTGCCATCTTGTCGCCGACACCGATCTTACGCTTCTTGGCGATGTAGACCTTCGCCATTTGCATGATGCCTGAAGGAAGCTCATCACCGATAGTGATGTCGAATTTCTTACGACGCAATTCGCTGTCTATTTCCTTATATTTGCGCACATAGTTGGTCACGAGCTTCATGATCATGCCATTGATGCGCTCATCATCGGTCCAATTGCTGAGGTTGACAGTCTCATATTTGAAGTCAGCCCAGTTTACACCGTTGAATTTCTGACCAGCCGGCACCACCTCGTCACCGAGGAAATCCTTCACCCCTGCAGATGTCACTCCATTCAGGAGCTTCTCCATCTTGCCTATCATGATCTGCTTCAAGTCATCGAGTTTCTCCTTGTACTCCCTGTCGAGAGCCTCAGTCTGCTCGTTGGCTGACTTGCGAGAAGTCTTGGTCTTGACAGCCTTTGAGAAAAGGTTTGTGCCGATCACGACACCCTTGAGCGATGGGCTCGCCTTAAGCGATGCATCCTTCACCTCTCCTGCCTTGTCGCCGAAGATGGCGCGCAGAAGTTTCTCCTCAGGTGTCGGGTCGCTCTCTCCTTTCGGAGTGATCTTACCGATCATGATGTCACCCGGCACTACGTAAGCTCCCACGCGTATGATACCACGCTCGTCAAGGTCTTTCGTAGCCTCTTCGCTGACGTTCGGGATATCGGAAGTAAGCTCTTCCATACCGCGTTTTGTCTCACGCACCTCAAGAGTGTATTCATCCACGTGTACTGATGTCAGGATATCTTCCTTCACCATTCTCTCGTTGAGCACAATGGCATCCTCATAGTTGTAGCCCTTCCATGGCATGAACGCCACCTTGAGGTTGCGGCCAAGAGCGAGCTCACCCTTTTCTGTTGAATATCCTTCAGTCAGTATGTCACCCTTTTTCACCTTCTGGCCTACCTCACAGATAGGACGAAGGTCGATGGTTGTGCCCTGGTTGGTACGACGGAACTTCGGAATCCTGTATTCCTTCAGGGCCGGTTCGAATTCTACGAACTCTTCATCCTCATCCCTGTCATACATAATGCGGATTGTGGTAGCATCCACATATTCTATCGTTCCTGTTCCCTCAGCCATGATCTGGGTGCGGGAGTCGCGGATAAGCTGACCTTCGATGCCTGTTCCCACGATAGGAGCCTCACTGCGCATAAGAGGCACAGCCTGGCGCATCATGTTCGATCCCATAAGCGCACGGTTAGCATCATCATGCTCGAGGAATGGGATGAGAGATGCAGCAATAGAAGCTATCTGGATTGGAGCCACATCCATAAGTTGGATGTCTGATGGCGGCACAATCGGGAAGTCTGCGTCGTTACGAGCCTTCACCTTGTCGCGGATAAAGCTGCCGTCGTCATTGAGCGGTGCATTACCCTGCGCAATGTTAAGACCCTCTTCCATCTCAGCTGTCAGGTAGACAACGTCATCATTCTTAAGGTCTACCACGCTGTCGGTCACCTTTCTGTAAGGAGTCTCGATAAATCCGAGATTATTGATCTTTGCATAGACGCAAAGCGATGATATCAAACCGATGTTCGGACCTTCAGGGGTCTCGATCGGGCAGAGACGGCCGTAGTGCGTATAGTGCACGTCACGAACCTCGAAGCCTGCACGCTCGCGGCTCAGACCGCCGGGGCCAAGGGCTGATAGACGGCGCTTGTGCGTAATCTCCGCCAGAGGGTTGGTCTGGTCCATGAACTGCGACAGGGCATCAGTTCCGAAGAATGTGTTGATTACGCCTGAGATAGTCTTCGCATTGATCAGGTCGGTCGGAGTGAACACCTCGTTGTCACGCACATTCATACGCTCGCGGATAGTGCGGCTCATACGTGCCAGACCAATGTTAAACTGGTTGTAAAGCTGCTCGCCTACAGTGCGCACACGACGGTTCGAAAGGTGGTCGATATCGTCCACGTCGCTCTTGTTGTTGATCAGCTCTATGAGATATTTGATGATCTCCACAATGTCCTCACGGGTAAGTACCCTCACGTCCATTGGTGTGGAGAGCGAAAGTTTCTTGTTGATTCTGTAGCGGCCTACATCGCCGAGGTCATAGCGCTTTTCACTGAAGAAAAGGTTCTGGATCACCTCGCGGGCTGATGCATCATCTGGTGGCTCAGCGTTGCGAAGTTGCCTGTAGATGTATTGGATGGCCTCAATCTCCGATTTGGAGTTATCTTTGGAGAGTGTATTGAAAATGATGCTGAAGTCTGAGGCATTGGCATCCTCCTTCTCAAGCATGATGGTCTTGACGCCAGAATCAAGGATTGCCTGGATGTTGTCTTCTGTGATTTCACTTCCTCGGTCGATCACCACCTCGTTTCGCTCGATTGTCATGACCTCACCGATTTCATCACTGCTAAGGTCCTCAATCCATGACTTGAGAACTTGGCCGGCAAGCTTTCTGCCAATTACTTTCTCAAGATTCGACTTGGTCACCTTTACCTCTTCCGCCAAGTTGAACACCTGAAGGATATCCTTGTCGCTTTCGAGACCTATGGCGCGAAGCAGAGTTGTGACAGGAAGTTTCTTCTTGCGATCGATATAGGCATACATCACATTGTTGATGTCAGTGGCAAACTCAATCCAGCTTCCTCTGAAGGGGATGATACGAGCGGAATAAAGCTTTGTGCCATTCGCATGCATGCTTTGGCCAAAGAATACGCCCGGCGAACGGTGAAGCTGCGACACTACCACACGCTCCGCACCATTGATGATGAATGTTCCTTGGTCTGTCATGTAAGGGATCGGACCAAGATATACGTCCTGAATACTTGTATCGAAGTCCTCGTGGTCGGGATCCGTGCAATAGAGTTTCAACTTGGCTTTCAAAGGCACACTGTATGTAAGTCCTCTCTCAAAGCACTCCTCTATTGTGTAGCGTGGAGGATCGATGTAGTAGTCGAGAAACTCGAGTACAAAATTATTGCGTGTGTCTGCGATAGGGAAATTCTCCGCAAACACTTTGTAGAGTCCCTCGTTCTTCCTTTCCTCCGGTGGAGTGTCGAGCTGAAGGAAGTCCCTGAAGGATTTCAGCTGCACCTCAAGAAAATCCGGAAATGGATACGGATTCTTCACCGACGCGAAGTTAACGCGAGGTTTTGCTATTGTATTCTGTGACATTATGATAAGATTAATCTGTTTGGATAGCTTTTAAGGATGTTCATTCCGACATCCTATTTTATTAGGAGCTAATGCCGCGCCTGATTTCTTTAAAAAGTGTTAACGTCTTATAAATATTTATAAAATCGATAATTTTACAGACGTTATAATACACAAAGAATTTTCAGATTAACCTCTCCAATATGAAAGGAATCTGAAAATCTGCGGAATCCTCATTGTCCGGAAGCATGACAAGCTTCCTCGCTCTTTCGGATATGCGCACTATGAGCTAAAAAAAGTCGGATTCCCCTGCTCTGTGCAGGGGAATCGACTATGCTGCTATTGAAAGATTACTTAAGTTCAACCTCAGCACCAGCTTCTTCGAGCTGCTTCTTAAGGCCTTCTGCATCAGCCTTCGGGAGCTGTTCCTTAACTACGCTGGGAGCGCCGTCAACGAGTTCCTTAGCTTCCTTAAGACCAAGACCAGTAAGCTCCTTAACGAGCTTAACAACTGCGAGCTTGCTTGCGCCCGGAGCCTTGAGCACTACGTCGAAGTTAGTCTTTTCCTCTGCAGCGGGTGCACCTGCTGCGGGGCCTGCTGCTACTGCAACTGCTGCAGCTGCGGGTTCAATACCGTATTCGTCCTTGAGGATCTGAGCGAGTTCGTTTACTTCCTTTACGGTGAGGTTTACGAGCTG
>JAIDSL010000046.1 GCA_029061255.1 Muribaculaceae bacterium
TCTGGGTGGTTTTGCTCCGGAATGAATGGGTGGTTTTCATGTCAAAAAATTGGGTGGTAATGCTCCGGTGCATCCACTGCACGGAATGAATTCCCACAATAAGTATGACAGGGTATATTCGGAAGCAGCTGATGAATACCTGACTCAGGGACGCGAGGATGCCTCGAGTGTAAATGCCAGCATAATCTATACCCACAATACAAAAAGAGGCAAACTCACTGCTCATTTATCTAACTATTATGATGTATATAAGACGCATTATGACGGATATTACAGTTCCACTGAAAACCTGTGGAAAAACGAGGCTCTGGCTTTTTTAAGCTATAACATTCCGTTTAACGATAAAATGGCATTGCAAGCACGTATAGGTGTGGACTGGTATCAATACAGGCTCAGAGGTTCTTCTAAGTTCAATACCTGGAATCCTCGGCTGAATGTCAGGTTCAACAGGCATCTTAATCGAGGCATGCTGCTATGGTCGTTCATGCTCGCAAACTCAAATACCGATGCCAATTCCATAAACAATGCCGAGATTCAGATAAATCCCTTTTTGATTCGTAAGGGCAACCCGGATTTAAAGAAATCCTACGACATAGACACATACATGTATTATTCTCTCCCTGTCAAAAAGTTTAATTTTACTGCGATGCTGAGATATCAGTTCTCGAAGAATCCCTTGACTTATGTCTATCAACAAGGCAATGATGCTATAATACAGACCTTTGAGACGATAGGTTCAAACCAGGAAGTATCCGCAATTGTCGGTGCCACATGGCAGCCCAGCTCGAAACTGGCACTGACCGGTGACATCAGATGGTCCTACGCCAAGGTCAACGCTTTTGAGAAGCCTGATAACACTAATCTTACAGGAAACTGTGCACTCCAATGGTATGTCGGAAAATTTCAGTTAAGCTCAGGGATAAACCTTGCCTCTAACACACTGAACAGATACTCGTTGGCAAGGATTAAATCACCTTTCAACTACAGCTTTTCGGTTTCTTATTCCCATAAGAACCTGATAGCCTCAGCTTCAACTTGCTCACCATTTGGGAAACGCCGTATAGAATCCAGTGTTTCTTCACCCTATTATTCATTAGAAAATAAGATACTTAGCCATCAGAACTACAAATATTGCAGTTTCTCCCTGTCATATCTATTTGAATTCGGCAAGAAAACGGAATACACAAAACCTGACATAGACAGCGATCCTAACAGTTCTATGCTAAGGGAAAGCTGACATAAACAACACTCAACCATGGGAAAGATCAGTTTCTTAAATATCATATCGTTCTTCTTGCCTATAATAGCGATGGCACAATCACACCGATCTGATTCTGTCAAGGCTTGCGAACTTAACGAGGTTGTAGTTGAGGCATCTTACCTTACAAGGGAAGATGACCACATACTCGCTGTCCCAACGAAAGAACAGCGAAGACACTCCGTGAGCGGATACGACCTGTTGAGAAACCTGATGATTCCCGGAATCTCTGTCAATAGAACTTCCGGTACTGTAAACACTCCATCTGGAACAGCAACGATATACATTGACGGACGTGAGTCTGATTTCAGGGAAGTTCAGTCGCTTCGTCCAAGAGATATAGCCAGCGTTGAATACTATGACCTCCCGTCCGGGGTATATGCCAAGGATGCCGCTGTAATCAATTTTATTCTGAAAAAGCAGGTGAACGGCGGCTATACACAGATAGACGCTTTGCAGGGTCTCGGATTCCTCAACGGTGACTACAACCTGATTTCAAAATATGTAACAGGAACCAAAAGCTTTAACCTATGGGCTGGATATTCTTTGGAGAATCCGAAATCATCGGTAAACGAACTGGAAACATTCTGTTTTAAGGATAATATTTTGAGACGGGAGAATACATATAACGAAGCAGACAATAAAGCGGCGGAAAAATATTTGCAGGCCTCCATCAGCAACCGAGGCAACAAATACATATGGATGTTGAGAGGCGGAATGTCATGGAAGGACGAAAGAGACAATGCAGATGGAAGCACGGCTAGTTACTGTATCTTTGATTCGGCTTTGCACAATCCTGAGATTCTTGGTGTATACAGCCGTAATAAGACGTTGCGTCCAAGCGTATATTTCTATGGACTGCATACAATTTCCGACACAAAGTCACTGGACTATGTTCTCGACACCTATTATTCAAGGAACGATTATAACCGAAGTTATGAAGCTGACGAAAACTTCTATAGTTCGACTGTAAAGGAAAACTATTGGTATACCAAAGTAAACGCCAATTATTCGATGGCGTTAAGCCACCAGAACCGACTTGCTTTCGTGCTTTATGAGTTTCTGCGTATCAGTGATTCTGATTATTTCGGAGTGTCTGAGTATTCCCAGAACCTACATTCTTCTGAAACTATACTATTTGCCGATTACTCCCAACGCTTGGGAAGTTTCTTCTATGATATAAATCCGGGGGTATCATTCCTTACATACAGGCTAAAGGGAATGAAGTCGATAAATCATCTTACGCCAAGACTTCAAGCGAGGATGGCTTATATGATTGACAGACGACAGCAGTTTCAGTTCGCTTTCGCCCTAGGCAATACCTATCCAAGTATCAATACAATCAACAATGTGGAGCAACAGATTGACCCAATTATTATTCTCAAAGGTAATCCTGATATGGATAACTCCATCCTGCTTAGTCCACGTCTGATTTATAACCTTAATCTCAATAAGTTTGGTTTGGAATTGGGGTCTACATATTTTTATCAGGACCATACGATAATAGCTAACTACTATGTTCGAGATGGACACCTTATCAGTACGTTCAGGGATGACTGTGTATATCATAAGCCGAGCGCGGATATTTCCATGACATATAAACCGTCCAATTC
>JAIDSL010000047.1 GCA_029061255.1 Muribaculaceae bacterium
GGTTCCTGCCCCTTGACTCTTGACCCTCGACCCTTGACTCTTGACCCCGCTCTCCACTCTCCGCAAGCTGTTCGCTGACAGCAGAAAACTCGGCATAGGCTGTGTCATAGTCCTTGTCGAGATAATGGATATATGCCGTATAGTATTTCGCCACGCGGGTATACCCCGGCTCTGTTGCAATCGAGGCAAGCAATGGAGCCGCACACTCAGGCATTCCGCATCTGATGTAGGCAAGTGCCTTGCGGTAGCTGTATAGGGGACGTTGCTCAGTGCCAAGGCTCTTGAGGTCTACCTTTGCATATTCATCAATCGCCTCGTGCCAGTCTTTGTGGTACCAATACCAATCGCCAAGCGTCAGCAACGCTTGCGTTGACTTCTCATTGGCAGGATGTTCAGCCACGAGCCGCCTCAGCACATCTACACATGCAGCATCCTCACGCTCAAAAAGGGCACTCCCCTCCTCTGCCAGCCATTCGGCTTGCTGTTCGGGCGAGAGAAACTCAAAATCATCGGCAGTGGCAGCCGTCTGGTCTTTAGCTCCGAGAGGATTCCCGGTAGAGAGCATCCTTGACGCGCGGTATAGATAGCCCGGAGCAAGCGGATCAGTATAGCCGGCAGTGCCGACACCCTGAGCCATAGTCACCCCGGTAGCTAAGAAAGCCGCCACAAAAGCCCCTGCCTCGCGAAGCGGAAAACGGGAAACGGAAAACGGATAAATTTTCATCTGCATCTAATTTCTCACAAAGATAAAGCATTAATCCGAAACCACAAAATTTCCCACATCTTTTCTAATATTTAATGCCACATTATTCCATCCTTAATTCGCGAAAAGCCGTCTACACTTGGACCTATATACTCTAACTATGGCATGATATGTATCCTACCTATGTCTTACTGGCATCCCTCGTTATAAGACAAGTCGATAGCCAATGGTATTATCCTGACAATCTCGACATCGTAGCGGCTTGTGGAGCCTAACTTATCATTGGATATCAAATCTGGGTGGATACCATGGCTTTTCAAAGTCTTACGCAAGGCAGGGTCTTCGATCGGCAAAAGACCGGCATAATCCTTAGATGGAGGACACATGCCAAGAAGCAACTGCTCCATCACCCAGCGGTTGTGTTCGGTCTTCGCAAGTATTTCCAGGATATCAAGATCCTGTATTGTCTTGCCGGGTATGGCGGATTTTCCTGCGGAGCGTAGCTTTGAATAGAAATTATTGGCACTGTAGAAATTCGACCATCGCTTTGCGATGCACGTCTTGCCTCCGTCTGGCGTGATATCAAGCCATACATTTTCCACCTGTCTGTTGAAATCCTTTATGTCTCCTGATTTCTGATATTCCTCGTCAAATGATGTGCCACGGTTTATGGCATCATAGGCATAAGCCACATATTTAGGCAGCCGCGCCTCGAACAGTCCGAAATAATCTGTCTCTACAATCATTCCAAAAGAGCGGAGGTTTTGATACTTGCTGGTGTCAGACCCGGTATTCCCTTTTCTTATGCCATCGACAATGGTAGACGAAGTCTGTTGCTGTACAAGAATCTGCAACGCTCTGCTGTACATCGCTTCCGGCAGTGACAAAGCTGTCTCCAGAGCAGCCGACGGGTCGTCGTCGCAGATGGCAAGAGTCAGCCTCCCGTGCTTACTATCCGCCTCACATGCATCTTCAAGATAACACCTTACAGAAGGCATATGAAGCGACCCCTCGATAAATTCAAAGTCTATGTCAATGAAATCATCTCCTAAATACCCTCCTGAAAAAGGAAATTCAGTTGATTCTGTCTTTAATGGATCAATCCAGGGATAATGTGTGTTGGCAAGAGAATTAATATCCGCTGTCGAATCGAAGATCTTCCAGTCTTCCTGTTTCCGCGGATATATATCAGTGGGAGCCTTTACATATCTCCAGCGTGCCAATTGAAAAAGATGCGGAAGCTTACTCTTCATCCGAAGCAAGTAGTCTTTTGCCTCTTGATCTATAATGGAGATCAGAGTCCGTGGTCTGCCTATTTCCGGATTGAGAAAATTCGGATAGTGTGCCAGCTGGGCCGCTTCCGTCAAAAGAGCCAGTGCCTGCTTGTTTGATCCCGATATTATCAGATGCACTCTCCCGGGAGAATCGTAAGTAAGTCCCTCCTTGCCGTCGAGGGGAATATATTCCGATTCCAGCTTATGGGAAAAATGACCGATAAGCGCCTTTCTGCTCCATATTTCATAGATGCTGAACGGTATGAAGCGAAACGTCCGGGTATCGTCGATATCTATGTCAGTGGTCTGGAAAGCAGTGAAGATACTTTGTGTCTCAAACATAACATGGCAAGAGAGCTTACGGTCTTTAGGTTCTGTGATATGTGTGCGGAGCAGCTGCCAGCATTTCAGATTGAGGGAATCGTGGTCATTACTGTCGATATCACTGTTTTCTCCTATTATGAACACCTCTTTTGAATTGACCACATTCAGCTCTTCAAGTTCATGCCATGCTGTCCGGCTGCCGGAATAGATTATTACATTAGCAGCCTGACGGGGGTCTTTAATCTCTGCGAATATCTCCTTACGCAACTCAGACGGACTGCGTTTTGTCTGCACCAGCACATAGTCAAGATGGTCTCTCTCCATTATCCTCTTTGCCAGACGCGCCACCATAGAATGTCCACCTATGATGACTGAAAATTTACTTTCTCCTATGATCTCATAGCGCGACATGCCGTTTTCAAAGCGATCTTTACGATTGCTGATCCAGTTTATGAGAAGCGTCAAAAGTATACCGTTGACAATGAACATTCCAAAAAGATTGACGGCTACAATCAATAGCCAATCAGTCAGATCCATCATTTCCTTCTTAGGCGAGGGATTGGTCATCTGCACGAAGACGTCCCCTGCGCTCCACCCTTTTAGACTTGACGAAAGAAGACACAAAAAGCAAAATATCGTCAATACTGTCACGAAAGTGGCCAGGAAGACTTTGATGAATTTTCCCGACATATAGCGGTCAAGCGTCAGATATCGACGATGCCAGATTCTGGAGAATACGTTCGTTTTCATCTCGTGTCGCGTTTTGTTTATTCCATATCTGAAATTGCTTCCTCCGCCAGTGACAGACCTTCCTCATCTCCGAGCTGGGTGAATATATTGCGGGCAGCTTTATACTCTTTCCTGGCCTTCCTACGGTGCCAGGCATATAGATATAGATTGCCAAGCCTAAGATGGCAATAAGCCGAAACTTGATTGACAGGCCCTGACTCTTCATCAGCTCGTTGCAAAAGCAAGCGTATGAAGGCATCAGCATCTTCATATCTCTCAAGTTCCTCATATGCGTTGATCAGCGCAAAGCAACTGTTCTGAAAATCCGGATGCCCAATGCCCACTAAATCCCAATATATGTCCACAGATTTCTTAAGCCACTCCGCCGCCTCCTTGAAATCCTCTTTTTTTGAGAATATAGACGCTATGTTCTGGCAGAAAAGAGCGTTCTGGACTGTAGTGTCGGATATCCCGTTGGCGATATCGTATGCCTCCATGAAATATTC
>JAIDSL010000048.1 GCA_029061255.1 Muribaculaceae bacterium
ATAAAGCACTTTCATGTCGTTCTATCTCTTCAACTTGAAAACTCGAAAACCAGAAAACCTGACAACTCACTCCTCATTAGGCACAGGCGCGATCAGCTTATAGCCCTTGCCGTGGATATTGATGATCTCGATGCTTGGATCTCCCTTGAGCAGCTTTCTGAGCTTTGTGATGTAGACATCCATCGAGCGGGCGTTGAAATAATTGTCGTCTACCCAAATTGTCTTCAGGGCATAGTTGCGTTCGAGAATATCATTGACGTGTGAGCAAAGAAGAGCTAACAGTTCCGATTCCTTGGTAGTAAGTTTCTGTGTAGAATCGCCGGACACGAGCACCTGCTTTTGGGTGTCGAATGTGAACTTACCAATTCGGAAGAGAGTGACTTCACGATCTTTCTTTCCTTTCACGCGACGAAGAATGGCATCGATACGCACCACGAGCTCCTCCATAGAGAATGGTTTGGTAATATAGTCGTCTGCACCAAGCTTGAATCCCTCGAGGACATCGTCTTTAAGGTTCTTGGCTGTCAGGAATATGATAGGTACCTCACCGTTGACGTTGCGGATTTCCTGGGCAAGAGTGAAGCCATCTTTCTTTGGCATCATCACGTCGAGCACGCAAAGGTCATATTTCCCCTTAAGGAAAGCCTTATAACCCTTTTCTCCATCAGGGAATAGATCGGCATTGAATCCCTTGGCCTGCAGAAACTCTCTTAGGAGCATCCCCAGATTCTCATCGTCTTCACAGAGCAATATTTTAATTTTTTCTTCCATGGCTTAATGATTTGTGTGTTTATGTTTTGATTTAAAGTATATTTCTATCTTAGGAGATCCATCTAAACACCTATTTCAATAGATATTAGAGTTTACTCAATATATAAACGCGCAAGTCGCGTCTAAGTTTTAACTTTTTCAAATTTCCTTTCGAGATGTGAAATTTTTTTAATCTTAACCACTCAACAGATTCAATACTCAGTCTTCTGCAAGTGGAAGCTCGATGGTGAATTCGGAGCCTTTTCCAAGCTCTGATTCCACTGTGATCGTGCCGTTGAAGACAGTGACCATCCTGTGCACGTAGGCAAGGCCGAGACCGAATCCCTTCACATCGTGGCGGTTGCCGGTATGCACACGGTAGAATTTCTCAAATATCTTCTTCAGGTCTTCCTTTTTCATGCCTATTCCGTTGTCGCGGATCTGGATACGAAGTCGGTTGCCATCTACGTCAGTGGTTCTTACTGTCAATTCCGGCTCCACATCTTCGTTGCGATATTTCACGGCGTTGTCAAGGAGATTGAATATCACATTTGTGAATTGCATCTCGTCTACTCTAATCATAGCCTCGTCTGCATCGTTGATGAAGCTGAGGCTTCCGCCAAATCTCTCCACCTTGAGCTTGAATGTAGACACAACGCTTGCTATTATCTTATTGGCATCGACCCTTGTGAAGTTAAGGGCACTGTTGCTGTTTTCAAACACCGACATCTGAAGCACCTTCTCCACCTGGAATCGCAGCCGCTTCGACTCTGCATTGATCACCTCCGAAATGTGGTGGAGCGTCTCCGGTGATTTCCTTACGGAGTCATCATTGAGCATCTGGGCAGCCAAGGATATGGTAGAGATGGGGGTCTTGAGCTCGTGGGTCATATTGTTGATGAAGTCAGTCTTCATCTCCCCAATTTTTTTCTGCCTGAATGCAAGGATCATCGTGAAGATGAATATTGCGAGAAGCAAGATGGTGAGGGCGAGCGTTGGTATCACGAAGCGCACCGAGGAATATATGTAGTTAGCTTTAGTCGGGAACTCAACTTTAAGATCATAACGGCTATTGGAATTAGGAAACAGGCGAGCGCTGTAAATCTGTTTTTCCGATTTGTCGGGATCATAATCGGGAGTTGAATAGACAATGGTATTGTTGTCGGTCAAAGCAAAACTGAATGGTACCTCCAGTCCATTGTTGGCAAGTTCTACTGTGAGTACTTTTCTGATGGTATCAGCATCTGCACGTTCTAATACGGGACGTCGGGCGCCATCGTAAAGGATTGAAAGAATCACTTCGTTGAGCAGTCCGCGCTGATATACGTATTGTTCCAATATGGCTTCCTGGAGTTCATGATATCTTTTCTCGAGTTTCTCGGTGGGATGACGGTAAGAAATCACCGGATTCTTTCCCGGCTGAGGGATAGGGAAGAGCTCTTCGGATGTCAATAGTTCGGATGTGTTCTCATCGCCGTCATTGTCATATGAGTTGAGCATCTTTATATCCTGTTCCAAGAAATGCATTGTCTCGCGGCGTTCGAGAAGTCCGACTGTGCCATAGATGGAACGCCATGCACTTTCAGTAAACTGAGCCTCACGCATCTTCACCATATTTTCGAGATACGTGATCTGAAAATAGAGCAAGGCGCAAAATGTGATGCCCATCACTACAGTCAGAAGCCATATTATAGATTTTTTCATAGATTTTTACTTATGTTTTGTATTTTTCAAAAAATTAACACTCTTGTGCGTTTCATAGTTCATTTTTCAGTGCGGTTTATATCGAAATCAGGGTAATGCTGGCGCGGATCAGGACGGCTTCGCCGCACGGGGGTATTCCGAGATTTGGGCGGACGCACGGGCCGTGCGTCCCTACAGGACGTTGGGGGAATTTTGTTGGGGAATTTGGATCGGCGGAATGGACGGCGAAGCCGAATCCGCGTTGCTATAGAATCCTTTTAAATCCATATTTGACGCGCGGGGACGCGCACGGAGTGCGCTTTCCACATTGTCGGTCTCTTGAAAAAACTCATTGACGATCAAAAGGCAGAAGTGCTTTATGTTTTGACTATAAAAAAGAGCGCAAGGCTTCCGTTTTTAGAATTGGAAGCTTTGCGCTCTGATCTTGTATAGAGATGTGGGAGTTTTCTTAAACATAATAATATAATGGATCCAGGCCGGAAGGCCTGCTTTCCATGGCTGGCAAAACCAGCGGGAGATAGCCCCGCCACCTTTGGCGGGGAGAGCATAGGGCGCCGGATGCGGTCATGCCGGGGCCGTCTGGGTCGATGCTCCTTTGTTTAATGCATAATGCATAATGCTCAATGCATAATTATGGGGACAGTGGTCCATCAGGGCTCAGGCCTGTCAGCGTAATCATGCCCTTTGCATTCGGCTAT
>JAIDSL010000049.1 GCA_029061255.1 Muribaculaceae bacterium
ATATAATTCTGCGCCCCTCCGTCAGTTCCTTCAAAAGACACCGCAAGAAAAACGTTCTGCGCCTACAATCCATATCTCCATGCGATGCCACTTTCGCCACAAACAGAAGTAACTTATTGCCGAAATAAATCATCTGCATTCACTTCATTCTGGATGTCATTCCATTGAGCATTATGCACTACTCCGTTGATAGTCACCATTGTCAGATGAAGTGCCTTTTTCGTTTTAGTGGATTCTCTGAAGTTCTCCATCCTTTCAAATAGTTTTTTCATGTATGCTGGCGTTATATCATATTCTGTACGAGAATATTTTTATCACGCAAAGGCGCAAAGGGGCAGAGTTTCAATACTTTTAGAAGCTTCGCGACTCGGTTGTGGCAAGATCGCAATGATTTCGGCCTGCTTTGCATCGGCCGGAGCACGCAGAGAAAGCTACGCAACTTTAAATTTTTGAATTTGCGTGCTGCCATTAACGGAAAGACTTCATAAATGAAAGAGCCGTGCCTTTAACAAGCTTTTTCTCAAAAATCCTTTGCCAACTCAAATATTATCGCTAACTTTGCAACAGAACCCCGCGATGCGTGGTGCCTCAGAGGAGGAATGACACCGGGTATTGGGAGGTTCGTTTACATACGAAAGGCGTTTCCTTACGCTTTATTTCTTGGCTATTCGAAACTTAGGAACTTTTGAATTTGCAGTCAAGTATGAAGCAATAGTAGACGCCCTGAGGGTACGTCTATGTACTGCCTTCTCATTTCTGTCAAAAAATGAGAAGGATTAATTGCATATACATACTTCGCGGGGACTTCTACCATTGCTCATTCTACTGCAATGGTTTCCTAAGGCCTCGAATAGCGGAATGAGCAAGGTGTGGCTCCCCGTTTTTCGTCAATAACAACCCTCTGAATTTGCCATTATGGAGTCAATGGCTGTGATAGCAAACGACCTATTATGAAAAAACAGACTTCATTCATTGCCACATTCATAGGCTCTTTCTGGATTATATCATCAATCTCTTGCGAGAAAGCAGAATTGACCCGCTCCGTAGAAACAGACAATCACATTGCCATGCCAGAAGATTCCATCAATGCAGAAGATAAGTCAGGCATCATATTAGAATTGGAAAGCGACACCCTTGTAGAGCAAATCGAGGATCTACATTTCTATCCCCAAGAATGGCAAGAAGAAGAAATGAACACCGACCTTTAACTTCCCCTAAATAGACACCGCAAGAAAAACGTTCTGTGCCTAAGTATCCAAACCTACTCATCCAAACTCAGGCAATCACACCACGGCGAAGCCGGATCCGCATTGCTATAGAATCCCCTAAAATCCAACAATTTAATTCTGCGCCCCTCCGCCAGTTCCCTTCAATAGACACCGCAAGAAAAAGTTCGGCGCCTAACATCCATATCTCCATGCGATGCCACTTCCGTCACGAACAGAATAGTGTGCTTAAGTGAAAGAGACGCAATGTTCATATTCATATAAGGATTTCTTCTTCATATAAGGATTTCTTCATCTGGAAGTGTCCCTTGAAGGAACATACAATAATATATCGGCATATAGATGATCCTATCTTCAATCTCGACCTCTCGCCCATTGGAAAGCACATACCCGTTGCGTATATAATAATCAGGAGTAGAGACAAATCGGGACAATGCGCTATGACGTTTATAATCTTTGCCTGACTTCACCTCGATAGGCATCACAGACAATGACTTATAATCATCTATAAGATAATCAACTTCTCCATGATTGCGATTGTCATAATAAAATAAGCTGTTGTCATGAGCAGCTAATTCAGTAGCGACTACACACTCATATACAGAACCAAGATTTACACTTGCAACATCATTGAGCACTGCGGTCACATTAGTCCGATAGAGAGCATCTGTCAGCATACCGACATCATTCAAATACAATTTCAGCAAGTTTTTATGTTCTGATTCCGTAAGAGGGAACTTGGGATTTGAGACGGCTTTCACTTCCAGAGTGATACCGGAACTAATCAAATATTCTATCTCTTCTTCATAATCCTTTGCCTGTTTCCCTTTTGAATTCTCAATGTCCTTATATACCACACGCTTCTTTTTATTTTCCATATTTGACGGAACGAGATTGTAGATACGTTCAATCTTTAGTTTGTGTTCTTCATCATATTGAGAAGCATCCAATACATACATATCATGAATTTCTCTTTGTATGGCTCTCACCTTGACAATATTTCTGGTATCAAGATAAGCATTGACAGCCTCCGGCATACCACCTACAAGCAAATACCTCTTGAAGAGTGACATGATTCTGTTATGAATCCCTTCGCTTAGACTTTCTCGTGCTTCAAAATGCTCCCTTATACTTTGGATTGCATCAGTCCCGACTCCATTAGCAATAAGGAACTCTTCAAAATCAAGAGGATACATCTTTATTATACTTATACTCCCGATGGGAATAGATGTTGTTCGTTTTAATGTCACCCCAAGTAGAGACCCACTTGCGACATATCTGTATCTTTTTTCTTCACGAAGAAATTTCAGCATTGTCAACAGATGTGGATACTTTTGGATTTCGTCTAAGAATATAAGTGTATCTGACTCATTTCCGAGATGATCGCCGGCAACGATTCCGAGCGCGAAGTAAAAGTCATCAGGAGTCTTGACATTTGCAAATACCTTAGGTCCGTCAAAATCATTAATTAAGTTTATCTCGACAAAGTTTTTATATAATTTGCTGCCAACATGACGTATGATGAAAGATTTTCCTATTTGTCTGGCTCCACTAACGATCAACACTTTGTCGGAATTTTCCGAAAGATGCTGATAAATAGTAGCTTCAATCTTACGATACAACATATATTATTGGTTTTATTGGTTTTACAATGCAAATTTATACTTTTCAATCCAAATATGCAAGCAAATCACCTACTTTTCAATCCAAATATGCAAGCAAATTACCCACTTTTCAACCCAAATATACATATAAAAAACCTACTTTTCAACCCAAATATACATACAAATTATACCAGTTCCCTTCAAGAGACACTACAAGAAAAAAATCTGTGCCAAAGTATCCAAACAGCTTCAACCAAACTCAGGCCATCACAAACCTCACACCAGCTTCCGAATCTCGTAGTCGAGTCCGCGGCTGTCCTTGTGCTCGCTAAAATTGGCTGCAATCAGATAGACATCCCGGGAATCCAATGCATACCGTCCGGCATAGTCTCGGTCCTGAATCTGATCCATAGCCTCCCGGAGGCTCTTATTATATTTGAACTCAAATATGTAGATGTAGCCCACGGTGAACACCTCAAGGTCGGAATGTCCTTTGTAGCCGTGGTGTTCAGCGAGAGACGGAATCCCGGACAGGACCGATATGAGGAAGGTAATGGCCCGGTAGGCCGATTCGTTGGAATCCAATTTCCACTTCACGGTTAGGAAAACGTAGTTCGTAGAGCTTGGATACCTTATCGTAGCCAGCGATAGTAAGATAGCCGGTCTGAAACATCAGTGGAAGCGGATTACTGTCGCTTATGCCAACTGCCGACAGTTCCCTCTTAGTGCACTTCTTTCCATTGATGTCTGGAGGGAAGGTGCCTAACGCTCTGACACGCCTCGCCAGAAATGTAGGGGTCCCGCTGTCAAACCAATAGGGATCGATTTCCTTTTTCTTCAACGCCTTCAATACGCTGAAGGGATTATACAGGCGGCTTCCTTTGAACGCAAAGAGATATCCGTCGTAAAAACGACGCAATTCCGTGAGGGTCTCCTCGAATTCCTCCTCGCGCTCGTCTGCAAGAGTCTCTATGCCTATGCGGAAGGACTCCAACAACTCCTTTTCGCTCCATCCGCAGATATCGGCATATTCACTATCCATTGAGATGTCATCGAGGTTGTTGAGATCGCTGAAGATACTGACCTTGCTGAATCGCGCCACTCCGGTGATGAAGGCGAAGCGGATGTAGCGGTCCATGCTCTTTAAGTTTCCGAAGAAGCTCTTGAGTGTCCGCTGGTTCTTTTCAAACAATTCCTTATTCTTTTCTATTTCCAACAATGGCTTGTCGTACTCATCCACAAGAATCACAACCTTGCGTCCCGTCGATTCGGCCACGTTCCTGATGAGCTGGGAAAATCTTCCGGCAAGTGTATCAGTCACTTCCGACATTGCATACTTCTCTTCATATTCGCCAAGAAGGCGATTTAGCAGCTTGTTGAGTCCTTCGGGATCGGAGAAGTTCTCGGAATTAAAGTCGAAATGCAGCACAGGCGATGGAGTCCAGTCAAGGTCCATGCTGTCAGCAGCGAGGCCCTTGAAAAGCTCGCGACGACCTTCGAAATAAGCTTCGAGGGTGGATAGCAGCAGACTTTTTCCAAACCGTCTTGGTCGGCTCAGAAAGATATATTGGCCTTGACCGATCAACGGCTTGATATAAGATGTCTTATCGACATATACATATCCTTCTTCTATAATTTTGGAGAAGGTCTGCACTCCTACGGGGTATTTCAATACGCTCATAATCCTAAGATTTTCCGCAAAA
>JAIDSL010000005.1 GCA_029061255.1 Muribaculaceae bacterium
GCTTAATAAAAAGAATTGATTCTTTCATATTATTTTGAAATTTTTTATATTCGTAAATAAGTCGAAACAACTTCAATATGCCGAAGAGATGTAAGGAAATGGTATTAAATGTTAAAAAAGCAAGATAAAAGGATAATTTAAATCTTATTTACAAACCATCATCGAAAAAGAACGTTATAGCGGTATAAATTTAAGAGATTAGTCCTCTTTTATTCATGCCGAAGCCATCGTAGCAATAAGATTCCGATATCTGATGCATGTCTATTGGAGCGTGTAATATATATTTTTTGTTTCATTTTGTTTCATTATCAAAATCTTATTTACTATGAATGATGCAAATTATCGCTTCGGCGACGCTAAAAGCGAGGCTTTTGGCACAGACGCAATGTTGAAACAGGCTCCGGTAGAGCGTATCCCTGACGGCCCGACCATTCCTGAAGTTGCTTACGAGATGGTTAAGGACGAAACTTTCGCCCAGACTCAACCGAGACTTAACCTTGCCACATTTGTCACCACCTATATGGATGACTATGCCACCAAACTGATGAACGAGGCAATCAACATCAACTACATTGACGAGACCGAATATCCTCGTGTAGCAGTGATGTGCCAGAAGTGTATCAACATCGTGGCTAACCTGTGGAATACTCCTGAGACCAATAAGTGGAAAGCAGGTGCCCTTGCAATTGGTAGTTCAGAGGCATGTATGCTTGGTGCTCTTGCAGCTCTCAAGAGATGGAAAGACCGCCGTAAGAAAGCGGGCAAGCCCTATGACAAGCCTAACCTTGTAATGTCTACAGGTTATCAAGTGGTATGGGAGAAATTCTGTAACTTCTGGGATGTCGAGATGCGACTTGTCCCACTGACAACAGAACATCCTACCCTCGACGTTGATGCGGCTATCAAGCTTTGTGATGAGAACACCATCTGTGTAGTTCCTATCCAGGGTGTCACATGGACCGGTCTTAATGATGATGTTGAAGCCCTTGATGCAGCCCTTGACAAATTCAATGCAGAGACAGGCAATGAGGTATGTATCCATATTGACGCAGCTTCCGGTGGTTTTATCCTTCCTTTCCTTTTCCCCGACAAGAAGTGGGATTTCCGCCTGAAATGGGTATTGAGTATCAGCACATCAGGCCACAAGTTTGGTCTCGTATATCCGGGTCTTGGCTGGGTAGTTTGGAAAGACAAGAAATATCTGCCTGATGACATGGCATTCACCGTAGACTATCTTGGTGCTGAAGTGACACAGGTAGGCCTTAACTATTCTCGTCCTGCTGCACAGATTCTTGGTCAGTACTATCAGTTCATCCGCTTGGGATTCGAGGGATACAAGAACATACAGTTCAATTCTTTGATGGTGGCCCGCTACCTTAAGGAGCAGGTGAGCGCAATGGAGCCGTTTATCCCTTATGCTGATGAGGAACTTCCTAACCCGATCTTCGTATGGCGTATGAAGCCTGAATTCCAGGCAAGTGCAAAATGGACTCTCTACGATCTGCAGGATAAACTTGCACAGAAAGGCTGGATGGTACCTGCATATGCTATGCCTAAGAATATCGAGGATATGGTAGTGATGCGCGTGCTCTGTAAGCAAGGGTTCAGCCGCGATATGGCTGATCAGCTTCTCTCAGACATACAGTTTGCAGTGAATGAGCTTAATCAGCTTGAATATCCTACCACTACGCGAATTGCGATGGAGAAGAACATTCCTTTGAAGAACTCAATGTTCAATCACACCGGTAAATAGTTTAAAAAAGTTTATTATGTTTAAGGGTTTAGGTGTTATTATGGTCAACCTGGACATCTAAACCCTTAAACTTTATAAACATCTTAAACTTAATGACCCTAAGACTGAAATACTATGGAAAAGACAATTACTAAATCGCAGATAAAGCAGGCTGCTCAGGAGGCATACGAGGCATCAAAGGATATAAAAGGTGGACTCAACGCTCATTATATTCCTTATCTTGCCAATATCAATCCGGATCTCTTCGGAGTGAGCGTAACTCTCACTGATGGCACTTGCTATAATTTTGGCGATACAGATTATAAATTTGGCATTGAATCGGTCTCGAAAGTTCCTACAGCCATACTTGCGATGATACAGCATACTCCGGCTGGAGTATTGAAGCAGATTGGTGCAGATGCAACCGGCCTTCCTTTCAACTCCATCTATGCAATTCTTCTGGAAAACGACCATCCGTCGACTCCTCTCGTAAATGCAGGTGCCATCTCAGCATGTTCGATGGTGGCTCCACAAGGGGATTCCGAAGATAAATGGAAAGCAATTACAGAAAACATCACGGCTCTTTGCGGGTCGGCTCCGGAACTTATCGATGAGCTTTATGAGAGCGAGACCGCTACCAACTTCAATAACCGTGCTATTTCTTGGCTGCTGAAAAACTACAATCGTATTTATGACGATGTAGATATGAGCCTTGATCTATATACCCGTCAATGTTCACTTGGTATTACCTCTTCTCAATTGGCAATAATGGGAGCCACAATTGCTAATGGCGGATTGAATCCGGTGACAAAGAAACAAGTGTTTGATCCTGAAATATCTCCAAAGATTACCACGATGATTGCCAGTGTTGGCTTCTATCAGCACACGGGCGATTGGCTCTACACCTCCGGGATTCCGGCAAAGACCGGTGTTGGTGGTGGAGTGATGGGTGTAATGCCCGGCTTGTTTGGTATCTCATCGTTTGCTCCTCCACTTGATGATGCAGGCAACTCCGTAAAGGCCCAGGCTGCAATCAAATATTTCATGCAGAAGTTAGGGCTCGGCATTTTCACCGGCGATAAAGTCAGCATAGTCGATTAAATTATCAAGATTAATCAAGGATTATATCCTGACAAATCTTGAGATTATTAAAATGGATTTCACTAATTATTAAAACCTCATTATTATGGCTACTTCATCCGCACAGACAACGTCGCCCGTCAAGAAGGCGGCTAAGATGGGGGTCTTTACCCTGATCATAATGAACATCGTCGCGGTGGTATCGCTTCGTGGACTTCCGGCGGAAGCCGAGTATGGCGTAAGCTCCGCATTCTACTATATATTCGCAGCAATCGTCTTCCTTATTCCTGTGTCGCTCGTGGCAGCCGAGCTTGCTGCCATGTTTCCTTATCAACAAGGAGGTATGTTCCGCTGGGTAGGCGAGGCATACGGAGATAAGGTCGGATTCCTTGGGATCTGGCTACAGTGGATCGAGAGTACGATATGGTTCCCGACGGTGTTGACTTTTGGTGCTGTTTCGCTTGCCTTCATAGGCATGGATCATATATATGATGCTCACCTTGCAGCCAACAAGTATTATACTATTGCAGTGGTGTTGGCAATCTACTGGATAGCGACATTCATCTCGCTTAAAGGCATGGGATGGGTAGGAAAGGTATCGAAGATAGGTGGTATCGTCGGTACGATCATCCCGGTTGTCATCCTCGTAGTTTGTGCAATCGTATATCTTGCCACTGGTGGCAAATCACAGATGGATTGGCACGGAAGCTTCATCCCTGATTTCTCCAACTTCAACAATATCATTCTTGCAGTCTCTATCTTCCTCTTCTATGCAGGTATGGAGATGTCTGGTATCCACGTAAGGGAAATCAAGAACCCTACCGTCAATTATCCCAAGGCAGTGATTATAGGTGCGCTTGCTACTGTCGCTATCTTTATTCTTGGCACATATTCTCTTGGAGTGATCATCCCGGCTAAGGATATCAACCTCGTTCAGAGTCTTCTCGTAGGCTTCGACAACTATTTCGGTGCTCTTCATATGAAATGGTTTGCTCCTATCATTGCAATTGCACTTGCATTTGGTGTTCTCGCAGGTGTATTAACTTGGGTGGCAGGTCCGTCTAAAGGTGTGTTTGCCGTGGGGCAGGCTGGATATCTTCCTAAGTTCTTCCAGAAGACCAACAAGAATGGAGTGCAGAAGAATATCCTCTACGTGCAGGGTATAGCTGTAACGATCCTTTCATTCATCATGGTCCTCATGCCATCCGTACAGAGCTTCTATCAGATTTTGTCGCAACTCACCTGTATCCTTTATCTTATAGCTTACTTGCTGATGTTCGCTTCTTCCATCAAGCTCCGCTACTCGATGAAGAATGCTCCTCGTCCTTATCGTCTTGGTAAGAAAGGTAATGGAGTGATGTGGCTCATCGCCGGTGTTGGTTTCCTTGGATCTGCCATTGCATTTATTTTCAGCTTCTTCCCGCCGGCCCAAATTCAGATGGGATCAAATGCAGTATGGTTCTCTGTTTTGATCGCTGGTACGATTGTATTTGTGGTCCTGCCGTTTATCATCCTCCATTTCAAGAAACCATCATGGGATGCCATGGGAACATCATTTGTTCCGTTCCACTGGGATGATTCTGCACAGGCAGCTCAGGAAAGACTACAGGCAGCACAGGAATTCGCATCAGAGAATGCAGACAACCCTGACGCAGCAAAGTTCGTAGACTACGCTAAATCCGACCAACCTGCTTCAAAGTAAGTTTTATGGTAAAAAGAGACATTAAAGTGCTTAAGGTCCTTAAAGACCTTAAGGACTTTAATGCATTCCGAACTCATTAGACGTCTTAATCGTCAGATCTTATAAACCCCTTAAATCGCATTCGCCATGATCAAGACCGGAAAAGCCCCCATGACACTGATGACCTACTGCGCCATCATGTCGATCTCGCTGATAGTCAATCTCCCAGGTTTGGCTGTGACTCCCATGCTGGGTACGCTCGGAAAAATTTTCCCGCATACCACCCAGATGGAAAACCAACTTCTGACCGCTCTCCCCAATCTGCTCATCATCCCCTTCGTGCTGATGTCGGGCAAACTGTCGCTGACTAAACACAAGATGTCAATCATCATCGGCGGTCTTGTGCTCTTCACTGCATGCGCGGTTGCCTATATGTTCGCTAACACTATGGCGTGGCTGATTATTATCAGCTGTCTGCTCGGGTGCGCCGCAGGTCTGCTCATCCCCTTCTCAACCGGATTGATCGCCGACACCTTCAGCGGTAACTACAGGATGCAGCAGATGGGTATCCAGAGTGGTATTGCCAACTCTGCCCTTGTGGTGGCCACATTCGTAGTAGGATGGCTCAGCCACGGCAACTGGCATCTTCCTTTCGCCGTCTACCTCGTCTGCCTGATACCGCTTGTGCTTGTATTCTGGCTGCGTAAGGTGGTAAATACGCCTTCCGTTGCCTCTGCCTCTTCTTCTTCCTCCACAGCTGCTGCCTCTGCCACACCCTCGAAGGCCATCTCCGGAGAGAAAACCGTAGGTGGTTTTTATGTAGGCAAGCTTTGGGCATTGATTGGGGTATATTTCTTCATCACATTCGCATCCATCTCGATCTCTTACTACTGCCCATTCTTGATCGAGAAGAAGGACTGGAGTGCATCCCTTTCGGGCACTATCACCGCTATCTATTTCCTTTTTATTCTCCTTCCGGGATATTTCCTTCCATTCTTCATGAAGGTGCTTAAGGGAAATACATTCTTCTGGGCAGCTGTAATGATGCTTGTCGGACAAGGACTATTCGTATTTTGTGCAGATTCAGTTACCATGTGTGTCGGTGCAGCTTTCGTAGGTCTTGGCTACGGAATTTCTCAGCCTATAATCTATGATAAAGCGGCTCAATGTGTCAACAATGAAAAGAAAGCTACAATGGCCCTTTCGTTTGTATTGACTGCAAACTACTTGGCAATCGTGGTTTCTCCGTTCTTGATTGGTCTGCTCCGCGATATCTTCCACGTAGCTGCCGGCGGCACATTTGCATTCCTAATCAGTTTCATACTCTTGATCGCTTACGCAATAATCACCTTCGTGATGCGCAAGAAATTCGCATTCTCTGTTACTAAACAAGATGCCTGAATATGGAAGGGAGGCTTTCCTGCCTCCCCTCAAGCGGCTTTTCCGCAACCTCACTTATAAACCAAAAACTTTCAGCGTTCTCACACGAAAGTTAAATAAAAAACATAACTATGAAAACACATCATATTTTAGCAGCAACATTGCTACTGACAATAGTATCATCCTTTCAATCCCAAGCCCAGCGCGACAACCGACATATGGAGTCTGGGGTCACAACCCTAATACATAATGACAAAGCCAATCCAGACGATGTAGAGAAGACCATGAAGGCCAATGCCCCGAAAGCTCCTAACGATAATGGCCTTCCACGTTTTGCAATTGTAGGCAAAAACAATGACTTCTATCTTGGTATCGGTGGACAATTCTTAGGTGAAGGTGTCTTCACCTGGGGCGACAATATGCCGTCGGCAACATTGTTCACGCCATCTGCCCTTACTCCGGCGAAACCGGGGAATGGAGGCAACACCCAATTCGCCTGGCAGACATCATCCTTATATATGAACTTTGTGGCAATGCCTGGCTCCGACAATCAGATCGGTATCTTCTTCAAGGGAACCTTCATGGGAGATCATGATACATTCAAATTGAAGCACTTGTATGCAAAATATCGTGGGTTGACTATCGGTCACACTACAAGTTTGTTTACTGATGGTGCAGCTGAACCAATGACTATCGACTATGAAGGACCTAACGGATATCCTTTCTTAGGACTCTTCACAGCTTACTGGGAACAGAACTTCACGAAGCATTTTTCTGGAGCAATCGGTATTGATGCCCCCACAGCGTCAATGACTACCGACAACACTACCGAAAAGATCAATCAGCGCATTCCAGCCATCCCTCTCTACCTGCAATATGCTTGGAACAACGGCGCAGCACACATCCGCCTTTCCGGACTTATCCGTCCGCTCCAATACAGGAACCTTGCCGAAGGCGCAAATAAGACCGAAGTCGGAGGCGGCATACAGCTCTCAGGAATGACAAATGTTGTCGGCAACCTCAGCGCCAATTTCAACGCCGCATACGGACGCGGCATAGGCACCTATCTGCAGGATGACAATGGACTCGGCATGGATGCAGTCGCAACAAGCGAACCCGGACACATGGAGACCGTGAAGACATTCGGAGTCACCGGTGGACTGAGCTACAGATTCTCACCGAAAGTATCAAGCAACGTCACCTACAGCCACCTCGTCAACAGCCTTCCGGAGGATGCAGTTGTGTCTGACAGTCAGTACCGCTATGGAGATTATGTAGCTGCTAATGTGATCTACAACATCAATAAGTTTGTATCAGCAGGCATTGAATATGACTATGGACATCGTAAGGATTTTAATGGCGCCGGGCTTCATGCCAATCGTCTGCAATGCCAGTTGGCAGTGACTTTCTAAAGGCATTCCAGTACTCTCTGACATAATAATACGCAGAGGTCATTACAAGACAAGACTCAGGACAGACATAATGTCAATCCTGAGTCTTGTCTTGTAATGGGTATCTGTGTCAGCGTATAATCTTCATTTCAGTTAAGGCTGGAGCACTCACTGGAGAAGTCTTGATCGCCGGAGCTTTCAATGCAGGATGAGTTTGGATTGCATTAGGCGAAAGATTGTAAAGCACACCCTCATATTCGCCTGTGATGGTATGACCTTTGCCATCTTCCAGATCAAACACCAATCTGCGCATACCGTCTGAGACAGTGGAAACAGTCACTGTGCCTCCAAGAATAGGAGATATGATAGATTGTACTCCATCTTCATCTGCTGAATCAAGATCACCATACCAAGAATAGAGAATACTACCACCATAGTCAATTATACCTTCAATTCCGGTAAAAGGCTCAAGGGCATTGTTGATTGTGTAGACACCATCGGGAAGCACTTCAGATTCTGAAGAAAGCTCAAGCATAATGAAATCACCATGTTCCATTTTCGGCTCTGTAACCATCACCTCAAACTGGAAGAGACCTTCCTTGATATAATCACCCAGGCTATAGCTCATAGCAACAGTGCCTGGAACAAAATCAAGCTTCACATCTTCCGTAAGGGTACTTGAGTAGTCAGGCACCTGGTTTTGGTTTGAGAAGTCGACGATATTGATCTTGCCATTATAGGTAGCCTTTACTTTCTTACCATTGTCTGTTGCAAATTCAAAAACGATATTGCTGCCATTCTCGGAGACAGTCATGGTTCCATCTGCAATGTAGCCACGGAATGAACGACCACTTTTCTCCAGCTTGTTAAGATATGATCCTGCCGGATAAAGCGTACCCCAGAAGTCGATTGTATGGCCTTTCGTATAGGTGTAAGGAATATTGGTATAATTAGCGACCACCTCGCGCGGTTCGGCCGAATAGACTCCATCAGCCACGCTTAAGGAGCCATCAGTATTTCGCACAAGCTTTGGCATGAAGGTATCCATGTTAAGCCAGTAGCCGTCCATCTGATTCCCGTCCGCGTCAAAATTCCCGGTATAGAACTGAAGCGTTATATCCGATACGAAAGGATAATACCAGTTGTCGTAGAGGCGTCCCTGGGCTCCTGTGAAAGAGAATTCCTGGTCTTCTGTAAACTGCTCTGTCTGCATCATGCCGGGAGTGAACTCAAGAGGCCCTTCATAAGCCAGGGCCACATCGCCGCCTCCTATCAGTGACAGTTCCGCCTTGATCACATAATTATCACCGTTTTTGCGGACATCGACCGAACCGTTGATGATAGCATACATATTCGTTCCGTCCTCGCCCTCAGCAAGTCGAAGATTAAGTCCGGACTTCTGGATGTCGAATTCTCCCGAGGCGATGCCTGCTCCCGCACGATAGTATCCTTCAGGAAGCTGAACGTCAAGATAATCGTCGCTTGGAGCAGCCACAAGCTCAAGTGAAAGCTCTGCATCACCTATCTGTGGGGGAAGATTCCACTGGTCTGGCTCTGAACTTGCCAGAGTGAAGGCATATATACCAAGTTCCCCTTTCGATGTATAAGTTCCGCCGACAAAGTATTCGAGAGGAGCGTAGTTGGGAGCATTCTCAAACCGGATGTTGCTTACACTTGAAGTTTCAAATTCAGTCGTTTCTCCGTCGGTAGTGGTCACCACTACCTTATAGCTTTGCGCCATGCCCGGCAAAATCATAGCACCGGCTGCTATAGCCGCCATTATTCTATTTTTCATTTATTGAAGGAATTAACGGATGAATTTAAAAGAGTAGTTAGGCATGGAGGCCACAAAGACTCCCTTGCCAAGATTTCCTATGCTTATGGAGGCAGTTCCGTCCTGAGCTGCAGTGGCAGACACGAGTGTCTTTCCGGCGGCATCGTAAACCATCAACTTGGCACCTGCTTCCAGTCCTGAAACGGAAAGGATGTCATTCACCAGAGAAACCTTGATGTGGTTGTCTCCTTCAATGCTTGCCACGCCAGTGTCGACGGTCTTTATTGTCATGTTTACTACGTTATCCATGGCAAAGCGCGTGCCTTCGATGCTACGGTCGTCTGTGATGATCATTACATCGCCTTCAAAGGTGGCGACGGGAAGATACTCGAAGTCATATTCCACCGTATTGCCATCGGCAGTGTTGACAAGCAGCGAATAAGACGTCTCAGCCTTAATGGAAACAAAGGGCGCTAAGGCAAGGGCTGTCAGGGCTGCGAATATATGTTTTTTCATTTTGATGTCTTTGAATAATGGTTATTTTATTTTTACTCAGCAGTGCGAGCGGGAAGCTGGCCGCTGAAAGACGCTGTCATTGGGAGTCCATTCTCCAGAACGCCGTTGATCTTGATGACAGTATTGTCTCCTTCTTCTATCATAAGGGTGCCTTCCTTGAATTTTGAAGTGTCGTTGTATGGAGAATACAGGTTTACATAGCTTCCGGCACAACCGTTGTCAGTAGACTCAGAGAATGTGTAGGTGCCGGCCTTCGGTTCATTGCCTTCCGAGAACAGGTCGATTCGCATCTCGATCTTCCAGTTTTCATCGTTAAACCTGTAATAGAATCCATTAGGTGCCGGATCGTTGACCTCAACATATGCGACTCCGGTGAGATCAAAGTTGGCTGTAGGCCCAAACTTCGGAAGCTTTCCGGTGAAGGAGCCCTTGACGTTCACGTCCTCTCCAACCACGAAATCAGCCGTGAAGGTATATACTTCGCCGTCGAGCTTGACATCAAGAGAGCCACTCTTCACGTCTTTCTTCTCCCCGCCGATTACGGCAGATGAATATCCGGCATCGATGGTATGCGAGTCAGATCCGCCTACTACATAGTTTCCCTGGGTTAGCCACATCGTTGAGGGCTGGTAGAGGTCGAGGTCAAGTTTGTCGCCGTTTTCAGCCAGAAGCATCAACTCGATGTTGGTGAGGCTGTAAGGATTCACATCAACTGAAGTAATTTCAAGATTGACTGCGTCACCTTGCGACTGGATCTTTTCGAAGGTTATTTCCTTCACATAATCCGCATTAAATTTGTGGGTCACACCATCTTTATCTGTTATGATAATGTTCTGGGCTGTAGCTCCCAGAATGGTGCTTCCACATAAAAGCAAAGCTGCTGTAAAGTGTTTCATGTAAATTGAATTATATTGATTACAAATGAATTTACAATGTATTCAACAAATAGGTTGAATGCCGTTGGAAATTTGAACAAAATTAGTTAAATTTGTTGAATTTTTAGCAAATTGATTTGTTAAAAAGTATTAATTATGCTTATTGATGAGTGATTCTGTGTTCTATTGTTTAGATCGCCAGGTCTTGATTCTAAGCTTAAAATTTTTTCGAAGCGGTTCGCTATAGAGCCATGGCTCGGCACCATGGTAATCGCCGGTGTTGAGTATGTCAAGAATATTTGGGAGTGAACTCCCGTCATATCCTTCTACCACAAGCACCTTCGCACGGGGATCAAGAGTGACGGTAATGGTGTCGTCAAGCAGAGCCGGGGTCGCATCCGTCTTCCAATTGACCGGATTTATGCACATGGCATTTGGGGCAGCCACTACAGGTTTTGTGTATTTTACGTCTGACACTGAATTGTAGCAGATCACGGTGCCTGTATCAATAGAATCAGAAGCGGCTGTGATATAAGGATGAGAAGCAATGTCATCGGGCGTTACTTTATAGCCCATTACGTATGCCGCTACCATCCGGCTGCGGGTATTCTCGTCCAAGGTCTTGAGCAATTCCACAACTGATTTCCCACCCTGGCTGAATCCGGCAAGGATAAACGGACGCCCTGCGTTATGCTTGTCTAAATATAGGTCAAATGCAGCTTTTACATCTTGGAAGGCGACGTCATGGTAGCGACGCGAAATAGTGTCTTCGTTAAGGGTTGCCCATGAGTCAAGGGTGATGTGTCGATAAAAGGGGGAGTAGAAGTCATTGCCGTCTGCCATATATTCGGCGACTCCTTCTATTTCTATGCTCATGTCGGCGCGATGGTCTGCACGCGAGGGATCAGCATAATGGCGTATGGCACCATCTGCCGATGTCCAGTCAAATTCCCAAGTCGATGGTATATAAAACACATCTGCTCCTGACCCATTAGAGTCATTCTTTATGATATGCCACATCAAAGGGTCTGTATAATCCGGAGCAAGGGGAACGTAGACGGTTTCTTTCACGGCATCCGGTTCAGTGTTGCCGGTGCATGCACATGTCAGTAGGGATATCACTATGCAGATGATTGTGGCTGCTATTATGCTTATTTTTTCGTTCATTAGGAATATTTATTGGCAAATTTACGAAATATTTCCAATTTATGCAAGTCTGGTTGATTTTAATTTTTGACGCATATGTTTTAAAAATCGTATCATTTGGCAAATTAATTGAAAATTGTTTGCTAACCAACATCCACATTGTCTATCAATGACTCGAATAGTGATATTCGTGTGGGATATGCAGTGCTTGAGGACAATGTCGGTCCATATGTTCAGCAAAACTATTATTCCGGAGGTTCGCATGGAGAGATGGGCGGATTCGAGGATGAGCCAAAGGTAGTTGGCCTGATCTTCAATGATGTGGTAAGATCCTATTATGGTTGCGAAGGTCTTCCCGGCTCGATCCCGGCAGAGATAAAGAAGGGTGAGGAATACGTGTACGAATGCCGCATACCTCTTACGAATGTCACCAATAAAGATGAAGTGTCGGTTGTAGCAATGCTGATCGATGCCACTACCGGAGAGATCATAAATGGCGCCAAGAAGAAAAATCCGGTGTCAGCCGTAGGTATCATTGAGACTAGCAATGGAGGGAAAATCGATGTCGAGGGAAGAACAATCACACTTCGGGAAGCAGATATGGACGCAGAGCTTTTCTCCGTAGACGGAAAGAAAGTCGCTACCCTTAAACCAAATGTAGCATTATCAGTAGAATCAGGAATTTATGTCGCAAAAATCGGCTCCAAGTCAATTAAGCTGATGGTAAAATAGAACGATAGACCCGAAAAATCTTACTGTATTGTCCTGTTGCCGCTTGACCGGCAGCAGGACAGTTTCTTTTTATAGAAACCATAAAGACTCCCATACCATCAATACCGACGGACGCACAGAGAACAGGGCACCGAAGATAAACGAGAAGTTTAAGGATAGAATAGAAATGAACAACCTGAGATAGATTGACGTTTTGTTTATGACGGCGACCATGAGGCCCGCTATACACATCTTAACCTATAAAAACATACTATACCATCCTATGGAAAACTCAGGAAAAATGTTCTGTTATCAGTGTCAGGAGACCGCAAAGGGAACAGGCTGTACGCTTCGTGGCGTATGCGGCAAACTACCGGAAACATCAGCCCGTATGGACCTACTTCTCTATGCCACCCGCGGCGTAGCTATCCTCAATAATCTTCTCAGGAAGGCTGGAAGGCCACAACGTGACGCAGACCATCAGGTGATAGACGCACTCTTCACCACAATCACCAACGCCAATTTTGACAATAGCTCGCTCGACGGCTTTATCCGCCGTGCATTCCAAATGAAGCGGGAACTGACTGCTAAATGCAAGGATGCCGGGATCGCTATTCCGGATGCTCCGGAAGTCACTCTCGAGGCGGAACCGGAGGATTATGAGAAACTTGAGCCGGTGACTGGCGTACTAGCGGAGACCGACGCCGACAAGAGGGGTCTGAAGCAGCTCGCCATCTACGGCGCCAAAGGCGCGGCAGCATATGCACGCCATGCCGCCAACCTCAAATATGAGGACGACGAGGTGTACGAGTACATCGAAAGAGTACTCGCGGAGGTAAGCCGCGACGATATTTCCGTCGACGAGCTTATAAAGCTTGTTCTCTATATGGGTGAGGGTGGAGTAAAGGCTATGGCACTCCTGGACTCCGCGAACACAGGTACTTACGGCAATCCTGAGATAACCAAAGTCAATATAGGAGTACGTAACAATCCCGGCATCCTGATTTCCGGCCATGACCTCCATGACCTCGAGGAACTGTTGGAGCAGACCGCAGAAACAGGAGTGGACGTATATACACATTCGGAGATGCTTCCGGGCCAATATTATCCATTCTTCAAGAAATACCCTCATTTCGCAGGAAATTACGGCAACGCATGGTGGAAGCAGGTAGATGAGTTCGAGACATTCAACGGATGCTTCGTATTCACATCCAACTGTATCGTTCCTCCGCGCAAGACTGCTACGTATACAGACCGTATCTATACGCTCGGAGTGGTTGACATGCCCAGGACACACCATATAGAGGCGGATCCGGAGGGTAGGCACGACTTCTCCGAAGTTATAGCCAAGGCCAAGGCATGTCCGCCACCTACTGAAATCGAGAAAGGAGAGATCGTAGGCGGGTTCGCGCACCATCAGGTATTAGAGCTTGCCCCGAAGATCATCGACCTTATCCAGAGGGGGAAGATCCGCAAGTTTGTGGTAATGGCCGGTTGCGACGGACGTTTCCCATCTCGCAGTTACTATACTGAATTCGCGGAAGCTCTTCCGAAAGACTGTGTGATACTGACGGCAGGATGCGCGAAGTACCGCTACAACAAGCTTCCGCTTGGCGACATAGAGGGAGTTCCCCGAGTACTTGACGCAGGCCAATGCAATGACTCATATTCGCTCGTGCGCATAGCCATGGCACTTAAGGATGCGTTCAAGGTGGAGAGCATCAACGACCTGCCGCTCGTGTTCAACATAGCATGGTATGAGCAGAAGGCAGTCATCGTATTGTTGGCACTCCTCTACCTCGGCGTGCAGAACATCCATACTGGTCCTACCCTACCGGCGTTCTTCACTCCGGATATACTGAAGGTGCTTCAGGAGAAGTTCAATATCGGGACCATCTCTACGGTGGAGAATGATATCGCGACATTGATCGGTTAATTAGAGACTAAAAGACATGGCCTGTGTCATCACAATTTGTGATGACACAGGCCATGGTTTAATTGATTTAATATGAGTATAGGAGAGACAGATAAAGACAATCTGACCAAAAGAGCCTTGGAACAGAATGCCTTCATACATAAGTATATCATTGCTATCGACCATGCGCTACTGTGGGTGGCGGCGTTGAGTTTCGCAGCGTTCTTTCACCTGTCGGAAGCCTTCAGCAAGCCTGAAGCATTGCTTTTCTCGACGTTGGTAGCATACTGCGCATATCTTTGCGAGAGCGGACTGGAGACACTTAAGGTGGCTGCCTCGGGATCGCTATATGAGTACGACTTCAGGAAAGCTGGGCTATGGAAATGGATAGCCTTGAACATCGCCGTTAACGTAACGCTGTCGCTGCTGTTCCTATCTGACCCATCATGGGTGTATCTTGTGCTCATAATACTGACAGCAGGATGGCAGAAATACATGGACGGGCGCATTCCACCACGGCTTCAGGCAACGCAGAAGAAAATCAACATCTAATTCAACTTTCGAAAGCCATGCATATCTCATCTACACTTATGCTGATCATAGCATCAGTAGCCGCAACGCTCTTTGCAGGCGTATTCGCAGCGGCTGCGGTCATCACCCGCAGGAACAGGCGGACCATACAGAGAATAAGTAACAGGCAACCTAAAGCATGACAACTACGATTACGCAGAATACGGATGATGTATTCGCCACATGCCAGTTAGAGTCTGAGGGTGAGTCTTCATATCTCATAAGAGAGAATGCACTGGTATATGTGGCCCGAGGCAGTCTCGACGTGCTTATCGACGGGGTGACCATCACGAGCGTAGGCGAAAACGAATGTGTGTTCGTTCGCAAAGACCACCGTATGACACTTATGCATCATCCGGCGGAAAACATCGGTTACCATCTGTCGGTATTCCTGTTCTTTCCTCGTCAACTGCTTTTTGAATACTATAAGACCCTGCATGAGGCCGATCTGCCGGAAAAAGTGGAACGTAGCAAGCAGAGTTTCCTCAAAATTCCGAAATCATCGCTGCTTGTAAGTCTGTTTGAGTCATTCAAGCCATATTGGGCAACAAGCGAGAATCCGGAAAAACACTGGTTAAGGATAAAGGTATTGGAAGCCATCCGGCTACTACTTAGGCAGGATAAGAGCGTATATGCCTCTCTCTTTGACTTTACAAGTCGCTGGCGCCTCGATATACTCGACTTCATGGAAAAGAACTACAAATATGATCTGAGTATAGAAGACATAGCCAATTACACCGGACGCAGTCTGGCGACTTTCAAACGGGATTTCAGCAAACTCTCCGATCTCTCACCCCGGAACTGGCTGACGGAGCGGCGGCTGAAATCGGCGCGACATCTGCTTTCGACTACGGATTGGCCTATTTACAAGATTATGAAGGAATCGGGATTCAAGAATTTCTCTCATTTCTCGAGATGCTACCGCGAGCATTTCGGAGAGACCCCTTCGGAGACACGAAAGTCTTGAGCCTTAAGATTTGAGCCGTGTAGAATAATAATATGAGCCGTGAAGTACAATCCTTATGAATGTCAAAGACGTTTTATTTATAGAAAAACAAAACAAAAGACATTAAAAATTAAGATATTATGGAAAACTTCATTGGATCACACTTCATCTACACCTACGCCAACGGCTGGAACTACGAACTTTATGTGAAGAACGAAGACACGGTAGACTACCGTATCCATAGTGGAATGGTAGGAGGCCGCTGGGTACGCGACCAGAAGGCCGACATCGTAAAACTTACCGATGGCGTCTATAAAATCTCCTGGACAGAACCGACAGGAACCGACGTGAGCCTCAACTTCATGCCTAAAGAGAACAAGCTTCACGGGGTGATATTCTTCCCGAAATGGGTAAAGGAGCATCCGGAAATCACCGTCCGCTATCAGAACGACTTCATTCCCTTGATGGAGGAGAGCCGCGAGAAATACGAGACTTATCCAAAGTATGTGGTTCCTGAATTCGGAGATATATTTTATGCAAAGAATGAGGGGAAGAACAACGAGAAAGTCATCTCAGAGGCTCCTTATGAAGGGATGATCGAAGACATAGTAAGCGGAAAACTCAGTTTTGAGTAAAAATTAAGATAGATAACAGAAAATCAGTCAAGGCATCGTTAATCGCGGTGCCTTTTCTTGTGATATTAGAGAAGGAATGCTTGAATCCGGGGGCTAATGTTGCAAAATTCATCGAAAAGATATAACTTTGCATTGTAGGAGTTACCGATTGACAATTTGAGGCGGTTAGGACTTGCTTTAGCTTGGGCGAAGCCAAACCGCCTACCCATAGACTCATCACTCGGGAGCACATTCCAACCCTATGCACACAACCTATACATAAACATAATATCATGAAGAAACTGATTTTAGCAGTCTTGGCGGGGCTTATAGGCTCAGGGCTACAACAGGCGGATACAATCAAGACAAAAAAGATAGACGACGGCGGAACCGGGATGTTCAAGGCTGTTGCGGTGAAGGATTCGGAGATGCCGGATTTCGTAATCTATAGGCCTCAGGACCTTATGCTTGCCCACGCACGTCAAGGGGAATTGCCGGTGCTTATGTGGGGTAACGGCGCATGTCTTGACTCCAGCATCGACTATGAGCGTTTCCTGACGGAGATAGCATCCCACGGCTACATCGTAATGGCTATCGGAGAGATGCAGGAAACACGTGACGACAGGAAGACGGGACATTCGGAGTCATCGGAGCTAAAGAGAGGTCTGGACTGGCTAATAAAACAAAATTCTACTAAAGGGAGTGACTTCTATAACAACATAGACACGCTGAAGATTGCGGCGGCGGGACATTCCTGCGGCGGAGCGCAGGTGCTGGCCAACGCCGCTGACCCGAGACTGAAAACATGCCTGATCATGAACGCCGGCATGGGCGATATGGAAATGGCGGGCGCATCAAGGGAGTCTCTGCCCAAGGTGCACACTCCGATCCTCTACGTCACAGGTGGTTCTGACGATGTGGCGTATCATAATGCACGGAAGGATTTTGATAGGCTTGCCCATGTACCGGTAGCACTTGCCGACCACCCTGCATCGGGACACGGGGGAACGTATGGCCAGCAGAACGGGGGCGATTATGCGCGTCTTGTCGTTGACTGGCTTGACTGGCAGCTGAAAGGTAAAAACGACAATGCAGAGACATTCCTCGGAGGAGAGGCCAAGGGATATTACGGATGGACCGTGCAGGCAAAGAACTTCGTTGACTTCCAGAGCGTGAAACCGCTCTGGATCATGAATGGCGACCGGCAGATATACGGCGAACTGTTCACTCCGCAGGGAGAGAGCAAGGGAGTGGCGATAGTGTCGCACGGATTTAACGGCACTCATCATTTCGGGCGCAACTATTTCGACCTCATGCAGAAATTGGGGTATAAGTGCTATGTATTCGACTTTCCTTGCGGATCGGTCAACAGCAGGAGCGACAACAACACAATGAACATGTCGATTCTTGACGAGCAGAGCGACCTACGGGCAATCGTAAACCATTTCAAACAGCAGGATCCGAATCAAGAGATAGTGCTTATCGGCGAGAGCCAGGGTGGACTTATCTCGGCACTGACAGCGGCACAGATGAAGGATGACATAAGCAAGCTGATATTAGTGTTCCCGGCACTCTGCATTCCTGACAACTGGAGGCAGCGGTATCCTAACCTTTCGGATATTCCGGAAGTTACCGACCTATGGGGTGTGAAGCTCGGTAAACATTTCTTCGAGGAAATACATGACATGAAGCCGATGGAAATAATCGGCAATTACCGCGGCCCTGTACTGATAGTGCAGGGAGATCAGGACAGGATCGTCTCGATGGAGGACTCGAAGAAGGCTCAGAAACTGTATGACGGAGCGCGACTGCATGTAATTCCGGGAGCGGGACATGGATTCAATCCCAAAGAGATGCAGGAACTTAAGGAGCAGATCTCACTCTTCTTCGAGAAATGATAAATATATTTAATATGAAGACAAGGGCTTTATTTCTAATAGCAGCGATAACGCTTATCAACTATACGATATATGCAACAGGACCGAAGACATCGGTTGATCCGGTGCCGGATGTGCGTAAGGCTCTTCCTATCGGTTCGGTGCCTATGGGAGACCTTGAGGGTTTCACGGAATATCAGCTTGACTTGGGGATGGAGGAGGGTCCGTTTAAGGCGAACTGGGAATCGATAGAGGCTAATTATCCCGGGTCGCCGGAATGGCTTCGCGACGCAAAGTTTGGGATATGGGTGCATTTCGGTCCGCAGTCTGCCGGACAGAGCGGCGACTGGTATGCACGCAACCTTTATAAGGAAGACCACAAGGCATATGCCAACCATCTGAAGAATTTCGGGCATCCGTCAAAAATCGGATATAAGGAAGTGCTACGTGACTGGAATCCTGAGGGCCTTAATCCTGAGTATCTTACAGACCTCTATCATAAGGCTGGAGCTCGTTTCCTCATGATACAGGGTGTCCATCACGACAACTATGACCTGTGGGACTCCAAGTATCAACCGTGGAATTCCGTCAACATAGGGCCTCACAGGGACTTGCTGAGGGAATGGGCAGATGCTTGCCGCAAGCATGACATGCGCTATGGAGTGACATTCCACCATGAATACACCTGGTGGTGGTGGCAGACAGCATTCGGAGCTGATTCAGAAGGAGAGTTAGCCGGAGTGCCGTATGATGGCAATCTCACCTTGGAAGACGGCAAAGGCCAGTGGTGGGAAGGCTATGACCCACGTCTTCTTTACGGCGTAGACCTAAGGGAGTATGAATCCGTTGATGAAAACGCTCACACAGCCTGGGCTCCTCCAAAGGCTGGAATATTCACCAATCATCTTGACTATGCGAAATGGTATGCGAAGCAGTGGGCACAGCGTATCATGGATGTGACTGAGAACTATGATCCGGACTTCATATATACGGACGGGACAGTTCAGGGTCCCTTTACCGGCGACGGTACCGGTTCTGGCTTTAAGTCGAATGCTATGCCGCATGTAATGGCAGACTACTATAACAAGATGCTGAAGAACCGCGGTAAGGTGGATGGTTTCAGCATCATAAAGTTCCGGCGACCGACCAACGGGGCTGTCAATACAGCGGAATTCGACTTCCCGGACACGATCAATACATCGCAGCCATGGATACGGGAAGCTCCGGTCGGCGACTGGTTTTACGCTCCCGGTTTCACATACGATTCCGGCATGATGATAAAGTTCATCATAGAGTCTATTGCGAGAGACGGAAATGCTGCCCTGAATATCTGTCTTCTGCCCGATGGAAGCATCGATCCGGACTGTGTGAGGATGCTCGAGGAAGTAGGGGAGTGGATGGCCCGGAACGGCGAGGCAGTCTATGGCAGCCGTGCGTGGCATACGCTTGGCGAAGGGGTGGAGAAGGACGGCAAGCTCCGTAAGCTGCCCGGCGGAGGTCTTGGGAAAAGGCATGCTGAGTTTCAGTTCTCTCCGGAAGATTTCCGGTTTACACAGGGTAAGAACGGTAGCCTCTATGCCTTCTGCATGACAGTGCCTGAAGGGGGAACAAACCTGATGATCAAGTCTCTCGCCAATGGAGCAAAAGATGCTCCTGAAGTAAGGAATGTCACTCTCCTCGGCCATGAAAGCCCATTGAAATGGACCCGGACCGACAGCGGGCTATCGGTGACTCTGCCGAAGGATCTTTCCGGCTTCAGGTCAGCATTAGTATTTAGGATCGATTAATGAAAGTAAAAGAATACCAATTGAAATGAAGAAATTTGTGATGGCTTTGTGTGCTACGGCGGCTCTCTGCGGCTGCAACAGTAAAGTGGGTGATGTGGATGCGCGTGTAGACGCTCTCTACGACAAGATGAGTCAGGAGGAACGGATCATGCAGCTCCGAAGCTGCATGATGGATGTGCTTTTCGATGAAAACGGCAATCTCGATACAGCCAAGTGCGATTCCCTTATCCCTAACGGCATGGGGCATTTCTGCCAGTTTGCGAGCCAGATACCTTTGGAGCCAAATGTGCTTCGCGACAAGGTGGCTGCCCTTCAGGATTGGCTTATCCACAATACCCCTAACGGTATTCCGGCACTTTTTCATGAAGAGGTGCTTTCCGGAGTCAATACCCTTGGGTCTACCATTTATCCCCAGCAGATTGGGCAGGCTTGTTCCTTCAACCCGGAACTCGCAGAGTTGAAAACCCTCCAGACTGGAAATGCATTGCGCCAGATCGGAGGTGTGCTCTCTCTTTCCCCTATGGTCGATGTTTGCCGAGATCCATCCTTTAACCGTCTTGAGGAATCATATGGAGAAGATGATTATCTCTCGGCTGTTATGGGCGTTGCATTCGTCAATGGTCTGCAGCAGGGCGACCTTAAGAAGGGCGTCGGTGCATGCTCGAAGCATTACCTCGGATATGGAGGTGGTGGAGATGCCGAAGAGAAGGAAATGATGGAAGAAATCCTTCTTCCACATGAAGCTATGATCCGCACCGCCGGCAGCAAGGCGGTGATGCCGGGTTATCATGCCGTAAAAGGCACGAATTGTGCTGCTAACGACTGGATTCTTCGCGATATCCTTCGTGATTATGTTGGTTTCGACGGAATGGTAGTGAGCGATTACACCGCTATTGATCAACTTCCCGGCAAGGATAATACCGAGAGAGCTGCAATGGCAATCAACGGCGGAACTGATGTGGATTTCTGCAACGGCATCTGCTACGCTAATCTTCAGGAGGCGATCGATAATGGTCTCGTAAGTCAGGAGACATTCGAGCAGGCTGTAAAGAATGTGCTGAAATACAAGATGGAAGCCGGCCTTTTTGACAAGGATGCTTACTTCTATAGCAAAGAGGATATAAAACTTGACACTCCTGAGGAGCGTCAGACAGCTTATGACATTGCTTCTCAGTCTGTGGTGCTTCTTGAAAATAATGGAGTCCTCCCTCTGAAGGATAATGAGAAGGTATTTGTCACTGGCCCTAACGCCAATTCAATGTGGGCAATGTGTGGCGACTACACGTTCCCGAGTATGAACTATTTCTGGAAGATGAGGATGGACGAGGTGGATAATCCTCATATTGTAAAGCTGTTGGAGGGTCTTAAGTCCCGTAAACCTGAGAATGTCGAGATTTCCTATTCCCGTGGTTGCGACTGGACAGATACGATCGAGACGAAATTCAACAAATTTGGTGATGAACGTGCGTGGGAGTATCAGACTCTTCACCGCAAGGTTGAATCTGGCGAAAAGGCAGACTGGAATGAAGCGATTAAGATGGCGAAGGAGGCTGACGTGATAGTTGCCGCAATGGGCGAGAACGTGATGCTCTGCGGTGAAAACCGCGACCGTCAGGGTCTGAGCCTTCCGGGACGTCAGGAAGAATATGTGAAGGCATTGATAGCTACGGGTAAACCTGTAGTGCTCGTGCTTTTCGGAGGTCGTGCGCAAGTGATTTCCGGCATAGCCGACAAGTGCGCTGCGATCATCCAGGCTTGGTATCCGGGTGAAGAGGGCGGCAATGCGTTGGCCGACATCCTCTATGGAAAGGTGTCTCCATCAGGAAAACTCTCGGTAAGCTATCCTAACGCTGAAGTGTATGGCCCACTTTGCTATCTTTATTCTGCCGAGAAGGATCCGCGCGTAGCGTGGGAATTCGGATATGGAAAGAGCTACACGACTTTTGAATACGCCAACCTTGTAGTCGACAAAGATGCTTCCACTGCATCAGATGGCATTACGGTAACTTTCGATGTCAAGAATACAGGCAAAGTGAAGGGTGACGAGATCGCACAGGTATATCTTTCTCCGGGAGAGGACAATCAGAATATCCGTCCCATAAAGCTTCAGGGATTCGCGAGAGTATCATTGGAGCCGGGAGAGACCAAGAAGGTGGAGGTGACACTCTATCCTGACCAATTCGGCTACTATACCAATTACGGTCAACGCCAATGGAACATAGATCCCGGCAAATATACTGTCAAGATAGGAGCCTCCTCACAAGATATCCGCCTCCAAGACAATATCTCCCTGAAGGGAAATAAAGTTACGAAGCCCATCCGCGACCAATACTTCTCCGAAACTAAAATACAGTAATCATCTTGTAGGGACGCACGGCTCGTGCGTCCTTTTTTTTGAAACATTTCTTGATTATGTCGAAGTTTTTTCCGAACTTTGCAAAAAGATACTTCAAAATAAGACATTTAAACAAGACCTCAATGTGCAGCTCCAAAGAATGCATCAGGATTATCACCGAAAATAAAGACCTCATCGAAAAGAGATATGGAGTTAAATCCATCACTCTCTTTGGATCAGTGGCACGCGGAGATAATCGTCAAGGAAGTGATATTGACCTGTTGGTTGATATGCCTCCTCGTTTTGTCTTGCTTTATGAGTTGAAGACTTTTCTTGAAGACATCCTTAAATCCTCCGTCGACATCATACGAAAGCATTCCCACATGTCTCAGGCTTTCCTAAACCAAATTTCCCACGATGCTATCCAAATACTTTGAAACAGACAAGGACAGGGCACTTATCACGCTTAAATCTATAGCTAAGACCATAGATGAACTTATCGTATGGAACAAGAATATCCATTCGGTTGAGGATTACTACTCCACACAGACAGGCATGCAACTGCTCGCCGCCAACTGCACACTTATCACAGCCATTGGTGAGGGTATCAATAGAATTAACCGAATTCTTCCGGAATACCTTTCGACAGCTTTCCCCGATATCCCATGGCGAGCAATTATCGGAATGAGAAATCATATTGCCCATGGATATTTTGAATTGGATGCCGATTTGGTATTTGATGCAGTCAAGGAGGAGATTCCCATACTGAGACAAACCATCGAAAAAGCAATCAGCGATATCAAAGCAAACAAATAATACTTGCTTAATAGGGTGTTCAGTTCTTTATTCCGATTTTGTGACTGACTTCACAGCTCGGAGAGCTGTCATTATGCCTAAACCTCAGGCTTTAGCCTGAGGAATCCACTACAAAAGCTCAGTAGCCTCGGGGAGGCGCTTTATGGTAGATTTGCGATTTAGCACATAAAACTCAACACCCTATGTGCTTAAAGACTATTCCGAAAGACAATCATTGACTGAATGGATAGGAGCTTGAAATTCACATTGAGTCATACCAGACTCCTCATATAAAAACATATCTAACGAAATCATTGTTGTTCTTATACAGAAACATATAAAATAAATTTGATATTTCATAAAAATTGATTAATTTTGCATCAACATACTTACCCCGCTTCCCTTAAGAACAGCGCGCTCAGGGTAAGTTTTTATTTTTATGGACTTACCTCAATACGATAAACCTCAGATCTCCATTCCTGAGCAGATTAATTTACTAAAATTAGATGGACTTTCGTTTAAAGATGAAAGTAAAGCTAAGCATATTCTTGAAAACATCAGTCTTTTCAGGATGAAAAGTTATTTAATGCCGCTGAGAGAGATTGGACAACGTAAATTTAAGAAGCATGCTTGTTTCGAAGATGCATATGAGCTTTATAAGTTTGATTCTGAACTGCGTAAAATTATTTGTTCTGAGTTAGAGAAAATTGAGGTGTCGATTCGTACTCAACTATCTCTAATAATGGGAGATTATTCCGGAATATATTGGTTTGAAGAATCTGGGAATTTTAGAAATCCAAGTCGACATAGTGGACTTCTTTCAAGTCTAAAATCAGAACTTTGTCGGAGTGATGATGAGGCAATAATCGGGTTCCAAAGAAAATATTCTAACTTGTTCCCTCCAACATGGATAACATTTGAGATAAGTTCATTCGGTACATTATCTATGATGTATCGGTATCTAAGACCAGGACAAGCAAGAAGAAAAGTTGCACGTTTTTATGGACTCTCTGATACTGTCATGGAATCCTGGCTCCATGCAATAGTTTATGTACGTAACATTTGTGCGCATCATAGCCGACTATGGAATCGCAAACTTAGCATTAATGCTCTTATTCCCCGTAGGCCACAACTGACATTCATTACAATTCCCAAAGATACAAAACGAGTTTATTATGTTTTATCCATTATATTATATTTTCTCCAAACGATAAATCCTAAAAATACATTTGCTTTACGCTTCAAACAACTTCTTTCAAAATATCCCAATGTAGACACAAGAGCTTTGGGATTTCCTGTGGATTGGGAGAAAGAAAAACTATGGAACTAAGATTGAATTATGACTCCTTTCGAGCATCAAGCAGTATTTGTGCGTTATATTCCTCCCATGCTTGTTCTTCAGCCTTTCTTCGGCTTTCTGTTCCGGGCGCGCCAAAAAATTGATTCAGTTCCTCACTAACACTATATGTCTGCATTTTCTTTGGAGTATCCTTTCTCTTAAATATTTAGTTATCACTATCGTAGTCCATAGATAAACACTGTTAAATCACCAAATTATGACTCGCTCCTCCTCTGGAAGAAACATGTCATCTCCTTCTTTTACATCGAAAGCTTCATAGAACGGCTCAATATTTTTCAAGGAAACATTTACACGGTTTTTACCAAGTGAATGAACATCACTGGCAGTAAGTGCACAAATCTGTTCTTCGCGGATATTATTTGCCCATACATTTGCAAAGTTAAGATAGAATGTCTGTAATGGAGTAAAACCATCGACTATGGCTTCCTCAGATTCAACATGAATGCCCTTTTTCTTTTGGGAATCAAGGAATGCAGTCATAGCAATTCTCAGACCACCCTGATCAGCTATGTTTTCTCCTAAAGTATATTCGCCGTTTGCCATCAAGCCAGGAAGCACCTCAACAGTAGAAAACTGCTTTACAAGTCTTTGCGTAAGAGCATTGAATTTATCCCTATCTTCACTACACCACCAGTTGAACATGTTTCCATCAGCATCGAACTGACTTCCCTGATCGTCAAATCCATGTGTAAGTTCATGACCAATCACCACGCCTATGCCTCCATAGTTCTCGGCATCGCTCGCCTCAGGATCGAAATACGGAGCCTGAAGCATACCAGCAGGAAACACAATTTCATTCTTGAATGGATTATAGTAAGCATTCACTGTCTGTGGAGTCATACCCCATTCCGTCGGATCTACCGTTTTTCCCCATTTATCGAGAGTTTGATACCTTTGCCACATAAAGGCGTTGTGGATATTCTCCCAATAGGATAATGACGGATCTATTTCAAGATTGGAGTAGTCTCTCCACTTATCAGGATATCCAATCTTAACAGAAACAGCACCCAGTTTCTTCATCGCCTGAACCTTTGTGTCATCACTCATCCAAGGGACATTAATAATATGCTTGCCCAGTGCTGTTCTAAGATTCTCCACGAGCTCTACCATATAATCCTTAGAACTCTGAGGGAAATATCTCTCTACATACAATTCTCCAATAGCCTCCCCCATAACGCCTTCGGTGTCAGACAATGCCCGTTTCCATAGTGTTCTTTGCTCTTTTACACCATACATCACTTTACCGAATTCAAACGACGCATTACTGAAATCGTCGCTCAGGTAGGGAGCTGCCACGTTGACATAAAGCCACAAATAATAATCCTTCTTTTCACGTTCTGAAAGGGTAGCCATGAGATTGTCAGCCTGCTTTATACTATTAGGTTCCGTAACTATTACCTGCTGAGGAGGTTCAATACCCATTGTCTCAACAAAGAAACGATCCCATGGTATATTCGGATAAACTTCTTTTAATTGACTATTTGAATAGGGATTAAACATCGCGACCAGATTCCTGCTTTCTTCTCTAGTCCAGGTAGAATCAGCAAGGAACGTCTCGACCTTCATGACATTTCCAACAATCCTCTTAGCGTCTTTTCTGCTATAGCCAGCATTAATCATTTGACGTTCAATAAGCTTCCTGTAAGCCTCACGTACAGATTTATTACGGTCATCGTTTTCAAGATAGTAATCCCTATCACCGAGGGTCAAACCTCCAGCCCTTACATACATAGCATATCTCTTGCTATCGGTGACATCTTCATTAATCAGGGTCGTAAACAATGGAGATGAAAAGTTCTTATGCATCCATAAGAAAAGCTCAATCATATCTTCCGAGGCAGTGTTCTCTATCTTATCTAAATCCATTCTTATAGGTAAGTTGCCAAGCTGATTCCTACGAACAGAATCCATAGTACATCCATAAAGGGAGGCTATTTTATACGCATTTGTACCTTTTTCAGTATTGGCATTTGAAAGCTCGGTCAATATCCGGAGAACCCTGTTACTACTCGAGTCACTGAGCAGATCGTATTGGGCATAGCTTGCATGTTCGGCAGAAAGAGGATGATCCTCCATCCATCCTTTGTTGACATATTGGTAAAAATCCTTTGAAGCGGAGGTACTATCATCAATACCCTTAGGATCAAAACTCTTCAAATGGCTGGCAGATGCCAACAACGTGAATGAAGCGGCTAAAACCGTAAGCATCTGATTAAAGAGATTTTCTCTTATATTGATTTTCATGGTAGAAATAAGGTATTATTAAATACTTCTATATATTACGGAATCCAAACCGACTCACATGTTTGGATAAAAATAAAAAAGAGCGTGAGAGTCTGTATCTATTACTCGTCCCACGTATCGAGGCTGTGGCATGCCCATCTGAGTAGAACGAGCAACGCGGAGCCTCACGCTGTATGATATATGACGCTAAGAGAATGTATCACTACATACTCCTGCATAGGTATATCATACCCCGAAAGGCGCCTATCGTTGCCTCATTCTCGACTCAGAATTTGAAACTGCCACATTTCGATCCGTCAAGAACAAGCGCTTGATAAACGCTCTTGTAATATGTCTGCATCCCCATCGCGTCTACCCCATATCGGGACTCCGCGGTCGATATGCACTGGCAAAGTTAATGATAAATTTTCATAATTGCAAAAAAATTTGATTGTAATTATCATATAAATATTTACCTCACGCAAAGGCGCAAAGGGCTCGCTGAGGCTCGCTACGCATAGCAGGTTTTCTAAAGCTTTTGGAAAGTCTTTTACTTGGCTGATTCAAGTTTTGTATATTCTAATTCATTGTAGCTCAATGTCTAAAATTTTAAAGTTGCGTAGCTTTCTCTGCGTGCTCCGGCCGATGCAAAGCAGGCCGTAAGCATTGCGATCTTGCCAAAACCGAGTCGCAAAGCTTCCCGAAACATTAAAACTCCGCCCCTTTGCGCCTTTGCGTGATAATAAAAAGAGCTTGCAAAAGTTGAGTTGACTGATTATCTGGCGCGTCTTTATCATTCATGCCCAATGTTAAAAATTCTGTGAAAATCTGATTGTTCCTGCGCTAAGAATTAGGTCTGAGCATAAGCTATCAAAATTCCCACCGTAAGGAACGATGTGTAAGTCATGCACAGAACTCTCTTTCAGAGAACTCAGAACTGTCAGATCGGCGCAGAAAAAATTATTCTTGAGTCAACTGGAAGCAGGGATAAGACAGCATCAAGTAGAGATGTAGGGAAGCAACAGGTAATCTGCAATGCGGAGCGCAGCGAGCGAGCCTCTGCGCCCTTTGCTCCCTTAATAGAAAACCCTATGACATTGCGAGCCCTCCGCTCCTTTGCGCGATTATTTTCTATCATATTTTGGGGCCCTTACACCTACGTCGTTGAGTCTAAATCCAGAACTTGAATTATTTGTTAATCTCAAATATTATTCCGAACTTTGCAAAAACTTAAAGAACCGGCACTAATAACCATCTAAAAATAAGAAATCTTATGGAACTTACTGAAGCTGATAAGCGATTAGCGAAAGACATCATCAGGCGAGGTGTTTTACGTCGTCATGCACAATGGCAACAAGAATTGCGTGAATTACTCGATAAGCCATTTGATGAAAATAAAAATGAATTTGACCGTAGTCTGCAAATTACAAACGAAGCACGTAAATTCTACAAAGAGGCTATGGAAATGGAGGATTATTACAGGAATAGTATGTTACTGACGGGTTTGGCTAATCTATATTACCGCCATTTCATTACAGATGACGACCTTGCAGAGCTTTCCGAAGAAATCAAGCAATCAATCCACTCGCTTCTTGACCACTGAATATTTCATTATGTTTTAAATGTTTATATCAAAGAGCCTAATAACTATTCTGCGCCAATCTGCCAGTTCCAAGTATTATCGGAGCAAGAATACTCTCTACGCGGTAGCAAAGTGCGTTGAGGCTCGCTCGCTGCGCTCCGCATGCGCCCCACCAAGTCTAATAGAAACTGATTAAGTTAGGCACGGAACAAGCTTAATTGGAAGCCAGCCGGAGAAAAGCTACTCCAAAATCCGGCTTGTCAATTTCCTGAATGTTGTATTATTGCTTGAATTATTGAGCAAAATTAATAAAAACTATCTTTATATGCAATAAATTCCAATGCAATAGAGCGAATGAAAAATAACGCACTCTTATTGTAGGGAGAAAAACGAAAAAAGTAGGGAGAAAAATTGAGATAGTAGGGAGAAAAAACGAGGGATTTTTTCAAACATCCTTTAGATATGAACTGATTTGAGAAAGAAGAGTAGGAAGGTCGTTCTTATAAACATTATATATTTCAGAGGCTGAGACTTGATAGTATCCATGAACTAATATATGTCTCATCGCTACAATCTGTCGCCATGGTGTATCCGGATGCTTCTCTTTGAACTCCAGAGTAAGTTTATAGGCAGCTTCACCAACTATTTCAATGTTTTTTACTACCGCAAAGAAGAGCATTGAATTGGAAACGAGATCAGATACAGTCTTCCCTTCCATATATTGGTTGACATTGTTGATGGAATCTACTATGTGACGAAGTCTGGAAGGATCTCTAAGCGCCTCTCTCATAAATCAGGATTTTATCATTATTTACAGTTTCTCTTACCTCAGGATAAAGTGATGATTCATTGACAAGATCTACAGGGCGTTGAAGCAGATCCTCCAGATCGCAAAGCATCCCGGCATGGCGTAAGAGACTTACATTCGCCTTGTCATCGAAGGATACAAGGATATCAACATCGCTGTCATCTCTTTGCTCACCTCTGGCAAACGAACCAAACAGCCACGCTTTGACTACGGGCTGACCTGATAAGTAGCGTTTGATTTTGTCAATATCTATTATTCCCATATTCGATCCATTTTTCTATTCAAACGCAAATATAGCCAATTTTGTTGATATACGCAAATATCCGTTATTCTCCTCCCACGCTTGCTTTTCAGCCGTTCTTCGGCTTTCTGTTCCGGGCGCGCCAAAAAACAGATTCAGTTCTTCACTCACACTATATGTCTGTATTTTGAAAGCTATTCTTTCTCTTAGATATTAAGTTATCACCATCTCAGTCTATATATAAGTATTATTAACTCACCAAATTATGACTCGTTCCTGCTCTGGAAGAAACATTGCATCTCCTTCTTTTATATCGAAAGCTTCATAGAACGGCTCAATATTTTTCAAAGAAACCTGCATGCTCCGGCCGATGCGTAGCGGGCCGCAATCATTGCGAGCTTTCCAAAACCGTGTAGCGAAGCTTCTCAAAGCATGAAACTCTGTACCTTTGCGCCTTTGCGTGAGTTATTTAGTGCTTACGAAAGCTGAGTAACTTGATGTGCCAATTTGGCGTATCAAGTTAGGAAGTATTCTAAAATTATTATTAACTTTGCATTTGGAAATAAACAAACATTCATATCTAATACCGAGAACGATGAATGATATAGAGATAATACGCTCAAAGATATATGAGATAAGGGGGCAAAAGGTGATGCTTGACTATGATCTCGCCGAAATGTATGGAGTAGAGACGGCTCAATTAAAGAGGGCAGTCAGAAGAAATATTCAGAGATTTGAAGGAGATGACTTTATGTTTGAGCTGACTAAGGATGAACTTTCAAGATGCCAAATTGGCATCTTGAACGGAGGGAGAGGAAGTAACTTTAAATATCAGCCTTTTGCATTCACGGAATTAGGAGTGGCAATGCTTTCAAGTGTATTGCGAAGTGATGCCGCCATAGAAATCAATAGAGGAATAATGAGAGCCTTTGTATCGATTCGGCAAATGATAGCAGCTAATCCTATCGCTGTGCGGTTGTCAACACTTGAAAAGAATTTTGAGGAGCTTAAACAGGATCTTGAGGAAATATTTTCTGATTATAATGACATCAACGAAGATACCAGAGCCCAATTGGATGCAATCAATATCGCGCTTGCTGATCTCCAAACGACACATAAGAAAAATAATCAACGCAAAAGAATAGGATTCAATACGGAAGACTGATTGATATGTGTAATTTAAATCTGCGCCAATCTGCCAGTTCCAAGTATTTGTCGGAGCAAGAATAGTTCTGCGCCTAACTTCTATTCGTGTCCAAAGGATGCCACAAAGTGGGATTGGATACACTTTACACCGAACTATAACTTTAAGCATCCCTTGAAGCAAATCAGTATCGGCAAGAAATAAGCTAAAATCTACCCGAAACTGCTAAAATATTGCCGTTATCGGCAATATTTTATGGTATTTCCGAAATTTTCGGAAATTATTTCGATTTATTTCCGAAATTTTCGGAAATTATTTGTAACTTTGTCCGTATGAAACGGAAAGATGTGCTTCAAGGAATAATAATGACTATGCAGAGGGAGCTGCCTTTCTCTGTGATAGAGCGTGATCTTCAATTGTCTATAGACTCGGAACAGATTGTTACTGTTTCAGGAGTAAGGCGGTGCGGTAAATCATCAATGATGAAAATAGTCGCCAATACATTGCTTGGAAATGGAATCGACAGGAAAAGAATCTTATGGATAAACTTTGACGATGAACGTCTTTACGGCATGCCTGCTGATGAACTTGATGAAGTGATTCAGGCATATAGGGAGATGTTTCCTGATATACCAATCTCAGAACTTTATATTTTCTTTGACGAGATACAGGCAATCGATGGCTGGGAACTTTTTGTGCTTCGTCTTTACAAATCTTATTGCAAAAACATCTATATATCTGGAAGTAATGCCAAGATGCTCTCATCGCAGATTGCGACTGCATTAAGAGGATGGCCATTGGAATATCAGGCATTTCCCTTGGCATTTGATGAATATTTGAGATTTAAAGGAGTGGATGCCTCACAATTCACGGAAGAGGGGAGGGCAAAACTTATTACATATTGTAGGGAATACCTTCATGCAAGCGCATTTCCGGAAGTAGTTTTGATGGAGGAGAAGTCTCTGCAAATCAGGAAAGTCCAAGGGTATTTCAACACCATGCTTTTCCGTGACCTCATCGAGCACTACTCGCTGTCAAGCCCGGAGACTGTACGCTATTTTTTGAAACGACTGATGGCTAATCTCTCAAAACCCACTTCAATAAACGCCATATTCAACGACCTGAAATCACAAGGCAAAAGACTGGATAAAAACAAACTGTACGAACTGGCTGATATCGCATGCGACACCTTCATGTTTTTCAAAGTCAACAGATGGTCGGAATCGTTAATAAAGGAAAATGCAAGATCACCCAAATATTATTTTATAGACAACGGTATGCGAAACGCGGTGATCATGCCTCAGAGTGACGATGACGGCAAACTGCTTGAAAACGCTGTATTCCTGCATCTCCGACGTCATCTTGACCCGATGAAGAAGATAACTTATTTTAACGAGGATGTGGAATGTGATTTCGTTGTCCAGCAGGATGAACATATCGAGAAACTGATACAGGTATGTTGGACTCTGGCAGAAAGCAAAACCATGCAGCGCGAAATACGCGGTTTGAAAATAGCTTCAGATGTTACCGGGTGCAAAGACTGCAGCATAATAACTTTCGATGAAGCAGATGATATAGTGAGCGATGGAATAGAGATCAAGGTTTTGCCTGTCTGGAAATGGCTGCTTTCCTCGCCTTTTGAATAATTCCCCCTTCCGATGAGCGACAAAATTTCAATCAGATTCTACAATAATCGTCCTGTTCGTGCTGTATGGGACGATGAAAACAGTAAATGGTGGTTCTCGGTATTGGATATCATAGCGATATTCAATGCCCAGGATGACTATGCCAAGACCCGTAACTACTGGAAATACCTCAAAACTAAACTTAAAAAGGAAGCTCCTCAGTTGGTTAGTGCCACTAACCAACTGAAATTGACAGCATCTGATGGTAAAAGATATAAATCAGACGCACTTGATGCGCAAGGCGTTACGGAACTTGCAAAGCACATGCCCAACAACAAGGCCATGGGATTTCTTGACTGGTTTACATATAGCGAGACCACTATTGATGGCCGTAGCCGTAAGAAAGCATACGACCTTTTTGAATCAGGACTCCTCAAAAAACTTGAGCCCGGTAGCATCAAGTGTCTTCAACAAATACATGCCTACATATTTGGAGGTCTTTATGACTTTGCCGGACAGATACGAACAAAAAACATATCTAAAGGTGGGTTCACATTTGCCAATTGCATGCATTTCCCTGCTACATTGCAGATGATAGAAAGAATGCCGGAGACCTCATTTGATGAGATAATGGATAAGTATGTGGAGATGAATGTAGCGCATCCCTTCATGGAAGGGAATGGTCGAAGCACTCGTATTTGGTTGGATCTAATGCTTAAGCGATCGCTCAGAAAATGTGTCGACTGGAGTCAGATTGACAAAAACGAGTATCTGAATGCCATGCGGGAGAGTGTAGTAGACCCAATTCACATCAAGACTTTAGTAGAGGCAGCCTTGACAACTCATATCGATGACCGAGAAATGTTCATGAAAGGCATAGATTATTCCTACTACTACGAACAAAACGATTAAAGGAATATAAATCCTTTTTCAACTCCGTTTACTGTAAGTAATAGCTGCCAAAGCCGAAAAGAAAACTGCGAAAGCAGCTATGGCTGTGTATTGTGGCCAGAGGTCGATGATGCCGGCTCCCTTCAGATAGACTGAGCGCATGATCTCAATAAAATAGCGCGGTGGGATGGCGTATGTGATACATTGAGCCCATTCCGGCATCGAACGGATAGGCGTGAATAGACCTCCCATCAATTGGAAGATCATTATGAAAGCAAACATCACAAAGATGCTCTGAAGCATCGTCGCTGACTTGTTGGCAATAGCGACTCCAAGTCCTGACATTGTAAGACTGAAGAGAATGGCGACGAGATAAATAGCTCCTAAACTCCCGGTAGGCGTCAGACCATATACCAACCATCCAATTATCATACCGACAGTCACGACGATGAGTCCGACTATCCAGAAAGGTATCAACTTCGACAACACAAACGCAAAACGACTGACAGGAGTCACATTCATAGCCTCAATCGTACCGGATTCCTTCTCGCTGACAAGATTTAAAGCGGGAAGAAATCCGCATATTATGATCAGCAACACCACTATAAGGGCGGGAATCATATAGTTGCGGAAATTAAGCGTCGGATTGTAGAGATTGATTACGCTTGTCTCCGGCATCGTCACGGAAATACTATTCTCCGAACGCCACTGACTGAGGGTCGCCATTGCGGACTGCGAGACGTATTGCGCACCAAGCATACCTTTGGTGGCATTCACCCCATTCGCTTCAATGTCCAACTCCGCATTTCCGCCCGAGAGATTGCGTGAATAATAAGGAGGTATAGTCAGAATCACATCCGCCTCTCCATTCTCCACGGAAGCCATTGCCTCCCCATGAGTTCCTACCACGCTCTGAACCGTCAGGTATTCCGATGCGTCGATGTCGGCTATCATCCGGCGTGAAAGCTGACTGTGGTCGTTGTCTACGACTGTCACTCCTACATTCTTCACGTCAAGATTAGCCACCAAAGGAAGCACGAGCATCACCATGATTGGCATGGCTATGATAATCTTAGGAATCAGCGGATTGCGTCTCATTAACTTTATCTCCTTGATCAAAAGGGCTTTCAATATCCTAATTTTCATATTATTCAGCCATACTAAACGATTAAACAATCAAACAATTAAACAATTAAACAATTAAACAGAATCACCTGGTGGAGGATTTGAATTTTGCAATAGATGCCGCAAGTAATACTGCGGTCATGGCAAGGAGAATCAGAACATCCTTGATGATGTAGCTGAATGCGAGTTGCTGTACCATAAGCTTGCGCATCGCCTCGATATACCATCGCGCCGGGATGATGTTGGATATCCATTGAAGCACAACCGGCATATTGTCGACAGGGAATATCATGCCGGATAGCATTATAACTGGGAGCATGAACATCACAGCCGACACTATCAATGCCGTAAGTTGGGTGTCGACAATTGTAGATACCATCAGTCCGATGGAAAGCGACAGTATTATATAGAGCAGTGACACCACAATCACACTTACCACACTTGCGGAAACCGGAAGACCAAGAACCGTATATGCCATCAGTAGCATCACTGTAAGGATAACGCATGAAAGCAGGAAATACGGCACAAGTTTGCCAAGGATAATAGTCCGGGGCTTTACTGGAGATACAAGCAAAAGGCTCATGGTCCCTGTCTCCTTCTCTCGCACTATAGAAACTGATGTCATTATCGCGCATATCAATATGAAGATCATTCCGAGAATACCCGGTACGAAATTATATGCGCTCTTCAGCTGCGGATTATAGAGCGTATTGGTAAGCACCGTACTCTTCGCCGATGTGCCGTTTGCCACACCCCTGATATATGCTGTGGCAGTCTGTGCAGTGTTCGTGTTTGATGCATCCACTATAATCTGAGATTTAAGCACCCCCTCTTCGTTCCTGAGGAAAAGGGCTGCATCCGTCTTGCCGGAACGCAGTAGCGCATCTACATCTTCAGGTGCGGTGAGTCCTTGGAACGTGAAATATTCGTTTACACGCAGACGCTGAAGGATGTCGCGTGTTTCATCGGTATGACGGTCTACCACTGCCACAACCCTGACATCGTTGACCTCTGTGGATATCGCAAAACCGAAAAGCAGCAAAAGCACTATCGGCATAAGCAATGTTATCACCATCGTACGCGTATCGCGGACAATGTGTAATGCCTCTTTTCTTATAAGTGAATGGAATATTGACATCTATAAGTTTAGGAAGTTTAAAGAGTTTAAGAAGTTTAAAGAGTTAAGGAAGTTTAAAGAGTTTAATAGGTTTAAGATTATATTGGGACTCAGTCGGTTCGTTGGGCAGTTTGGGCTACGATGCGGAACACTTCGTCGATCGTAGCCGCATGATATTTTTCCTTTAGGGCAGAAGGAGAGTCAAGGGCACTTATCCGGCCGTCGACCATAATTGAAATGCGGTTGCAGTATTCTGCTTCGTCAAGATAATGTGTTGTCACAAAGACTGTCATGCCCTCGGAAGATGCCTTGTAGATGAGTTCCCAAAACTTACGGCGGGTCACAGGATCGACACCACCGGTTGGCTCGTCAAGAAATACGACTTCCGGCTTGTGGATAGTGGCTACTGCAAATGCAAGCTTCTGTCTCCAGCCCACTGGAATATCCTTCACAAAGGCACGCCGCATATCCTCCATGCCGAGTTCAGCGAACAACCGTCCGGATGCCTCCCTTATTTCCTTGGAGCTCATACCATAGATTGTGGAGAATAGACTTATATTTTCCTCTACAGTCAGCCCTGAATAAAGAGAAAACTTCTGGCTCATATAGCCGATTCTATGCTTGATTGCTTCAGCCTGGGTTATGATGTCGCATCCGGCAACGTGGCCGTTGCCTGCAGTTGGAACGCTGAGGCCGCAGAGCATACGCATGGCAGTCGTCTTCCCCGCTCCGTTGGCACCTAAGAATCCGAATATCTCTCCCTTGGCTACATCAAACGATATATGGTCAACGGCTATAAACGATCCGAAGCATTTGGTAAGATTCCTTACCGATATGGCCTTGTCTTTATAGTAATGCATAATTCATAATGCATAATGCATAATTATCAGTCTCTGAAATTCTGACGAAAATGCATTAGGATAATATGTTTATAATTTTAATAGCTGCTTGTCATCGTGTCAACTTTATGAATAAATCTTCTATATCACCTTTAGCCGGGTAAACCTCCACATCATGAAGCCCTTCAAGACGGAGCTTGTCTCTGACTGAAGATGGATTGAAGCCATTCTTTCCCACTACATGAAGAGTCGCTCCGAATGTATAGCAATCATCAACCTCCGGCAACTGCCTGAGTTTCGTGAGCAGCTCAAACATGCGTGTAGCTGATGCGTTGTAAAGGTTTTCGTCGAGTCCTGCCACAAGCCCTTCGGGAGTATTGATTTTGAGTATCTTTCCCTTGTCGATAAGAGCTATACGTTCGCAGCGCGTTGCCTCATCCATATAAGATGTGGAGACGAGTATTGTGATTCCTTTCTCTCTCAATGTAGATAGCATATCCCAAAATTCACTTCTTGAAACGGCGTCCACTCCGGTGGTGGGCTCATCGAGAAGCAATATTTCCGGTCTGTGGATCAGTGCACAACTGAGAGCAAGCTTCTGCTTCATTCCACCAGAAAGTGCTCCTGCCTTTCTGTTCGGAAAACGTTCAAGTTGGGCAAACACAGGAGCGATGATATCGTAGTTATCCTTTATAGAGACTCCGAATAGGGACGCGAAGAAATGAAGGTTTTCCGACACCGTAAGATCCTGATAAAGCGAGAATCTTTCCGGCATGTAGCCTATAAGCTTGCGCAACTTGACATAGTCTTTCACTGTGTCAAGACCACAGACGGAAGCCGAGCCTGCATCCGGAGAGGTAAGCGTGGCGAGTATCTTATACAGTGAGCTCTTCCCGGATCCATCAGGCCCGATAAGACCAAACATTTCTCCTCTCTCCACATTGAAACTGACATCATCGAGAGCCGTCAGATTTCCATAGCGTTTAGTGACGCCTGAGATATCAATGGCGGTATTCATAACCTCACTTCTCCGTATTGACCCAGTTTCAGCCGTCCGTCGTTCTTCACAGAAATCTTCACGGCATACACAAGGTTTGCGCGGCTATCTTGCGTCTGTATTGACTTCGGTGTGAACTCACTCTCCTGAGCAATCCACGTAATCGTACCTGGATATTCAAACTGTTCGTCACCTCCAAAATCAGCAATCACTGTCACTTTCTGTCCTATCTTAATATCAGTGAGTTGTGAGGCTGTGAAATACGACCGCAGATAGATGTCGTTGAGATTAGCCAACTTGCAAAGCGGGCGTCCCGGAGTGGCAAACTCTCCGGGTTCGGCATATTTTATCAATACGGTCCCGGAAATAGGGGAGTAGACGATGCTTTTTGCTATCTGCTCCTCTATCTGCTCTGCTTGATATTGGATGGCTACAGCATTGTCTGAGATTGAACTGCGGTTTTTCCCGAGTGTCGATAGCAGGGCCGTGAGTTGGCTTTTTAGGACCGTCAATTGTGATTGTGCATCGTCATATTGCTTCTGTGTGGTGGCGCCATCGGCAAGCAGTCGGGCAAAACGTTCACACTCATGCTGTTGATGTGCTATTTGAGATCTTAGTGCGGCTACTTGTGCGGCGATATCCGGGGAATTGCTTTCCGCTGATTGCCTTTGGCTCTCGATCTGTTTTTGCTGTAGCACCAAGAGAGTGGTGTCAATTACAGCAATGTTCTCTCCTTTCGTGACGCTGTCACCTTCCTGAATTGCCATCGACAAGATTTTTCCGGATGTTTCAGCCGAAATGGTGACAGTGGTAGCTTCAAAAATGCCCGTTGCGTCATATTCAAGTGTCTTCTTGCAAGATGCGAAAAGCAATGCAAATATGGCGATGGAAAGTGTGTATGGTTTCATTGGTTTAGAGTGTATTTAAGATTGTAAATTTCTTTTATAAACTGAATTTCGTGAAGCCGGGCGTTGAGTTGAGCTATGTTTTCATCTGATATTTTGGTGAGAAGGGCAGTCGCGTCGATTATTCCGTTGGCAAGTTGCGATTCGGCTGCCCGTCTTACGTTTCCACGAAGCTGAATTATGCGGGCATCATCCTTCATCGCATCCCTCAGCCCTTGAATAGCTTCTTTCTGCGATGCTGATTGAATCTCATTGTTGAATAAAAACAGCTCCTTATCAGCCTCGATTTCCTGCGCCTTAACAACAGTTTGGCTATGGGTATTTTTCTTTGAGTAGAACGAATCTATATTCCATGATGCCTTTATCCCGGCAAGGATATTGAAAGATAGGTTATGATTCATCATGCTCTTGAAGTAATCAAAGCCGGGATAGCCATAATAAGCTTGCGCAAAAAATCCTATTTTGGGCATAAGTGAAGTGTCTGTCAATCGTTGCATTGTCTCATTAGCTTTAAGTCGCTGCTCAAAAAGTCTCAATTCCGGTCTGTTGTTTTCATTCGTAGTCGGTATTTCAGCTGATGGCCTTTCCAGCTTCATCCCATTGATTGTCTCTCCAATGAAGAGCTCCAGCACATCCCGATATCCTTCTGCAGCACTTTTTGCTTGAGCTACATTCTGTTTCAAAGCCAAAGCTTGTGCCTCAACCATATCTGCGTCGCATTGCATAGCGACTCCATTTCTGACTTTCGACTGAATTTGCTCGAGATTCTTTTGAAGAAGATTGTATGTGATCTCGCTTTGCTCTATCTGTTCTTCGATAAGGAGAATGGCAAAGAATACAGATTCAACCCTTTGTCTCAGTGCGTACATCTCTACATCCAGCGCAGATTTGTTGACAGCTTCCTGGGCGCGAGTCATCTCACGGCGAGATTTTGAGGAGCCTCCATCCCAAATGTTTTGGGATACATCGACTCCTATCTTATACTGTACTTTGCCAAGTCCTTTCATCGACTGCCCCATCTGGTCAAGCATGCCGGTAAGCGTCTTAGGAAAAGATGGCACAACGTTCTGTCCTGTGACCTGTCCATATACCCCAATCCGTGGCAGCCATGAGTTATTGATCTCGGCGAGGTCAATATCCATAGATGTCTGAAGCAACCCATATTTGCTGATCAGCGGATAATTAGCCTCTGCCTTCGTCAAGCATTCCTCAATAGTGACTTGAGCTTTTAAGCTTAATGCCCAAACCGCTCCAAGTATAATCAAAATAATCTTCTTCATAAATAACTAAATAATTTAAGTTTCGCTTTTTCTTGCAGATAGATTCGCAATTCCTTAGCGCAGGAACTGCGCTTGTGCTCTGCGAGCTCCGGCGAGGCATAGCAGCCCGTGATCTTAGCGTGCTCGCCACAACCGCGACGCGAAGCTTCCCTATGTACTGAAACTCTGCGTCTCTGCGTACTTTGCGTGAGAATTTTAGAGCTTGCGAAAGTTGAGTAAATTTAGTTTTCGTATGATGGTATCATAGTTTTCCTTCTTTCTCATGGCAAGGAAAGCCTCAGAATCTGCAGTGAGGTCACCTAAAGCAGCTTTCACAACAGGAGCGGCAATAAATGAGAAGATATTGAGCGAGGCAATATCGAGCATGAGCATTCTTGCGTCTACCATCCTGCACGTGCCTTTTGCAGCCTCGTCATTGATCTTCTGCTGCATTGCCCGCAGAATAATGGGCGCGTATCTATCAATCTGTTCAAGAAAAATGTTAGACCGCTCCTGATCGCTATATATCTCTTCTATGAGAAATCGAGGAAGTTCCGGATTTGCGGCTATGAAGTCGAGATGACGCTCCACAATATTAAGGATTATTTCTTCCAAAGATGCATTTGAATAATCAAAGGAGCTGAAAAGAGCTTCCTTCAGCAATTTTATCTTCTCACCGAGCACTCGGTCGAAAAGTTTTGCCTTAGTGCGGAAATAATAGTGCAGCATGGCATGGGTGACGCCTGCAGATTCAGCAATTGAGGTAGTCCTCGCTCCGGCAAATCCTTTCGAGAGGAATTCCTTCTCAGCTGCCATAAGTATCGCCTGCTCAGTATCTTGGGATGTCTTGTCAGTGGTTGAATTATTCATAACAATATTGTTTATCTTTCTTGATTAACAATATTGTTTATCAAATTGTTTAAAAAACGACCCACTAACCGTGTGTCCAAGTCGGATAAAAATATTTACTGCAATGAGAAATTACCGGAGACATGGAGGAGCGAAAGA
>JAIDSL010000050.1 GCA_029061255.1 Muribaculaceae bacterium
TCGGCACGGGTAGTTATGGAATTCACTACGGTGTGAAGACGGATAGTACCCTCTCCCTCGCTGTCGAAAGGATTCTCGGCGGAGCAACTCCAGAGCCCATTGACAGCGGTGAGCACCACAACTCCGTTCAATATATTTGAAATTAGTTTTTTCATTTTCTTTATAACTTTGAATTAGAGTTGTCAGTTTTAATTTTCAAGCCAGATAGTTCCCTTTGTCGTACCAGAGGTATCGCTGACCGTAATATGGAACTTGTGAACCCCAGGACCTAAAATATTCAAAAGGGAAATGAACCCGGAAATATCAAAATTACACTCTTTTTGGTTTAATACTTCATTCTCTACGGGAAAGCCTAACCCAGAAAGACCATCCTTAAATTCTCCAGGATTTATCAAATCAAGATTTGCTGCCAAATTTGCTCCTTCCAATTCATCCGGGGTAAGCGTTGTTGAATCTATGACAATTTTGAATTCAGTAAATCCTGTTTCGCTTGTTACTGTAAACTTAATCGGAGTTACGTATTGAATTTCACCGTTCTCGTCGGTCGTTGTGTCGGCAACAATATGGTAAGCTTTTCCTAATTCAAATCCGTAAGGTATGATTTCGGGTCCCTTGGATGAAGGATCATCGCCGTTTGGATCCTTATCGGGATCATCAGAGCCGTTTACAGGACGCATATCGTCAACGAGGATATTGTCTTCCGGTTCGTTGGGATCAATTTCTTTGGTTTGGTCTTGTATGGTGATTGTGGCATTGACAGTGATCTCGCTCCCGGGCTCTCCACCTACAACGATTTCACCCGGCTCCATATTGTCGGGGCGGTTGATGTTGAAGTTAATGTCGTAGGCTTTTCCGCTTTCCACATTGTCGAAAATCAGGGGCAATGCATTGATATATTTGCCGTCGACAGTTCCTGAGAATTCTGCCGTGAGGGTGTGGCTGTTTTCTACGAAACGGAAATATCCGGCTTTATTTGTGGTAGAGAGATTATATGTCAATTCACCTTCCTTACCGGCATGCACCACGACTTGGGCATCGTCGCCAAGCAATCCAAGATTCAGGTCGCTGATTTTCACTCTGACGCGGATGTTGCTGAGCACGCATTCTACTGGCTCCACATCGTCTGTGATTTCACCTACATTGATTGCGAAATCTGTGTCACCTAAGTAGTAGGGTGCTTCCCATTCAGCAATGGGATTGTCGCCATATGAAGCTTTAGCGCTGTACTTACCTTGGGGGAGGGATACAATCTCCGGCATTTCGGAATATTTGAAGCTTCTTACCGTATCGTTCGTGGCGGTGTTGACGAAGTTGACGATAAAGTCCCCTAATTCTACATCAGAAGAATTGGCTCTTGTGTTGTTGATATAGTCAACAGTGAGAGTGCGGCAGTTCAACTGACCTTCACCCGGGTTCATGTTGAAGGTGGCTTCTTTGTCGCAACCGGCAAGAGCCAGGGAAGCTGCGGCGAGAATATATGATAAAGATTTAAATTTCATGATAAGTATGCTTTCTTAATATTCGAATGTGAGGTTATCTACAGTCAGCGCTGCTCCACGGGAGCAACATTCATCCTTATTGCAATAATCAGTAGTCTTTATATCTGATGTCTTATTGCTTGAAGTTATGTATATTTTTAGTTTAGTAGCCTTTGGACGAGACTCCTCTGGTGAAATATACTCAATAGGAATTACAAACTCGGAATATTCATTAGCAGCACCGAGTTCGATTTGACCACTTCCAAGTATTTGGTTCCCATTAAGAATCTCAACAGTGATCTTACCTTTTTCTCCCTTATCCTGACTGTCATTTTCATACATATAGAAGCCTTTAAGTTTAACAGGCCGAGAAGCAAAATTTGTACCTTGTTCAGTCGATGTACCTAAATAAAGATAACCTGCTGTTCGATTTGCAATGGAATTTGGCTTATTCGAACAATAATAGTTAGAAAAATCCGAATTTCCTGTTTGTTTTTTATCGGCTATAGATGGTCCATTTAAATCCCATGCGACATTCCGAATGACCATGGCATTTTCCTTTGAATTTGATTTAAGGCCTGTGTAAATATCTGCGGTCGTATCTTTTGCAGATTGTCCTATTCCAATAGCTTTTGCTTCAGGTTGATGAGATACCCAAGACAATGTGGTATTAAACACAGATGGTATAACATACCAACTGTTCTTGTTATTTGCAGATAAATTGCAGGTCATAGAATTAGAAGATATCCATCCTTGTGGTTCTTTTATATTCATTGAAAGGGTGGTCTGATGTGTTTTCCCAGCTGCGGTTATAGTCCAAAGGCCACCTTGGTTGATAGTGGTATTGATAGTCTGGTTGATGTCTTCAAAATCTCCGTTTGGAACATTTGATTCTGTTTCTGTGAGTAAATCCCCAAAATTGTTCCACACAGAATTTTCGTCTGTTCCTGTAATTGAAGAAGTGATGGAATATGTAGTTGCAGGCTTAAGTTCGGAAATGGTGACGATGCCGTTGGATGTGTCACGCTTGGTGATTTTGAGTTCATCACCATTGCCTTTAACAATAAGGTTGTTGATGACTGCTGCCAAAACAGAAGGGTCAGTTGAATTTGGCGTTGTAACCCTCAGATAAGCATGGTTGGTGTAAGCGTTATATTCTTCAGCAATCCGATATGCCGGTACAGTAACCGGTACCTGGAATTCACCTACGAGTCTTGTCTCTTTGTGGTAGACTTGAATTCCTATACTTGATTTGGTTGTGACAGGGAGTTCGATAGTGTATACATATCTCTTCTTCTCGAAAGCGCGTGTCGCTGTGTTTTCATCGCAGCTGATGATTCTTGCGGAGGTGTAATATCCATCGGAACCGACAGCCTGGAATGAAATGTCGGAGTTGGGATTTATTCCGTTATAGTCAAGAGTAAGAACGGCCTGACCAGAACCATATACGATAGTCGGCTCACCTACCATGTCGATGGTGATTTCTTCACTATTGAGAACCACGACAGCGGGTTCGCTGACTTTTCCGGTCTGGTCCGTTACTGTCAGAGAGATTGTATGCACACCCTTCGGGAGGCTCTTACCGAAGTCTGTGAGTGTGAGATAGCCTTCCATGTCAGTGGGTTGACCGGAGAATCCAAAGCCTGTGGCATCGATACCTGCGTTTTTTATTTCTGACACTTTATTATCTGCGAAGGCTTTGCAGAGGTCATATTCTTCGCCCCAAGATGGAGTGAAGTTGGGGGAATCCACTGTGAGGACTGCAGACTTGATTTTTCCTTCAGCTTTGACATTCATCTTCAAAGAGACATCGCTGCCGGTTCCTTCAAGCATATTTACGGTCTCTCCATTTGTGAACCCTTCGCAAGTGATGACGGGTGCCGGAGTTGTGAAGAGTTCGTCAGTAAGATCAATGTTTATATCCTCATCTTCCAATGTCTCATCGAAAGAGACATTTAGGGATGGGGTTCCATTCTGGCTTTCCACAATGTCGAACGTGATATTGTGGAGAGTCTTAGCTGCGGGAGCGAATTCACCTAATGAGATTGAGGAAGTATAACCTTTGTCCTTTGTAGTGAAATGGACGGTTACGTTGGCGTTATTAGGCTCTAAGAAAGCGGGTCTTGACTCAACCATACCGTATGTTATATCATCAGTTCGTCCTTCGGTATGGATCTTAGAGTAGAAGTTGCTCATATAGTCTTTGAAAGCCTGGGTATAGTTGATTTTCACCATGGAGTTTTGCAGCTCGGCTTCAAGGTTGACTTCTTGCGTCTTGTCGGAGAGGACAGTGAAAGAGGAAGAGGCTTCGAAATATGGAGCTTCAAAATCCTGGGTGCCTTTTTCTCCGTAATATGCAGTCAGAGTGTAGGCTCCGGTTGGGAATTTGCTTGATGTAGCTTCTTCTTTGAAATCGTTAAGCGATGACCAAGTTTTGGAATAAGAGCCGTCTGCCTTTTCGAGCTTCACCTTGAAGTCGGCAGCTTCTGGCACATTGATATATGTGTTAAGGTCGTTGGGGTCATCAGCTCTTGATTCTTCTCCACTTCTGAAAACGGGTTTTGCAGTCGCGATGTCCCTGTTAGTGGAGAGGGTGAGGGAAATGCTTCCCTTCTCGTTGGAGGAAGAGCCCCAGTGGCTTTCATCGGCGCAACCGACGAGCCCTGTCGCTAATGTCAGGACTCCGAAGATGGGGATTCCGAATTTGAATAGTCTCATATTTGTTATGTTGTTTTATTTGTTAGCTTGATGTTTTTATGGTATGGAATCTCTGAGTCCTGTGATATAATATGGAGTATATATTATATAAGGAGTAGTTATTTCATATCAGTTTGCTATAATAGATTTGAAATCGGAGACACTATGCGATAGTGCATAGTTTTCCGATAACTGTGCAAAATTAATAAAATATTCCAATATTTGGGCATATTTTGGGCTACATTTCGAGAAAAAGTTCCAATATGGCCAATTTTGATATGGTCTGTGCCAATAATTTTTGATATCAAGATATGATTATGGAGAGAATGCAGGAGTGATTGGGCTGGGTGTTTGCTCTTGTTGGGCGGTTGGGAAACCGCCCTCCCATAATTAGAAAAACTTAGGGGAGGGTTACGGTGTAGTTTATATCCTCTACGTCGGGTTCGTCGATGTGAATGGATATTTTGCCGGCTCCGGTTGAGTCGTTTGG
>JAIDSL010000051.1 GCA_029061255.1 Muribaculaceae bacterium
GAATTGGGGAGAACCTCCATTTGTAAAATATGGTGACCTCAAGGAAGCATATCCCGTAAAAAATAATAATAGCATTAAAGATAAAAATTTCAAAATCCTTCTCACACACAATCCGGAGCATTGGGTGCAGGAAGTAAGAAAGATCACAAATATCGACCTTAGCCTTTCCGGACATACCCACGCAATGCAGGTGAGTTTTGATGCTTTTGGGAAAAGATATTCTCCTGCAGCATTAAGATACCAGACTTGGGGAGGCTTTTACACAGAAAATGGGATCGGGGAAATCGAAGACTTCGGGAATCCGGAACCAAGTGGTATTTTGGAAAGGAATCTTGAACACCCCTCACTATATGTCAATATAGGCGCCGGGGAAGTCGGCATGCCTTTCCGAATCGGAGCAAGCAATCCGGAAATCACCATTATTACCTTAAAGAAATCTAAGTAATGGCAATAGCCGACACTATTGATACAGATGAAACGGCACCATCAGAAGCCATCTTCTCAATAGGATCAAACTGCGGATGCCGGTATGAGAATGTCAGTAAAGGAATCAAATGGCTTTCCGAATTCCTGACCGACTTCAGTTGCTCCACAATTTATGCTACTCCTGACTGTCACGGTGGAAGTAAGGAGTATCTGAATGCAGTTGCCCGAGGGATCACCCGTTTGTCTCCGGACCGTCTCGAATCTATCTGCAAGGAGTATGAAGAAGCTAACGGCAGGGACAAAACATCGAGGGAAAGGGGGAATGTACCCGTCGACATTGACCTTGTAGTTTATGGCAAAAGCATATTGAGGGCAAAAGACTACAAATGTGATTTTTTCCAGATTGGCTACGGTATGATATGAATCATTCCCATGGTGCGCCGCAGGTTGACCTCAACAAAAGGACGCAACTTGCCACTTTTCTCTACTATCATATCCACTCCAAACAATCCATCATATCCCCTCAAAATGTGCTCAAGTATAGTTTTTTGCACGGTTATGACTGTATCTATATCTAATATTGATTGTGAATTAAACTTCTCACACATCAAAGCCTGATTCATCATATTATTAGCTATGTACTTACCTCTATTTGATGTGGAAAAAGAGGAAAGGCCCAAATACTCCGCCCTGCCATGGCGCATAAGCCATTCAGTGGCATAGTCTGCCACTCTGTCCGCACCGGTTTCTCCCATTACACTTCCCTGTCGCCTTATGATGCCACGACACCATTGCTCCACAAGTTCGGGAGTCATATCAGCAGAAGTATTTATTACTCCTCTCCCGCTTGAACTCCAGGGAGCCTTCAACCAGCAACCGGGATTGTCACGATAGAAATCCATGCACAATTCTATTGACTCGAGTTCCACAGGCACGTCTGTCTTAAAATCCATATCTACTTTTTCGTTCCAAAGGGAAGTGAGCAGCACAGTAGTGCGCCTATGTGCCAACTCTCGAATTCTCGATATTACACTGTCATCAGGGAGTCGATCAGAGGGCACCCCATGATCAAGTAGCTTTCTGACGAGAGCCTGATTCCATCCCCAAGGCTCTATGATCAAATCCGGATACTTACTCATCAAATCCTCAAGCATATTCCACTCTGCAAGCTTGAACTTTGATTTAAGATGAGAGGCATCATCCACAAGAATCATATCTTCCGGTTGAGCCCAAGCCTCCGGAAGGAGTTGCATTTCTCGCCGCAACTTCTCCACGCGGGCCGGGGGTGTATAAAAAGACGCCCCCGAAGCGAGGGCGTATTCAGTCTCAGGATTAAAGAGAAGAAGTCTCATCAGTCGTTGAGCTTCTCTCGCTCCTTGAGAGGATTTGAGAAATAAAGCTTATGTTCGAGATACTCCTGAGTAGCAATAAGTGTTGGTTTGGGAAGTTTTTCATAAAAACGAGAAATCTCTATCTGCTCACGGTTTTCAGATACTTCCTCAAGATTATCGGTAGAAGCAAAGTCTGCGAGTTTCTTCTCCAGTTCCTTTTTCATTTCTACGGCAATCTGATTAGCACGTTTTCCAATGATGCATACAGTCTCGTATACATTTCCGGTCTGCTCAGCCATAGCGATCATGTCGCGGGTGACGGTCGTAAGCGGTGCGTTGGTCTTCTTGTAGTCCATAATATGCAATTATGATTTACGTATGTGGATTGTATATTTTGTATTCTTAAAAATTAAGAGTGATTTTATTCCCCTACATGCTTGGAAGCAATGTTGAAAATTGATCTTGCTTCAGAAAGATTCTTTGATTCAGGATAAGTGTTGATAAAAGAATAATATTCATCAATCACATCCCTGTATCTATCTTCACTCTTTTCAGCAATAGAATTCTTTGCCTGCTGGAACTTGGCTTTCAAGATCAGCATCTCAAAATCCTCGCGATACTTCGAATATGGAAATTCCTTAAGTGCGTTTTTTGCTGTTATGACACACGACTCATAGTTGTTGCCAAGGAAATTTCCAAGATTGTAATAGAGCTGGGCATTCTGAAGCTGCTTGAGCGTGAGCTTATCCTGCATCTCGAAAATTGAGTTCTTGGCAAGTCCGGCTTTGTCACTATTGGGGAAATAATCAAGGAAGCCTTGTAGCTCCTCGATAGCCTTTAGAGTGAGCGTCTGGTCGAGCTGAGGCTCCGGAGAATCGAGATAGTAGCCATATCCGCAATAGAAACGTGACAGTTCTGCATATTTTCCGCGTGGATATCTCTGATAATAGTTTTTGAAGTACACACCGGAGTTCAGGTAGTCTTTATTTTCAAAATAAGACATGGCAAGAAGGAAAGTGGCATCTTCTCCATTTTCCGTTCCACGCATTGGCATCTGCAAATCTTGCAGGAGCGTGATGGCCTGCATATATTTTCGATTCTCGTATGCTTTTTTAGCATAGTCGAATTTATATTGCAAATCCGTGCTTTTCAGCACTTTATTATACTCTCCGCAAGATGTCATGGCGACAACTGCAACAGAGCATAACATACAAAACTTTAGTAGCTTTCTCATTTATACGTATAGATGTGTTGCGCATTTAGCGCATTTAGCATGCAAAGTTAATAAAAAAATTGGAAACAACGATGTTTTTTACAATAAAAATTATTAACTTTGAAGTCGATTTCAAAACAGACATTGATTTTTGAAGAGAATATGAAAGAAAACGGATTCATAGCCAAGCACCCGGTGCTCGCTAATTTGATAATAATTATCTTGGTAGGAATTGCCGGACTCGGCATTCTATATTTCTCTTTCGCCATCTTCACTCGCCATGGTGAAAGCAGTGTAGTGCCGGGGGTAGAAAAGATGTCGTATACCCAAGCCATTGAGATTCTTCATTCCAAAGGATTTAAAGTGGATATTCGCGACTCCCTTTATAAGGAAGATGAAAAACCCGGATATGTCATCGAACAGTTTCCCAAGTCAAATTCCGTTGTAAAACCCGGAAGGAAAATCTTCTTATATATAAATGCGGTGCATCCAAAAGAGGTAATCATCGATGAAGACAATAACCCGCGTGAAGATGCGCTTAAATCAATATCTTTCCGTCAAGGAAAAGCCCGTCTGGAAGAACTCGGGTTCAAGAACATCAGAGTCATAAAAATTCTTGGAGAAAATGACTGTATCTCGAAAATATATGCCAACGGAAAAGTTGTGAAAAAGCTTCAAAAAGTGCCTGTCAACGCAAGAATTGTTATGGAAGTCTTCGATGGAAATCTGCAGGCAGTGCGCGATTCTCTTCAAAGCGATCTGGATCCGGAATACAATTTGTCAGAACCTATTGTTTCGGAGGATGAAACTTCCCCTGAAATGTATCAGGTGGAAGAAACTGAACCCACCGAGACAGAATCATATGAATACTATTGATCATGAGTAAGAATCAAGGATTGATGATCGACGAGCAGAAAGAGATTTTGGATCTCAATGAGGCTGAGAATCAGGATGAGGAAAGCGTCGAGGAGCCCTCATATGTGACTGAAGACGGCAGGGAACTTTACGAGCATTTTCGTTTCGAAGCTGACAAAGGGCAACAGCTGCTCAGGGTTGATAAATTCTTGGTCGACAGGATGACCAAGACCTCTCGTAACCGCATTCAGCAAGCGGCTGATGCAGGATGCATAATCGTCAATGGGAAACCTGTCAAGTCAAGCTACAAAGTCAAACCCCTCGATGTGGTCAGCATCGTTATGGACCGGCCACGCTACGAGTTTGAGATCATTGCAGAAGATATTCCTCTCGACATTGTATATGAAGACGCTGAAGTGCTCGTGGTCAACAAACCAGCCGGGCTTGTGGTCCATCCCGGCCATGGCAATTATCACGGAACTCTTGTGAATGCCCTCGCTTATTATTTCCGCGACAATCCTGACTATGATGTCAGCGACCCACGCCTCGGACTCGTACACAGAATTGATAAAGATACAAGTGGGCTACTCGTGATAGCAAAAACCCCTGAGGCTAAAACCGACCTCGGGCTCCAGTTTTTCAATAAGACAACGCGAAGAGAATACGTAGCACTGGTATGGGGAGATTTCGATGAAGATAAAGGGACGATCGTCGGCAACATTGCCCGAAACCCGCGCAACAAGCTCCAGATGGCAGTATTCAGTGATCCGGAGATTGGGAAGCACGCGGTGACACACTATAATGTGATTGAAAGATTCGGATATGTCACTTGTGTGAAATGCGTGCTCGAGACCGGCAGGACTCATCAGATCAGGGTGCATATGCTGTCGAAGGGTCATCCCCTATTCAATGATGCCAGATATGGCGGCGACAAAATACTGAAGGGCACAACTTTTGCAAAATACAAACAATTTGTGGAAAATTGTTTTCAGATCTGCCCTCGTCAGGCACTTCACGCAAGGACCCTTGGCTTCCGACATCCACGTACCGGGGAGCAAATGGATTTCGAGTGTCCCATCCCCCCTGACATGACCGAACTTCTTGAAAAATGGCGCGCCTACCGCAAATCTGACTATTAAAAACGGAAAACGAAATACGGATAACCGCCCATGCTTGATAATATAAAAAAATTTAATGTTATTCTTGCAAGCAAATCGCCAAGGAGAAAAGAACTTCTTGGGATGCTTGACATTCCTTTTGATATAAAGGTGAAGGATGGAATTGATGAGTCATATCCCAATGACATGCCGGCAATAGAAGTAGCAGAATTCCTTGCACGCCTGAAAGGAAAAGCCTACGCCGAAGATATCAAGGAAAACGAAATGGTGATTACTGCTGACACAATTGTCATCCTCAACGACAAGATCTATGGTAAGCCCCACAGTGCAGAAGATGCAGTCAACATGCTTATGCAGCTGCAAGGACACACTCACACTGTTGCTTCCGGAGTCTGTGTCGCTACGAAAGACAAGATTGTAAGCTTCACCACATGCACTGCTGTCACATTTGCGCCTCTTTCGAGTGAGGAGGCAGAATGGTATGTAGAAAAATATCGACCTATCGACAAGGCCGGGGCTTACGGCATTCAAGAATGGATCGGTTGTGCAGCGGTAGCCGGCATCGACGGAAGTTTTTACAATGTCATGGGGCTACCTGTACATCAGCTCTACAATGTACTGAAAGATGAGTTCTGAGAGAATGAAAGTGGCAGTGATCGGCACAGGGAATGTCGGCACTCAATTCGCACACATCTTTGGCACCAAACCCATCTCTTCGCGTACACTTGAAGATCTGCCGACTGATGCGGATCTATACATTATTTCTATAAGTGATTCTGTCGTAAAGGAAGTTGCAGAAAAGATGCCTCCTGTAAACGGTATCATAGCTCATACTACAGGAAGCGTCGGGATTGAAGCACTGTCTTCAGTGAAAAGCAAGGGATATGGCGTGATTTACCCGTTCCAGACCATCAGCAAATCGCGTCCCCTCCCCCCCTCATCCATTCCCCTGCTGATAGAAGCCTCCGATCCGGAGACTCTTAAAAGCATTGAGAATTGCGCACGCGAATATGGTTTCACTCAAATTGGTATGGCTGACAGTGAGAAGAGACGGAGAGTGCATCTTTGTGGCACTTTCGCGTGCAATTTTACAAATGCGATGATCGGGATCAGCCAAAAAATTCTTTCAGAATCAGGAATCGACGGCCAAATCATTAATCCGCTCGTAGAAGAAACAATAGAGAAGCTTAGGAGTCTCCCGGCGAAGGAGGCTCAGACGGGACCTGCTGCAAGAAAAGACCACTCAACCCTTTACTCTCATAGAGCTTTACTTGAAGAGCTCAGCATGAAAAAAGAAGCTGATATCTACAGTCTTATATCCGAATATATAATGACTTCACGATAGTGTTATTTACTTTTTAACTACATTTTGGAAATATTATTTTTCATTTTGAGAAATATTAAGTACCTTTGTGTGTTGAAAGTAAATAGAAATACAATGTTTAACCTTAAATAAATTATTCGAATGACCAAACCATATGTATTGGGAGTAGACATCGGCGGCACTAATACCGTTTTCGGTATCGTCGACGCTCGCGGGCAGGTGATAGCCAGCGACTCCATCAAGACCAAGAAGCATGCAGAGTTTAACGACTATGTTAATGAGCTTCATTCTGCAGTAGAACGTCTGCTTCGCCTCAATGATGCTGAGGATAAGATCCAGGGCATCGGTATCGGTGCTCCTAACGCCAACTACTATACCGGCGAGATCGTAAACCCGCCAAACCTCCCCTGGGGTCCTGTGATTCCACTTGCTGAAAAGGTAAGCGAGGCTTTCGGAGGTATTCCGGTGGCAGTAACAAACGATGCTAACGCCGCTGCACTCGGTGAGATGACGTATGGTGCAGCCCGTGGTATGAAAGACTTCATCATGATCACCCTTGGCACCGGCGTAGGATCCGGTATCGTAATCAACGGTCAGATGGTTTATGGTCATGACGGTAACGCCGGTGAGCTCGGCCACCTCGTCATGAAGCGCAACAACGGACGTATGTGTGGTTGTGGCCGCACAGGTTGCCTTGAGGCTTATTGCTCTGCTACAGGCGTAGCCCGCACAGCCCGTGAGTTCCTTGAGATTCGTCAGGAACCATCCGTTCTCCGCAACATCGACATCGAGGACATCACCTCGAAAGACGTGTATGATGCAGCGATGGCAGGCGACAAGATCGCAAAAGATATTTTCGAATATACCGGTAAGATTCTCGGCGAGGCATTTGCAGATATGGTTGCCTTCTCTTCTCCGCAGGCTATCATCCTCTTCGGTGGCTTAGCAAAGAGCGGCGACCTTCTTCTGAAGCCCTTGAAGGAAGCGTTTGAAAAGAATGTGATGCCTATCTTCCGTGGAAAGACACAGATACTTCTTTCCGAACTGAAGGAAAGCGATGCAGCTGTGCTTGGCGCATCAGCACTCGGCTGGGAAGCAAAGCGCCGCTCCGAGACCGCCGTTGCTCCTGAGACTACAATCCAGTAATCCCTCCCTTAATATAATCCGAAAGCCCTTGACTCCACCAGTCAAGGGCTTTTCATTATTTTAAATGTTTCTTCCATACTGAAAACTTCCATTAAAATTCCAAAAAGTTTTCATTATATTGAAAACTTTTTACAAAAATAACAAAACTTTCCAACATAACCAAAACTTTTAAGTGGTAATGCACAATTCATAATTCATAATGCGTAATTATTCTGCAACCGCAAAAGTTAATGAAATTTTATTACCCACACAATAGTCAGATAAAAAAAGGAAAAATTTATACAGTTAGAATGCATATGAAAACGTTAATATCCTTGTATAATTTAAGGAGAATCACTAACTTTGCAAAATAAACGAGTAA
>JAIDSL010000052.1 GCA_029061255.1 Muribaculaceae bacterium
CCGCAGGGGAGCGGGGGGCATTTCTCGGCCTAACCTGGTGCGGGCGCATAGGGAATATAGCTCTGACGGCATTGAGCCTCTCTATTATATGGCGCAGATAGAGTATCTGCGTGGGCAATATGACGATGTGATCGACCATTCCTATACCATCATGGCGAAGAATCCTGTGGATGAACTGCTTCCTGAGCTACATCGCATCACGGGCCTCAGTCATTTCAAGAAGGGTGACTACGAGCTTGCCCGTCCGCATCTCGAAGAGTTTGTAGGAGCTGTGGAATATCCCAATGATGACGCACTATATGCGTTGGGTGCAATCCAATATGCTGAGGGTGACCTCAAGGAGGCAGAAAAGAACTTCCGTCCGATCACCGACCGCAACAACGACATTGCGCAGGGTGCATATCTCTACCTTGGACAGATAGCCGAACAGCGCGGCGATATGAACGCTGCCGCCATGGCCTTCGACAAGGCAGCCAACATGGCTTATGACAAAGACGTCGCGGAGACTGCATTCTACAATCATATCGTGGCCCTGACGAAAGGGGGCAACGCGCCATTCGCAAGCAATATCTCTATGCTTGAAGACTTCCTGAACCTCTATCCCGACTCCAGATATGCCTCTGACGTGCAGCAAAGCCTCGCTACAGCATATTTCTATGAGCATGACTATGTTAAGGCTCTCGCATCAATCAACAAGGTAAGAAATCCGTCGGAAGCTACTCTTGCCACGAAGCAGAAGATATTGTATAAGCTTGGCACGAGCGAGATCACTTCGGGTGCTCTTGCGCAAGCGGTGAACCATCTCGGGGAAGCTGCCGATATGAAGTCTACTGACCCTGTTCTCGCCGACGAGTCGCGACTCTGGCTCGCGGAGGCCCTGTATGGGACAGGCGACTACAAAGGGGCTGCGGCTGCCTACAGCGCGGCCTTGCGAGGCACAATCACACCGGAAAACAGAATCACCGCACGCTATGGCCTTGCATATTCGCAATTCAAGATGCAAGACTGGAGTGATGCGAGGAAGAATTTTGCGGAAGTGGGAGAAAACAGCAGTGCACCGGCAGCGATGAAAGGAGATGCTATGGTGAGGGAGGCTGACTGCCTGCTTTATCTCGGCGACTATCAGAAATCAGCCGACCGATATCTTCGCGCCTCGCGAGAAGGTGCCGGTGATGCCGACTATGCTGCCTTCCGCCATGCGGTGGTGGTGGGAGTGACCGAAGGCACCGATGCAAAGATGAAGAAGCTGAACGCCTTCCTGAAGGAAAGACCCGCCTCCAAGTGGACTCCGGAAGCGTTGCTTGAGGCAGGGAAGACGATGGCGGCACTCGACAAGCCTGACAAGGCAGCCCCTTATTTCGAGAGGCTTACGCATGAGTATCCAAAAGACAACAAGAGCCGTGCAGGTGCCCTCTCGCTTGCGCTTGCCTATATAAAGCAGGGGGAGCAGGAGAAAGCAAAGTCGGCATATATGGACATCATCAAGCGTTGGCCTACAAGCGAAGAGGCCTCCATCGCCAACGATGACATGCGCCGCATAACGGCCTCTGATGGCAGCCTGAAAGAATATGCTCGTTTCCTTGAGGGAATCAACGGAGCTCCGCAGATAGATCAGGATGAGATGGATGCCATCACATTCGAGGCTGCAGAGACTGCCTATGCAGCTAACCAAAGCAATACAGTGCTCCTTGAACAATACATCGGAGATTTCCCGGATGGGCGCTATCTTGCAAACGCCCTGATGGACTTGGCGGAGGCTGCCGACAATGAAGGGGATGCGTCGAAGACGCTTATCTATCTCGACAGGCTCCTTTCGATGCGTGGAGACTCGCCGCAAGTGCCGGCGGCACTATTCCTCAAGGCCGACCTGCTTGAAAACGCAGGAGATATGAAAAAGGCTCATTCGAGCTATCTTGCCTTGGAGCGCCAGGGAGGCGCGGAGTTTGCACCCGAAGCCATCGCGGGAGTGATGCGCACCACATCGGATGCCGGCCAGCGCACTGACTATGCAAGAAGGCTGCTCTCGATGGGTGGGGTATCAGCTGAAGATGCCGAGGAGGCTCGTTTCTACGAGGCTTCGGGACTTCTGCACAGTGCGCAAAGCAGTGCCGGGGAAGAGGCACTGAAAAGACTGGCGGCATCGCCTAACTCCCTTTCCGGAGCAAAGGCTGCCGTAGAACTCGGCGACTGGTATCTGGAACAGGGTGACACTAAAAACGCGCTATCCACCTTGGAGGCATTCACCGATGACGGCTCGGTCCACGCCTACTGGCTTGCCAGAGGGTTCATATCGCTTGCAGACGCTTACCATGCAGATGGCAATGACTATCTTGCCGTGGAGTATCTCAAGAGTCTCCGCGACAATTATCCGGGTGATGAGACAGACATCTCAGAGTCGATAGAAGCGAGAATAAAAGAATATTCTGATCAATGAAACATCAGATAACTCAGAGAGTCCGGAGAAATCTGACAACGATGACCATGACGAAAACGATGAAAAATATAATAGTGCTTGCAGTGCTTCTGGGAGTGACCGGCACAGCAACTGCGCAAAGCATCACGGAGTCTGTGACTGTAGAGGGCAAATATACGCCAGACATCATACCAGCCGACAGGCTGTCGCTGCTTCCCGCCGCGATAACACTCACAGCTCCGGAATCACCCATGAGCTACGACCGTAAGGGGGTGACCGCCAACTTCGCACCAGATGCGCTGAATATGCCTGCCACCGGATGGCGCGCCAAGAAGGTGTTTGATGCCTGCAAGGGGTATGTTGACCTCCGGCTCGGAAGCTGGCTCAACTCATCGCTTTCGGCTGGATACACTGCAATACGCAATGAAGACACGCGCCTCAATGTGTATCTGCAGCATAACTCAACCTCGCTATGGCAGGCGTGGAAGGATGTGGAAGGGCTCCAAGATGCTGACAAGCGTTTCAGATATGATGAGACCATTGGTGCGGATCTTACTCACCGACTTATCGGAACCGGCAATTTAACCGCAGACTTTCAATATCATTTGGGGTATTTCAACTATTATGGTACCCTGCAAGGGGGAAAAAGCGGCGAGCCGGTGACTGCTCCAACCCAGACCCTCAATGATGTCTACGCACACGTGGGATGGGCAGGAGAAAGCACCGGTAAGTTGACTTATACAGCGGATGCCGATGTGAGACATTTTGCCTACAGGGCTATGTATTTGCCTCTATTAGTTGATGTTTATCCGCGTGAATACAGCAAGACAAAAGGGGGGAGGGAAACGGCCGTCAATGTAGGGGGCAACGTGAAATATAGCCTCAGCGACGAAGCCGGCAATGGCTCTTCCTTAGGAATTGGTCTCCGGTATTCGGGGGTAATCAATTCAATAGGCAATGATGTGAACCGGGTGGAGGCGACACCTGCCTACACGCTTACTGGCCGGACATATTCCTTGCGGCTTGGCGCTAACCTTGCGGCGGTAGGCAACGGAATCTCCACACGTTTTAGGGTTGCTCCTGATCTCAGGTTCTCAATACGCAAAGGTGTCACAGCATTCTTAGCATCTGTTGGGGGCGGCACACATCTCCGCACCCTTGCATGGAAGCACACGATGGATTATTATGCAAATCCTGCTGAGGGATGCTATCAGGCAGCCTATTCCCCGCTTGACGTGAGGGTTGCCTTTCAGCTGAACCCGGGTGGCAAAGGGACATTCGGACTTGAAGGGGCATGGCGCACTACACTTGACGAAAGCTTCGGAGGACTGTATCAGGCTCTCCTTAACTGCAATCTTTCATCGTATGGCACCTATCCGGAATCGGGCAGGATACATGGCTATAGCATTGCTGTAAATGCTGGCTATGAGTTTTCCCGCTATCTTGCTCTTAAAGGGAAAGCAGCTTGGCAGCCGCAAGATGGCTCAAAGGGATTCCTGAACGGTTTTGACCGTCCGGAGTTTACCGCTGACCTGTCGGCGGAATCGAAGCCCATGGATAAGCTTTCTCTACGCCTTGACTATCGACTGCGTGCCAAGAGGCTGCTTTTGCCGGGAAATACGAGCCGGCTTGATTTCTCAGCTGATTACAACATCACTGAAAAAATTTCAGTGGGCTTGGGGCTATACAATCTGCTGAACCGTCATGAGGAATTCCTGCCGGGGTTGCCGATGGAAGGATTCAATGCAACCGGAGGGGTAGGTTTTGTGTTTTAATTGTGAGGATTATAAAAATGACATCATACATATGAAACATAAGGAAAAGGATAAAGAAGAAAAGGCGCTGACACTTGAGTATTCGAATGAAGACGACCGCGCCTATGGACTCGCCGGCATGGCCATTTCTTTGGCGGCTTTGGATGCATTCGACAGGATTGCGGAGGTAAGCCTTGACGGAGACGGAGACACCATGGTGGAATTTTCCAATGAGTATTATTTCTCAGGAAGTCCGTCGATATCGCCTAAGAGCACCTGGGACAATCTTGTGCACAATTTTCATATCACCGCATCCATGGTGATCAGCAATGTGATGTCTCGGTCGATGGTGAGGATGCACAGGGATGTGCCTGTGGATGTGCTCGGTGCTCTCCACGATGAGATCTTGCGTGAAGGTCGCGATAGCTGCGGATTGGAAGATGATGAGATTGATGCTCTTTTCAACCGCACACTGAGCTATTCACGGCGTATATTCTCCAATCCTCGTCTGCATCCGGCTATCGATGAGTTTGCGCGGATTATATCTCGTCGTCGCACTTTGAGTGGGAACGAGATCCGTGATGAATTGAGACTTCTGCAAATAATTTAAGTTGTCAGTTTTCAGTTATCAGATATCAGGAGATTTCAGTGGAAAATGAGATGACCATAAAGGGAATGCAGGGGGAAGTGGACCGGTGGATCACAGAGATCGGCAATGGCTACTTCCCGCCTCTTGCGAATATAGCTATACTAACCGAGGAGGTGGGGGAGCTTGCACGTGTCATTGTGCGCAAGTATGGTCCGCAAGTGGCCAAGGCTTCCGATCTTGACCGTAATCTGGAGGAGGAACTTGCCGATGTGCTCTGGGTTGTAGCATGCCTTGCCAACCAGACAGGAGTAGACCTGACAGAGGCATTCCGGAAGACACTGCGGAAGAAGACTGAACGTGACCATGATCGCTTTTTAAAGATTTAAAATAGAAACCAACCTAACAATCATATGGATAAGAATGCCATTATCGAATGCGTGCCCAATTTCAGTGAGGGACGCGACAAAGCAAAAATAAAGGAAATAACTGACGCTATCCAGAGCGTTGAAGGAATCAGCTTGCTCGATGTAGATCCGGGAGAAGCCACCAACCGTACGGTTGTCACTTTTGTTGGAGCTCCGGACGACGTGGTGGAAGCTGCTTTCCGCGGCATAAAGAAGGCAGCAGAGGTAATAGATATGACCACACACCACGGTGCGCATCCGCGTATGGGAGCGACTGACGTGTGTCCGCTCATTCCGGTAGCCGGCATCACACTTGAGGAGTGTGCCGCGCTCGCGCGCAAGCTTGCGGAGCGAGTGGCAACCGAACTTAATATCCCTACTTATTGCTATGAGGCAGCCGCATTCCGTCCGGAGCGCAAGAACCTTGCTGTATGCCGCGAGGGAGAATACGAGGCGCTTCCCAATAAGATGGGTTCGGATGAAAAAGGACCGGATTTCGGCAACCGCCCGTATGATGCCGAGGTTGCCAAGACCGGTGCCACCACAATCGGTGCGCGCGACTTCCTGATAGCTGTCAATTTCAATCTCAACACGACTTCCACGCGCCGTGCTAATGCGATAGCATTTGACGTGCGCGAGAAAGGTCGCCCAATGCGAGAGGGTGGAAAGGTGACAGGCAAACCGATCAAGGATGAAAACGGCAAGCCGGTGATGATCCCCGGTACGCTCAAGGGGACAAAGGCAATCGGATGGTATATCGATGAATATGGCATAGCGCAGGTGTCGATGAACATCACTGATATAGCCCGGGTTCCTCTCCATGTTGCTTTTGATGAAGTGTGCCGAAAGGCTGATGCCCGTGGTGTGCGTGTGACAGGAACAGAAATCGTGGGCCTTGTGCCGAAGCGTACGCTTGTGGATGCCGGAAAGTATTTTCTTCGTAAGCAACAGCGCAGTTGCGGCATTTCGGAAGAGGAGATAATCCGCATTGCCGTGAAGTCGATGGGGCTTGACCAGCTTTCACCGTTTGATCCGAAGCAGAAGGTGATAGAATATATGATAGCTGATGATTCAGCCAAGAAACTGGTGGATCTCACAGTCAAGGGGTTTGCGGAAGAGACGGCATCGGAATCCCCGGCGCCGGGAGGTGGCAGCATATCAGCCTATATGGGGGCACTTGGGGCTGCCCTCGGCACTATGGTGGCTAACCTTTCGGCACATAAGGCAGCCTACGACGACCGCTGGGAGGAATTCTCAGATGCCGCTGAGATAGGGCAGCACCTGATGGATGAGCTGCTTCACCTCGTAGACGAGGACACTGCTGCATTCAACCGAATTATGGCTGTCTTTGCAATGCCTAAGAAGACCGATGAGGAGAAAGCAGCGCGAGCTGCGGCAATGGAAGAAGCTACTCTCTATGCCACACAGGTGCCTCTGAAGACAATGAAGAAGGCATATGAGGTGTTTGACTTGGTGGAGAATATGGCAGCTGACGGCAATCCTGCTTCAGTGACGGATGCGGGTGTAGGTGCGCTTGCCGCCCGTGCGGCAGTGCGCGGTGCAGGGCTAAATGTGCGTATCAACGCAGCCGGATTGAAAGACCGGGAGATGGCAGATTCGCTCGTAGGTGAGGCAGCAGAGCTTGAAAGACTGGCAGAAGAAAGGGAGACGGCAATTTTGAAGATTGTCAGCTCGAAGATGTAACTTTCTGACAGCACGCGGACGCACGAGCCGTGCGTCCCTACCTGTCATTTAGAAAAAATCAATGATAAGTGGCCGGCTGAGACGAAGTCTTTTGCGGGTAGATGTATAAGGCGCGGTGTGTCGATAAGGGCCACCGCGTCGCACATTTCTGTGGCTATGTCGAGCTCGTGGGTGGAGAAGAGAATGCATTTCCCTTGGTCATGGGCAAGGCGGTTGAGGAGTGTCACAAGGTCGTAGCGGCTTGGCATATCGAGGAATGATGTGGGTTCGTCGAGGAGTATGATCGGTGTGTCTTGTGCAAGGGCACGGGCTATCATCACGCGCTGGCATTCGCCATCGCTCATCGTGTCGAGTGTGCGCAGTGCGAAAGCTTCCATACCTACTTCAGAAAGTGACTGCATCACTATTTCTTCGTCTTCCTTTTGCATACGCCCAATCCAGTTGGTGTAAGGTGCGCGTCCCATGGCTACAGCGTCGACGCATCGCATTGAAGGGATGCGCGTGCGCTGGGTGGATACGAAGGCGAGCGTCTTTGCCATTGCCGATGGAGATAGGGAGCGGAGATCCTTGCCATTGAGCAATATTGTGCCTGAATAGTGGGAATTCAGGGCGGCAATGGCACGCAGGAGAGTAGACTTTCCGGTGCCGTTGCGTCCGATGAGGGAAGTAAGGGAGGCTTCAGGGAACATTGTGTTGGCATCGGAGAGGAGGATGCGGGATTTATAGCCAATGGTCAGGTTCTGGAGTGTGATCATGTTATTTGGTCTTAAGGACTACGAGGATTACTATGGGGATGCCGAGGAGTGCGGTGATGGAATTGATTGGGAGAGTGAGGAGCTTAGAGATTATGTCGCATATGAGGAGCACGGCGGCTCCTGACAGAATAGTACCCGGGACGAGGATACGGTGGTCGGAGGAGCGGCAAAGCATGCGTGTGACATGAGGCATAGCCAGACCAATGAAGCCGATGGGCCCGCAGAATGCCGTCACCGTTCCGGCAAGCAGGGTGGTGGAGAGAAAGAGAAATGTGCGGGAACGCTTTATGTGAAGGCCCATTGTCCGGGCGTATTCTTCGCCAAAGAGGAGTAAGTTAAGGGGCTTTATCGTCACTACCGCAAGAAATAGGCCAATGACTACTGCAGGCAGGAGGATCCAGAGCTGGGATATGGTGACATCGCCGAGCGATCCCATAGTCCAGATTACAAAAGCTTTTAGAGATTCATCACGGCTAAGATATTGGAGAATCTGCACCACTGCGCTTATGCCGGAAGAAAACATCATTCCGAGTATCAGGATCACCATGATGTCTTTGATCCTTGCAGCCAAAGCCCCGACAATAAGCAATACGGCTGCTGATCCTATCCAAGCCGCTCCGGCGATGCCGAGCGAGGACATTGCAGGTGAGAGTCCGAAGAGCGGGGCACCAAGAAGGAAAATGGCAACCCCTAATGAGGCGCCGGAACTTATGCCGAGCACATAGGGACCGGCCAACGGATTGCGGAAGAGTGTCTGCATCTGTAGGCCGGAGACAGATATAGCCGCTCCGGCAAGCAGGGCAACAATCGCCTTTATAAGACGTATGTTTACCACGATGCGTGCTGTGGCTGGGGGACAGTCGCCACCTGTCAATGCTGCCCAGACTTGAGGCAGGGGAATGGAGGTGGAGCCAACGGCGATATCAAGGAGAAAAAGGGCTATTAGGATTGCTGAAAGCACGAAGCATAATGCATAATTGGAGCGTGACATGGGTCAAGATGAGTAGGTTTTCCTTCGGCTTCCGCCTCGGCACAGTATAAAAGATTATTATTTGAGTTTTTTATAGTAGTATAGTGGGGCATTGGAAAGTTCGGGGTGGAATATGCCTACAAGGTCGCGAAGAATGATTTCTGGGTGAGTGATGCCTGACTCAAAGAAGTCGTTGCCGCCGGCAGCATTAGCACGAAGGGTATTGTTGTAGACATATCCATTGCGAAAAACGCGTGTATCCGTGAATTTCGGGCATTTTGCCGCGAGGGTGGATAGTGATGTCATCTGGTCGGTGTTAAGCCAGAAATCAGCCTGTGAGGCGAGCGTATAGGCTCCCTCGAGGTCGATAGGGAGAGATGAGTTGCCTGTATTCTTCTTATACACGTAGTCGGCTCCGGCATCCTTTATCAGCCTTGCCATATAACTGTCGGCAGAAGGCATGAACCATGAGTCTCCGTAAGGGACATTCAGCATCACCGACGGGGCTTCGATCACAGAGTCGGACACTTTCTTTTTCAGTTCGTTGTAGCGGCCGGCTATTGCGTCGAATGTCTCTTCTCCTTTCGAGCGGTCGCCGATGATTTCTGCTATAGCAACAATCCATTCCGCCTTGCCGAGTGGAGACTCCTCAAGATAGTCGCCGATATAGATGTAGGGAATGTCGAGTTCGCGGAGCTTATTTTCCATCGAGCTTGCCCCGTTTACTCCGTAGAGTAGCACGATGTCGGGATTAGCGGCCAGGAGAGCCTCATAGTCGAAGTTTCCTTCATAGCCTATGTCAGCAATATCATCGCGACGTTTTTGTATCTCCGGGTTGGTGATATAATTTATACCTGACACTCCCACAACCCTGTCGGTGGCCCCGAGTGCATCGAGAAGTGCTATGTGGGTGGATGATGTGGTGACAATACGCTTAGCTTCGCCATCAAGAATCTGACCTGTAAATGACAATGGTGCTTCATCGCCGGCGCGGGCAATAAAAAGACGAGACGCCACGCTGTCTGCCCCCTGCCAAGGGTTGGAGACGGTCAGGAGGGTGCTCTCGGAGCCATCTTTGCCGGTGATGGAGAAGCCGGAGGCTTCGGAGGGGGTATATAGATTCTCAGAGAAGTCTGAGAGATTGTCGGTATGCGAGCTGCCGCAGGAGAAGAGGAGCGTCAAAGCAAGGATGAGGGTATGGTGAAGATTCTTCATAATTATAAGGATTTTATTTTTATAACATTTATAGATCTTAGAATTCTCATAAATCTTATAAAAAGATAGGCCTACCATGAGATGGAGAGGAAGCATTCTGCATTGAAGCCGGGCATGGGGCGGGAGAGTACAGAGAGGTATTCAGCATCGAATATGTTGTTGAGGGCGAGTTTTATCTGTAAGGATAGAGAGTTGTGGAGTTGTGGAGTTTTGAAGTTGTGGAGGGGAATTTTGAGATTTTTTTCGAGGGTGATGTTGGAGATGGAATACGCTGGCAGATCGCCGGTGAGTGTGGAGGCGTTGCTGGTCATGGTGAAGCGTTCGGAATAGTACATCCACTTGTAGGCAAATCCCCAGGATCTCCATGCTGCGCGCAGGGAGGCAGATGCGGAATGGCGCGGTATGTAAGGGAGCTGCTTCCCTATTGATTTGTCTGCCTCACTCATCTTTTCACCGACATTGACAGATGGGGTCCAGGAATATGATGCGTTTATGTCAAACTTCCAGTCTGTCCAAGGGGTTAGCGAAGCGTCACCCTTAAGTTCAATGCCATAGGCATGTACGCTTTTCACGTTGCGTGGAGAGAAGAATCCCTTGATGGTCGGGAGCCAGATGATCCAGTCGTCGATGTGTGAGTCAAACCATGTGGCAGAGATTCCTGTGGAGAAAAGTTTGTTTTTCGACACTTCGAAGTCAAAGCCACAGTCGTAGGTGAAGCCTTTCTCATCGCGGAGATCAGGATTGCCGCCCGGCATGAAATAGAGGTCGTTGAGGGAAGGGTAGCGGTAATTCCTGCTGGTAGAGGCTTTGAGAGTGAGTCCGTAAAGAGTTGATCCGGCGTATGTGTTGATGGCTTTCCAATCGGCGAAAAGAGCCGGGATAAGGGGTGTGGCCTTGTTGCCGTATGCCTCTTCGCGCAGTGCTGCGGAAATCCCTACTCCATCCAGAGGTTGCCATCGTGCTGTCAGGGCTCCACTGAGTTCGAGGCGTTTCTTGTGGTAGCCGATATCGGTCGGTGTGCCGCTTCCGGTTGACAATTGTCTGTCGGTCGACTTCACATTGTGATGGTTGGCAGTGATTGATGCTGTGAAGAGCCATCTGTCGGAGGGATAGAAGTTGGCTGTTGCATTTCCGAAGAGAGTGTTGACAAGCGATCGGGAACGTGTCATAGTCGACCATATGTCTTGCGTCATCTCCCGTCGGTAATCGTAGCCCATCCACGTGTGGATATATCCGGCACGAATGTCAACGTTCCACGTGGAACGTGCATGCCTCCACCCCATTACGCTGCGTAGCGTATTCTCTCGCTGACGGTTGTCAATGCCCCTTTCCTCGCCATAGTCTGTTGTGAGCATGGGAAGTTCACGGTTGGAGGCGGTATACCATACGTTGAGGAGAAATCGGTCTCCTTTTCGATTGTCATAATATACCTCCTGAAGTAAATGGAAATCCTTGAAGGAGCCGGAGCGGTTTTTTTCTTTGGGATAGTATTGTCCTATGATATTATGGTCGTCGTCATAGATATTTAGTTTCTTGTCGCGGTTTATGTAAGAGTAATCGTTGGCAGAGGATGAATAGACCGCACGAGTGGTGAATGCCCAGTTGCGGTTGCTGTATGATACTTTCAGGAACTCATCAAATGTCGTATATGATCCCACACCTTGCACATAATTGATACCTAATCCTTTGTTCATCTCCGGTGCTGTGGCGAGGGAGACTGCACCTCCAAGGCCTCCACCGGATTCGTTGACGGATGAGGTGCCGTGTAGCAGGGATGCTTTGTCGACGAAGAATGATGGTATAGTGGAGAAGTCGGTCATGCCGAGCATCGGGCTGTTGATGCGCATGCCATTCCATGAGACGTTGGTATGTGATGGGGAGGTGCCGCGGAAAGCGACGGTGGATAGGGTAGCACGGCCGGCATTCTTCACAAACACAGAAGAATTGAAGGTCAACACATCAGCCATCGACAGGGCAATATTTTCCTTAAGGGCTATGGAGTCGAACGTGGTTTTCTGTACGCCAATGTCTTGCATAGGGCGACGGGCAGTTATGACGAACTCTTCAAGTTCTACGGTCTCCGGGTATTCAGGCTCCTGCGGACTTGCATATGCCATTGCTGTGGCAACCATAAAAATCGCCACCATAGCAAGCGTATGAATGTGTTGTCGTAATGTCATCATGGTTTATACCAACAGAAAGCGCCGGGACTGATTCCGACGTTGAATTGATCAATTAGCTTGCCGTCTCTGGAATAACGATAGATGCGGCCACTCTGCTGATGGTCGATGGCATCGGCTACGTAGACATCGCCGGAGTAAGGAGCCACGGTGAGGCCGTAGTATAGGGTGTTCCCGGCTTTGAGAAATGGCGTTGCCGGTGGCTCGGGGGAGGTAACGTCCATCGACCATATATCGTCGTTGATCCAATAGAGCATATCCTTTTCTCCATTCATGCAGATTTCGGAGCAAGTGTCTCCGAGCGAGAAGCTGAATTTCTTCTCTATTGTGAATGTCTCGGCATCAATTTTGACAAGGGCGGGAGCCTCGTATCCGAATGGTGAGCCTTCATAGCCGCCGTCGGTGACAGTCCAGAGCTTGCCGTTGCAGTCGAGCGCAAGGGAATTTGGTTGTATACCGACTTCGAGAGATGCCACGACCTTATCTGAACGGGAATCAATCTTTATGATACGGTTCTGATAGCTCCAGCAGTTGCAGAATACATAGTCGCCATATGCCACCATCTGTTCCGTTGAGCCACTTCCCGGCTTCATGTCCGGGACCTCGATGTGTCCTGTGATCTGATATGTTTTCGGGTCGATGATGGCAATGCGGTTGTCCCATAGTTGAGTCACATATGCTTTGTTTTCACTTACGAAATGTATATAGCGTGGGAAGGTGAGGTTCTCAATTCTCCCCTTCTCCTTAAGAGTGACTGGATCTATGGCGAAAACGACGTTGGAGTTGTTGACCACTATCCAACCTTTGTCGCCATAGATGGTCATTGACTGCGCCACGTCGCCAAGTTTCATGCCGTTGGCTTTTATGAAGGCCTCATTGTTCACTTCCCGGTTTTCAGGATTGTAGACGGAAAGGGTTGCGTTGCTGTATTGGAAATTTCCCTCATTTAATATGAAAAGGGTTCCGTCATCACCTTCAGTCGACGGTAGATTCTCCTCCGGGATTTTTACAGGATCATCATTGCGCGAGCAGCCTGTAGCTACCGGAATTATACAGGCCAACATTAACAAAAGAGCGTATTGGAATGTGTGTTTTTTCATGGTCTTGTATTTTTTAGTTATGAATCATAGGCACGGCATTGCCTTCAGGTTCGGTCATAAGGTCGTAGAAACCGAGCACTTCGGTGGAAACCTCACCGAGAGATCCTGCATTGGAGAGGACACCGGTCTGCACCTTTACAAATGAGATGGAACGGAGCTCCACAGGATTCCCTTCCGAGTCCACTGCATCGGAGATTCGGAAACGGTTGGCTTGGGGCATGCCGTCGAGAGCGATGTTGTCCTCTCCCATATTGTCGGCATATCCCCACCCAAATGGGTAATTGGTCATAAAGCCTGTATCCGGATCTTTTATGGTATGTGACTCAAGGCGTGTGCCGGTAAGGGTATAGGAATCCTCTTTAATCCATGCCGGATAGTAGTAATCTTGTTTGTGAAAGGCTTTCAGGTAGTCGATGGTTCCTGTATTCCCGAGGTCGTCGCGCCATTCTGTGGGTTGCCCGGGTGCTGAAGGGCGAAAATATGTCACGGAATAGGCGTGGATTGTGGATGCCTCGTCGTAGTCGCTGCCACGAAGCTCATACCATGTGTCGTCAGGGAGTCCGTTGGAATTGCTGTCTTCCATTACATATACAATTCCGGGCTCGCTTGATCCGCCTGTGCCTGTAGCATCAAGGAATGCATTGCCGAAGATGGCGAAGTCATAGTCGTCTTGGCTGTTGATGACTTCATGGTCGAATCCGACAGTTATGAATCCGCCGAATGCTCCCAGTGATACAAAGAGTTTCTTTTCCAGACGTTGCATTGCCCAGTTGGCAGCCTCTTGCGGGTCTGTCATGTCGGATGGCATTCCACCGGTCTGAGGATCGTTTATATATTGTCCCGGTGCCGGTGTGTATTCGAATACTTTGGTGGCGTATCTGCTTGTCGTTGCGTTAGTGCGTATGATCAGGTCGCTGCTGTCAGAAAAAGCCTCGCTGGATTGCTCGGGAAAAATGTCAGAATCCTTGCCGCAGCCCGCAATGGAAAATGTGGCTGCAGCAAGGAAAAGAAAAACTGTATCTTTGAGAAGGGTCATCGTGCAATCTTGATTGAGTAATTTCCGGCTTTCACCACGTAGACTCCGGCAGGGAGAGATGCGAGAGAGAACGACTTGTCGTCGCTTTGGAACACCTTTGCTCCAAGTGAGTCATACACGGCAGTGAAGTCTGCATTGCTGACCGACACCATCTTTGATGCTCTGTCGTAGGTGATGCCGGTCTGGTCGGCGGCGAGAATACCTGTTGCACTCCCTTCGGCTGGAGTCACGCAGAGTTTGTCGAGGCAGAAGTATTGAGGAGTGTTGGCTCCGTAATCGCCGGTATCAGTTGTGGTAATGGTGAAGTAAAGCTCGTTGACCGTACCGAGGGGTGTAAGGTCAACATATTTCCAACCACGTGCAGTGGTGAGGTCACCGTTGGAGCATGAGGCGATAGCTACATCGACTGTCTTTTCAGTTTCGTCGGCAGCTACTCCGTGTATGGTAACAGTCAGTAGGTCATTGTTTGTGAATGCGCGTGCATATCCGTCGCCTAATAGCACTGAGTAGAAAGTGTAGCTGTTGAGATTGATATAGACGCTTTGTGGATCGTATAGTTTGCCGTCGTTGAAAACTACATCGACCGGTCTTGCACTCATATAGGGGGAATAAAAAGCCACGAGATAGGGCATCTCGGCGCTTACTTCAGGAGCTCCGAAGTCGTTGAGTTTTACTGTTCCGTCTTCATTAAGAAGGATTCCTCCTTCTGCCATGTTGCTCCATTGGTGCTCGATGGTATTGGCAGGCTGTGCGTCATCAGCGCTGTTGGAGGCGGTGAACCCCCACCAAGTTTTCCATTCTGAGATAGCAGAGTGGAGGAATGAGAAGCACTGTGATTCGATGGATTCGGCATCGTCGTCGTAGGTGCCTGTCCAAGAGCCGTTTTCGTCGTTGAATGTGAGTTCGGTTGTCGACTTTGAAAGGTCGAGGATGATTGGAGACTGTTCTGCGGCGTATGCGCAGGATGCCACGGCAATAACCGCTGCGATCAAAAGGTAGACTTTTCGCATAGATATTATTGATTAGATGAATAATCCCGTTCACTTAACTCAATATAAGATGTGATGTGTAGGAACTCGTTTATGCACGGGTAGGTTTTCTGACTTGTCCCTTCAGTCTTGGCGCCTTCTCAAACTAAATATAGCTCAATGACTCGTGTGCCTTGACATAGGTTTCTCCCTGAGGAGTAACCGGGATTTACAGCAGCGGGTACTGTTCCGGTCTTTCACCGGATTCCCTTTCCTTTGCATAGTGTGATAACAACGGTAACGTCTATTTTGTTTTGGATTTGGAAGTTTGGATTATATTGTCTATCTTTGTGCCTGCAACCCAACAACAAAACAACCCCAAATGAAACCAATTCGCATCAACCTTCTTGTGAAGATTCTGATAGCCATAGCACTTGGCATAGGCGCCGGCTGTTTCTTCCCTGCTTGGGCAGGACGCATCTTCATGACTTTCAACGCTATTTTCGGTCAGTTCTTAGGATTCCTTATCCCGCTTATCATCTTGGGGTTTGTTGCTCCTGCAATAGCGGAGATAGGTAAGAATGCGGGCAAGATGCTTGTATGGACTGCTCTTATTGCTTATGCGGCTACGTTGATGTCGGGATTTCTCAGCTATGGGGTCGGAGAGTCGGTATTCCCCCATTTGATTTCTCCCGACAATCTCAAGGGAATCACAGAGGGACATGATCTTCAGCCTTATTTCACGGTGGAGATGCCTCCACTGATGGGTGTGATGACGGCGCTTGTGACTGCCTTCACGGTAGGTATATGCCTGTCTCGCATGAAGGGGGAGACACTTAAGAGTGCCTTAAGGGAATTTCGTGAAATTGTCGAGATGACCATCTCCGGCGCCATTATCCCGCTTCTTCCCATCTACATTTTCGGCATATTCCTCAATATGACTGTTTCAGGGCAAGTGATGGGTATTTTGACGGCTTTTGCCAAGATAATAGGGGTGATCTTCGCCTTGCATATTTTCCTGCTGATATTTCAGTATTGCATAGCTGCATTGTTTGTCAGGCGCAATCCGTTCAAGCTCCTTTGGACCATGATGCCGGCTTATTTCACAGCCTTGGGCACTCAGTCGTCGGCTGCCACCATTCCGGTGACTCTTCGTCAGGCAATAAAGATGGGGGTGACAGAAGATGTGGCAGGATTTGTAATACCCTTGTGTGCTACTATCCATATGTCGGGGAGTGTGATGAAGATAGTGTGCTGTGCCTTGGCTCTGATGATCATGCAGGGGCATCCCTATGATATAGGCATGATGGCAGGTTTCATATGCATGCTCGGTGTCTCTATCGTTGCAGCTCCGGGAGTCCCCGGAGGAGCCATTATGGCATCGTTAGGGATCCTGAGCAGCATATTAGGTTTCTCAGAAGGAGACCAAGCCCTTATGATCGCTCTCTATATAGCTATGGATAGCTTTGGTACAGCTTGCAATGTGACAGGCGACGGCTTTATAGCCCTCATCATCGACAAATTCTTTGGAAAAAGAAAACCAAACAATTAATGAGAAAAGGAGGGCCGCCAATAGCGGTCCTCCCTCACAATATATAGAATAGTTATTTCTTTTTGAGAATAGAGCGTCCTTTCTCAATTGCCTGCTGGTTGAGCGGGATTAGCTTGTGGTGGCGCTCAGGAAGGGATTTCTTGAGCCCTTTCACTACGTTTTCCATGGGAAGCTTGTATTCCATAGCCTCCAGCAGTGCGCCCATCACGATCATGTTGTAAGCTTTAGTGTTCCCAAGCTCAAGAGCGGCATCCATGGCATCTATGGGGTAGATGCTTATGTCGGTTCGTTGCGGATGCTTGTGTATTCCGTTGGTGTCGTAGATTAGTATTCCCCCTTCCTTCACCTTCGGGCCGAACTTATCAAGGCTCTGCTGGTTGAGGGCAATTACTATGTCGTAAGTGTCGAGCACCGGCGATGAGATGCGTTCGTCGCTGAGGATTACGGTCACGTTGGCGGTGCCACCTCGTTGTTCAGGACCATAAGAGGGCATCCATGTCACTTCTTTATTGTCCATAAGTCCGGAATAAGCAAGTATCTTGCCCATCGAGAGTACTCCTTGTCCTCCGAATCCGGCGGCAATGATTTCTGTCTTCATACCATTCTTTACTTATTTCGCTGATTCCACGTTCTTGAGCTCACCAAGAGGATACTTCTCAAACATATTCTGAGCCATCCACTCATTAGCCTTCTCCGGAGTCATCTTCCATCCGGAATTGCAAGTGGAAACTACTTCCACTACACTTGTGCCTTTCTTGTCGATTGCATTCTGGAAAGCTTTCTTTAGGGCAGCTTTGGTCTTGCGCACATTGGCTGGAGTGTGTACACTCTGTCGTGTCACGTAGCAAGTGCCGTCAAGTTCCTTCAGGAGATTGGTGATTTCAAGAGGATGTCCGTTAAGGTCTACGCGGCGTCCGTAGGGGGATGTGGCGGTCTTTTGACCCAGAAGGGTAGTCGGTGCCATCTGTCCGCCTGTCATGCCATAGATGGCATTGTTGACGAAGATCATCACTATGTTCTCTCCACGGTTGGCGGCATGGATAGTCTCTGCGGTGCCGATAGCCGACATGTCGCCGTCGCCCTGATATGTGAATACCACATTGTCGGGCCATAGACGGTTGACTGCAGTGGCGATTGCCGGTGCGCGTCCGTGGGCAGCCTCGATCCAATCGCAGTCAATGTAGTTGTAGGCAAATACTGCGCATCCCACGGGTGAGACACCAACTGTGCGTTCCACGATGCCAAGTTCGGCTATCACCTCTGCCACGAGCTTGTGGATCACGCCATGGCTGCACCCCGGGCAATAGTGCATATTCACTTCATCAAGGAGCTCCGGAGCACCGTAAACCTTGTTTTCGGGACGGATTATGTCTTGTATATCCATTTTCTTCAGTTGTCAGTTTTCAGTTGTCTGGTTATCAGGCTTCTGTGATGAGTTTTTCTTTAAGGGCGACTACAATCTCGGAGGGACTTGGGATAATGCCACCCATCCTGCCGAAATGCTTTACCGGGAGTGAGTCATGTACGGCAAGGCGAACATCCTCAATCATCTGGCCGGCGTTGAGCTCAACCACGAGTATACCCTTCTTCCCTTCAGCAGCCTTGCGGATAGCTTCTGCCGGGAATGGCCAAAGCGTGATGGGACGGATGATTCCCACTTTTAGTCCTTCTTCCTCAGCAAGCTCCTTGGCTTTGGTGGAGATTCGTGCTACAGAGCCGAAAGAGATAATGAGATAATCTGCGCCTTCCGTGTCAATCTCTTCCCAACGGGTTTCGTTGGCCTCGATCTCGCGGTATTTCTCCTGCAGGCGGTCGTTGATCACTTCCATCTTTGATGATTCAAGCTCAAGCGATGTCACCACGTTGCGTTTGCGTCGTCCTTCACGGCCGGTGACAGCCCAAGGACATTGTTCGCGAATTTCAGCATCAGTGCGTCGGGGACGCTGTTCGGGGAGCACTACTTTCTCCATCATCTGGCCCACGATGCCGTCTGCGAGAATCATTGCAGGATTGCAATACTTGAAGGCAAGGTCGAATCCAAGGCCTACGAAGTCTGCCATTTCCTGTACGGTGGATGGTGCGAGCACTATCAGATGGTAGTCGCCATGGCCGCCACCCTTTACAGCTTGAAAATAATCTGCTTGAGAGGGTTGTATGGTGCCGAGTCCCGGACCTCCGCGCATCACATTGAGTATTAGAGCAGGCAGCGAAGATGCTGCTATATATGATATGCCCTCTTGCTTGAGGCTTACGCCGGGAGAAGATGATGAAGTCATTACGGCCTTGCCGGTGGCGGCACCACCGTAGACCATGTTGATGGCGGCGACTTCAGATTCTGCCTGCACCACAACCATACCGGTTGTCTCCCAAGGCATAAGTGCCTCTAAGGTCTCGAGCACTTCCGACTGAGGGGTGATGGGATAGCCGAAATATCCGTCGCATCCATAGCGGATGGCGGCATGGGCGATCGCCTCATTGCCCTTCATAAGTCTTATCTCTTCCATATGTTGAGTTTTGCGTTGTTCGATTTTTCGTTTTAAGGGTACTAATCAAGTTTGACGCGATATACTTCGATGCATGCATCCGGGCAAACAAGCGCGCAACTGCAGCATCCGATACACGCTTCCGGTTTTGCCATATATGCGTAGTGGTAACCGCGGTCATTGACTTCATAAGGCTGAAGCGACAGCGTGTCGGTCGGACAGGCGACCACGCAGAGATTGCATCCTTTACACCGCTCTTTGTTGACGGTGACGGCTCCTTGTATTTTTGCCATTTATGTAACGGTATAGTTAAATATTTATCTATAAAAGATGGCAAATGAATATTTGCTCATCTTTACACTTACAAAGATAAGCAAAAAAGTGTAAACATTTGTCGGATGTTAAAAAGGTTTAACAAAATTTAATAATCAGCGCATATATGCATTTTTGTGCAATCTCACTTCTTTTTCAATACAAGCACTGCATCAGCAAACCCGGCTTTTGCATCCGTAAGTTCCAATACGGATGGCCATCCGGCTATGTTGATTTGCGGTCGTTGTATACGAGATCTTACAGAGACTGTTACACTCCGCCCGTCGTCTGATTTCTTGGCGCCTGTGGCAAAGAGCCCGACCGGCGACTGAACATACATGGCAAGTGCCTCCATCGACTTCTCATCTACATCATATCCTTCCGGAATATTAAGGGTGATGTCGTAGTTTTCCTGAGTGGCGGCTGTGAAGTCGATATCTACCATACGCTCACGTTCCACTCCTTCTATCCTATGGTTGTCGCCGGCAAGATTTCCGATTCTCACGATAAGTTCATCTCCTGCGGTGGATGTCAGTTCCGGCACTTTTGCATCAAACGATAGTTTGAAATCAGGATGCTCGGGTGTGAGTCCGAATTCTATAATCTTTACATTTGAAATCTCGGCATCATCTCCTACATAGATCTTACTATATAGGTCTTCAGCACTTTCTTTTAGGGCTTTCTCATATTCAATCGCATCCATCTCCTTCTTCTTGTATCTCTTTGATGGTTCGATTTCAAGATATTCCTCCATAGCTTCCATCCAGTTTCCTACGGTAATGAAGTCGCCCGAAATATTTTTTGTGGCTCCTGTGAAAGCCAGGTCGTTGGCTGTCATTGCCTCATTATCGTCGCCAATGGTCACAGTGGAGCTGATGGTGATCTTATTGTCGCCTGATTTAGAGACAGGTGTTGTAATGATGGTAGGCATGGTTATATCCCATAGCTTGTTCCTGTCGCCGGGATAAGATGCGCATAGTTGTCCTTGGTATACTGCAGGAAGCTCACCCGGCATAAAAGAGTCAAGGCTATTGCCAAGATATAAGCGTCCGTCTACGAGGATGCCGAAATCGGGCTGACGCCAATTCAATATCTCGCTGGTAGGCACATCTGTAGTGGGATTTATGAACGCCACTCCTGCCGTCTCTGCGATTTTCTCTTTCTTCAAGATATCGCACATCATTATGGCAAGCCAATAGTCGGAGGCTGTCTGGTCCTTGTCTGCTGTGTTGACATAGTTGGCTGCAGCCCATGCCATGTCTTGAAGTTCTTCGTTCGTGGCATCCGGGTGAGCCTTGCGGTAGTCTTTGATCACTCGGCGTATCTTACCCGGGAGGGTAGACTTGTCATAGTTGGCAGCGGCAAGGCCGAGTGAGATATCGCGGAATATGGTGCCTGCCAATGGATCTTGATACAATCCTCCTCCTCTTGAATATTTGGGATAAAAGCGATAAGGCGATGTGTTATTGAGGATGTAAAAGTCGTAGAAAGGAACTTCCCTGACCTCATTGACATATCGCTTGTCGGTCAGCACCGGAATATTGCTTCCGCGCAACCATGCTGTATAGTCGCCCGATCCGTTGATGGATGTGTCTAATTTGGGCACACCGTTGTATCCTCTGAACTCCACAGTGAGCTTAGGATCGAAGATTCCCTCCACCACAATGTCAAGCACCGGATACTCAGAGGAGAGCACGACGCGTTGCTTTGGCAGGTCGAGCTCGCTCATCATGCTTTTCTGGTAGCTGAAATATTCAAGTACATCTCCGGGTTCAAGCCCGGGTATGTCTATGATTCTCGACGATCCTTTTTTGCCTCCTCCTTTCTTGCCTTCATCTAAGACAAAAGCTTTTGAAAGATCAACTTCACTCACAGTTCCGTCCGGTTTATATATGCGTGCACCGAAGGCATGGTCAGACTCAGCGAGACTTTTGCGAAAACGGGCTTTTAGTCTGCTTGATTCTCCGAATTCATGTTTGGAAAACTCTTCCACCGCCTTGGAGTCAAGGAGTTTAACCATGCGGCGAGTGAAGCATTCGCTTTCCGAGCGTGTCTCGACTCCTCTCATGTCTTCGAATGCCTTATAGTCGGCATTGATATAGTTATATTCCCCTATGATCACTGCAGAGAACCCCTCTTTCAGTGAATCTGGAATTTCACGGTAGGGATCAAAAAGATTCGGGCGGGTGTTCCATACTTTTTCTGCCGCCTTCCGGAAAAATTTGGCATCGGCACCCATAGCTAATAGCGGTGTCAGTGCCGCTAATATCAAGGATAAGGTTATTCTTTTCATTTCTTCTGATGTTTGCTTATTTAGGGGAAAGTATTATCTGGGTGTCGGAAGCACGGCGCAGAGATTTCACTCCGGCATTTCGACTTGGGATTTCTGACAGATCGGCATCAAGGTTCTTGGTCTCTATTTTCACCACACAGCCAAGTACTTCCCCTTTTCCGTCATCGTAACTGATTGTGGCATCATACCATTTATCAGAGATCACAAGAGGAGCCGGGAGCGATTCCACCTTGTAGCCATCAGGGATCTTCACGAAATATACGTAACCGTTTAGATATCCATATGGCAAGGAATAAGGACGCATTCTGCCGGCGATATCGACAGACTCGATCATAGCATCGCGCAGCGGCTGGAGGTCAAGATAGATTTTGTCGCCGATTTTCTTTGCTGCATTTTTTTCTCTCACTTTCGCAGTGATAACTGTCCATAGTCCCGTAGGTCTCTCATCGTAGATCATACTCGGTGAGTTGTCAGTTATCACTATGGAGTCTGCTTCCGCGCTCTTGCGCGGATAGTTGAGTATGCGCTTATAAAGCAGCTCGCGATTGCGGGGTTCGGTGTCTGACGACGCGGCAAGCAGCTGCGACCTCTTCACTCCATGCAGTTCAAGACCCATGACGCCCACAAGGTCGTTGCCGTCTATTTCATATTGCGCCATTATATATTCTCCATCTTCAGCATAGCCCGGGTCGGGGACGTGCGCGAGAATACAGTTGTCACCGTCTTCGATGATAACCTGTCGTCCGCGTATTGATGGTGGTATATAGCCGGGCTGCGCCCATGTGGTGGTGCCGTCGAGGAAGAGGGTGGTATCGGGAAGCATGCAGGCGGCGATTACGTGATTGCCTGAGCAGAGCGCAGGCACTTTCTCCCACTCGAAGGGGATATCGCCGTTTGTGCCTATCCATACGAGACGGCCGTCAAGCCCATTGCTCTTTAGCAGAGCCTTGATGAGATTGGCAGATCCTTTGCAATCTCCAGCCCTGTTTTTAAGCACGTCAGGGGCAGCTTCCGGTCGGAAAGCATATTCTCCGTGCTCAATGGCAAGGTAGCGTATGTTGCGACGCACCCATGAAGCTGTGCTGTCGGCTATAGCCTGTGGGGTTGATGCCTTTGAGGCTATCTCAGCAGCAAGACGGTCGATTTCCGGACTTCCGGCATCCGAACCTTCGGTATACTTACAAAAATGATGATACAGGTCATTTACATCCTTGAACATTCCGGTCACTACCAGCTGAGGTGCTGACACCGAGGCAGAGGTAGCTCCTTTCTCAGGCTTGAATGCCGGAAGGTCGTTAGTGGTTGCTGTATATTCGATCGAGCCGTCCGGCATAGCGGTGCGCGACAACACGATGTTGTCAGGCAGGCAGAATGGCTCCACCTTGATGCGGCTTGCAAGTGGAGCCGGAACTTTGATTATGGTTGTTCCCTTGTTGATTTGGTATGGAGAAGCAAGGTTAATGTTGCAGAAATGCTCCGGAGCCTTATATGTCTGTTGAAATGACACCTTGGCTTTCTTGTCTTTCTTTACAGGGACGTGCAGGTAGCATATACGCGAACCATCGTAAAATACATCGGAGCTCTGCCAGCTTCTATAGTAAGGCTTCGCGCCGGGAGCGGATGCCTTGTCGATGGTGATGTTGTCATTGTAAAAAGTCACAGCATCAGCATATCCGTCGGTGCGGAGAGCGGTATAGGTGGTTTCTTTCGAATATTTTACTGACACCATCTCGCCGTTTTTCTCGATGATGGTATAAGTGCGTGTTTCATCATCAATCACGATATTGTCAGAGTTTTCGGGCGTGGCAGCATATCCGGAAAGATATCCGGCGAAGGCGATCAGGAGTGGGAGGACATTGTATCGCTTCATAAGAAAAGAAATTAGTCGTGACAACTTCAATATGTTGTCAGGTTAGTAACCGAATACAAAACTACAAAAAAATAATTGAAAAACAAATTATTTACAATAAAAACGTGATGTATCTCCACGGCTCTTTCATTTAAAAGCCCTCACACTTTCTCAGAGACCCACCATAGACCATCGTACCCCACATG
>JAIDSL010000053.1 GCA_029061255.1 Muribaculaceae bacterium
CTACAGAGCGTCCGGCCGGTTTCATCTTGTCAAGATCCGGCGTGATTTTCAGCACTTGCCCGGGAATGCCGGTGATGTCGACCATGGCAATCTCCGGCTGCTGCTCCAGTCGGCGGCGGACGATGTTGTCGGCTATTCTCGACAGTTCATTGAAGCTGCTTTCGTCATTGGCTTTAGTCGTGATCTGAAGATATACGACCGGGATGTCGGTGGCGCTGGCTTTTACTGCCTTTGGTCGCGAGACTTCCTTAGGCAAGGTATTCATTGCGGCATCTATTTTCTCGTTTACCTCAATAAAAGCCAAGTCGGTATTGACGCCATAATCCATGGTCAAGGATATGATGGCGGAGCCGTCGCGGGTTTCGCTTTTCAATTCGCTGAGACCTTCCGTCTGCATCAATTGACGGCGTAGAGGAGTGACTACGGTATTCTCCAGCTCCCGTGCTGACACATTGTCTTGAGTCACTTGCACCGTTATATGCGGGATATCGATATCCGGCAAAAGTGAGACGGGGAGTGTCGTAAAAGTGACGCACCCGAGTATCACCAGAGCCAAGAAAGCCATGATGACCGCTATTCGATGATGAAGTAGATATTTGATCATAGTTTGACCGGGGATTCGTGGGCGAGGTTTATGTTGCCGGTGACTATGACGGTATCGCCCGGAGACAAACCTTCAGTGATGGTGTATTGGTCAAGGTTTTCGAGTCCGGTGGCTACATAGTTCCATATGGCTTTGCCATCCTTGAGGGTGAATACAACCTGACGGCCTGAACGGAGCACTACGGCAGTCTTTGGCACTACGAGAGCCCTTTCAGCCTCGCGCTTCACGCGCACGCGGACGTTCATGCCGTCAAGGAGGTTCTTGCCCCCATCGACTGAAGCCCATACCTTCACCATCCCATTCTCATCTACCATAGGGTTGATTTCCGTGATGCGCCCCGTTGCCTTGCTATCGGGATCTGAGAAGGATGACACTGACACAGCGTCGCCAGGATGAAGCATTGCGAGTTCGCTCTCTATCACGGAGAATTCTACATCCATGCCTCTATCGTCGATGATGCGGCATAGAGGGTCGGATGTTGTCATGTTGTGAGGTTTGGTAGTCAGGTTAGCGACTATGCCGCTGACCGGGGCGGTAAGGGTGGCATTGGCAAGTTCTTTTTCAGATGCGGCGAGCGTCAGCTCCGCCTGTTCGAGACCGCTGCGGAGGCGAGCGAGGCGCATCACGTCTTCGGGCACTTTCTCGGGATGCTCCGGATCATATCCCTGACCGATCAGCACGTCTTGCATTTCGAGACGGGCTGAAGCTACTGCGTTTCGGTCTTTGTCTGTCTGGTTTTTCAGTTTGTAAGTGTCGAGTGAAGCTAATTTCTGACCTTTGGTGACTCGTTGACCGTTGCGGACGTAGATAGCGGTGATGATTCCTTGCGTCTGGAAATTGACATCTACTTTTGCCCTTGCCGTTGCTTTTCCGTTGCTCACAATCTCGTGGCTGAATGTAGAGGGTTGCAGCTCCATGACTGTCACTTCCAGAGTCTTCTCGGTTTCAATGGCTTTGACTGAAGATGCATGATCCTTGCCTTCCCCCTCTTTTGACTGAGGGGAGCATGCGGAAACCATCAGGACTGCAATGCAAATGATAGCAAAATATCTCATAACTTACTTACTTTTTTCGGACGCACGAGCCGTGCGTCCCTACAAGTTTATCAGTGATCTTAGTTATTCAATTGTCTGGTAGGGACGCACGGCTCGTGCGTCCTCATTGAGTAGGCAAAATTAGGCATACTCCACTAAATTGCTGAAATTTCCGGTACGGATAGCGCTTCCGCCCTTCAAATCCGTACTATCTTATCGTTTTCAGCCATCGTTTTCGGTCTATGGTCCGTTTATTTATTGTTTCCAGTGGCCTATCAAGACGTAGTGGTTTCCTTCGGGGGCTATTGAATTCCTTAGTTCCTCCATTCGTTTCAGTCCATCTTCATTAGCTAATGGGTGAGTGTCCGGGGCTGCGTTTATCATGTCGAGCAGGTCGCCCGGATCGCATGACATGGTAAAATAGCCGGGGGTACGCATATAGTCCCAGTCTTTTTTAAGGGTGAGGGTACCAAGTTGGTCAATCATCAGTTCTGCTGGTGCCCCTTTGAGAGAAGAGCGATCGATCACAAAAGGCATATTACTGCCAACTACATATGAATTTTCAGAGACCATCACCGGATCACCGAATATCTTCATTATGTAAAATTCAGGGAATGCCCTTAATGAATGCATCGGCACCTTCTCGCCGAAATCATAAGTGAACTCAGGATGAATAGTCTTGCCGTCTGACCGATAAAGGGTATCGGCTATCAATTCAGTAATAAGACACTGGGAGTGATATAGCTCTTTCCCATCCGGACTCATGCCGGGATTGATTTCATTGGAAAAATCAGGTGTGAGCCCAAGATCGGGACGCTTGACTTCAGAAATAAGTTTGCCGTCGAAGTCCTGAACCCAAACCGGAGTACAGGGTGCAACATCTTTAAACTGCATGCTTGCGACTGTGATCAGACCATTTTCCGAATCTATCTTACAAAAGCCTTTCGGAGATTCGTAAGCTAATGGTATGCTTCCGGCGAAGGTTCCGTCAGCGACATTATATGTATTGATCTGTGAAGCTGAATACGTCATCATGTATATCTTCCCTTGCGTCTCATCGATTGTCAGGAAATAGGGTGCGATGGAGTATTCGCCAGGTCCTTGTCCTCTCGCTCCAACATTAGCGATGAACTTTCCTTTACGGTCGTAAAGCTTGACGTTATTACCATCATAGATCAAGATATGATTTTTGGAAACCCATGTAGAGCCACCTCCTGTAAGCGCCTCTTCAGTATCCTCAAGCTTTATCAGATCAAACTCGTCGAACATCTCGGAAGCAAGTAGCGTCACAGGCTCCGGCGCTTCGGTCAGCCGGGCAACGACCACAGTGTCTTCTCCTACTACGACTCGTTGGGCGGCAACAGGTGAGTCGGCGAGAATTTCGGAAATTGTACGGCTCTCTTGAGATGAACGTCTGCCATCTTTTTTAGCGCAAGATGGGAGAAGCATTGCTGTGGCTGCAAACGCGATGACTGTAATCAGGTGTTTCATTTCGTCTGTATGTTATTGTGATAATTGATTTTATTTGTCTTTATCATAAGTATCTTCTTTCCATATGAATGGTCATAGGCATAAAAGTCGAGCAGGCGGCCGGAAGATTTCGAGAATGTCATGCAGAACTCTAATTTGTTGTTTTTTCCTCCGTTTTTGATAATAATATCATCTCCTTTTGTCTTCATCGTTAGATCCTGGGAATCCAATATCTTGATATAATCAGGATCGGGGGAAAGAAGTGTATTAGATAAGATGGAAAAAACTTCCGATGGCAGTGTACTACCGGAAACCATTGCATCGTGGAAATTTACAATATTTCCTGAGTACATTGTAAGAGAATGCCGGGAATTATCGTCTGTCCACTTAAGATTTATCCTATTGCATATACTGTCAGACCTAAATGTCAAAGTCACTGGTTTCAGCTCTCCTCTCGGTGACATCTTAAGAGGATAAAGAGAGCGGCTTGGAAGTATCCTTGCGGAAAACTCTATGTTGCAATATCCGGAGGTGCGTATGTTGTCGATGGCTGATTCGATTATCTTGACGGCACCATTTGTAGGCTGAGGTTGGCTTACGAATAATGTCACCAAACAGGCTATTATCAATACTGCAGCAGCCCTGCCGGACCACAAAATCAACCGGTGTAGAGATCGTTCCTTCTTTGGAGGGGTAAACTTGATGGAGGTCTTTGGAGCATAACGGGGTTCGAGTTTTTCGATTATGCTTCGGTAAGATTGATCGTTTTCGTAGTCGGAGAGTTTCATATCATATTGAGTTTAGCACGTAAATATTCTAATCCTTCATAAAACCGTCTTTTGGCGGTCGTAGAGGATACTTCCATAGTTTCGGCAACTTCATCGAAAGTCATCTCAGCATAAATCTTTAGTCTCACAAAATCTCGGAGGCAGTCGGGCATGCTTTCCAAAAGTCTATTGATCATAACTGTTTCTTCATCGAAATTTGATGGTTCTTCGGCTATGTCAAGTGTCTCTTGCAGTGATATTCTTGAAGCAACAGATTCATGCTTCATATAGTCGGAACAGGCATTCACTACAGACCGGAAAATGTAAGCCCGGAGGTTTTCAGGATGTTTTCTATACACTATGGATTCTAACAGTTTGAGATACACGTTCTGTAGGATATCCTCGGCATCTTGCTGATTGCCGAGACGGTAACAGGCATACCTGAAGAGCCTTTGTTTCTGGCTCTCCATCGTTTCTGTCAAAAGTCTTATGTATCCTTTTCTGTTCATTTACTTCCTATGACTCAGGATTACTTGGAAAAGTCCAAATTTTAACATGACTTAACTTTTGCAAACTCAAAATATGTCACGCAAAGGCGCAAAGAGGCAGAGTTTCTGTGCTTTTGGAAGCTTCGCGACTCGGTTTTGGCAAGCTCGCAAAGATTTCGGGCTGCTTTTTTTATTTGTTATTTTATCGGTTTTAGCCATCGTTTTCGATCTTTGGTTTTCCAGAGGATGCCTGCTGTGCCTACTATGAATTTTTCGGGAACGAGGCCGAAATAGCGGGAGTCTCACAGTCTATTACATGAAAAAAAAAGCTGCAGGAGACCTAATCCAATCTCCCTACAGCCTAATGATATTAGAATATAATAAAGGAATTTCAATCCAATTCTCATTACGGATCTTTTAAATTCAATATACTACCTTTTTTCCCCGATAAAATCTTCTTGTGCCTTTTGATTGTTTTGAGTAGTTGGATGAGTCTTTGTCAAGTCGCATTAAGACATCATCTTTGACGGTGATATATACCGTGTCTTTCCAAACGTTCCTAAAGGTTAATTCTGAAACCTGTATCGACTCAATGCCTTTTTTTGATAGAAGATGACCGTTGTTTGTGAGTAATGTAGGAGTAGATGAGTCTAACTTTGTGTTCTTTTGAAGATTACTCTTCCCTTGACCGTTAGCAAGGAGACACAGACACATGGTTGTCGCAACTACAGCGACCTGTTTCAGTATAGTTCTCATTCGTTTTTGTATTTTTGATTAGAAGGAAGCATTCAATTGGTTCAGATTTATCATGCCGAGAGAAAAATCACCATCTTTATCGGCCAAAAGACCATAAAGGATCTTTGAGTCATGATCAAGTGTAAGCTTTAGTATCATTCTATCGGTAACAAGTCCTTTTAGTGGCTTTCCATTCCAATTCCAAATTCCTATTTTGTTTGCATCAACATCTTTATTTGTCCCACAATACGATGCAACCCAAAAGTCATTGTCGCCAGTTGCAGATATGAAGCCTAATACAGCGTTTGCATCAAGTTGCTTGATTCCATTTGTCTCAGTGAATTCAATCGGGAAAGGTATTGCGGAAAATGTTTCCTGAATCTCGTTGTCTTTAATATTGAAGATTTCGATTGTCCCTCCTCTGGTAGTCACAGACACAAAATGCTTTCCATCCGGTGATATGGCAAGATCAGATTGTACCATCAGCAACATGGGTTCTTCCTTGAATTCTTCCGGCAATTGAGTATAGGTTGACACAATCTGCTTTGTTTTGCTATTTACAATGGAGAATGATCTAACCGGGGATTCATTTTCCATAAAAGAAGGAGCCTTAACAAGATAGTTTCCATCTTTCAGTGCATATGCATCCCAAACTGAACGTAATAAACTTTTGAGATCGTATGATTCAGTCAAAGTAAAATTGTTTGCACTAAACAATTTTATCCGTTGGTCATTTATGTCAAAAATAGCTAATTCATCGTCAGATGCTAAACTTATATCCAGGGCATTGATGATTTCATTAGGCCCTTGTCCTTGAAGTATATGGTTTCCAATCAGTTTGCCTGTATTCTTGTCGTACAAATGCAGCCACGAGCCATCCATAAGTCCGAGCACATAAATCACGGAATCGGAAACCATAATGTCGTTAGCAATGTGGAGAATCTCATTGTCGTTGATGATAGTCCAATCAATAGAGTCTGATTCAGCAAATAAATTCGAAGAACTCTGGCTTTGGGAATTTCCACATCCTGAGACAATGGGGAGCAGGGAGCCTATGATTAGACTCGTTAGATATGTCAATAATTTTTTCATGCCGCAAAGTTAGGAAGAAGCGGCGAAATAATCCTAATAATTCGGTTCTATAAAAGTTCGATATTTGGTTCTATTCGGTTCTATATTGACTTTTTTCAGTTCTAAATTGAGCTTGAATTGTGGTTAAATTATTTATAGCGAAATGATTATAAGATCAAGATTTTTGTCCACCTTTTTTTGTCCTGTAATCTTGAAAGAAAGGTTACGGCGATGGGTAGAGATAGTGTTTTTCTCCCTTCCGAACAAAATGGAGATCTGTAGGGGTAAGAATCCGCACTTCATCAGCATTGCCATTCTTTGCTCGGAAGCTGTTATTTTGTCTTCTGTCAATATTCGCAGACGATAGGAGAATCCTGAAGATACTGATTCTATAAGTTCTTCAAGATTTTTATAAACGGTCAACTCCTCAGAGTTTGTTATCGAATTTCTTGATTCGATTTTTTCTTTAAGATTACGGTAAATCTGTGAAGAAAGGATAACTGGATTTACCAATGAGTTTATATCCTTATCGTCATAGATTTTGATTCTATCCATAATACGTTTTTTGATATCATCAAGTTTTTCGGGATTTTCCTGAACGATATAATCGTCTTTTAAAGGAGTTTTCGCTTGATCCACTTCTCCGGAATATTCATTGTCCCGCATGTTTGTCTGTTCGTTGGAAACCTCAGTTTGTTCCTTCATAATGTTAATAGCGGTTACAATGTCAGCTTTTATATCAGCCTTTCTGTACTTCCTATATAGTATTATGCCTAAAAGAATAAGGGAAATGATAACCGCAATGGATGCTAATATTGCGTAAACATAAAGTTTCTTCTCGGCTTTTATTCGCTCTCTGTCATGGACCACATAGTTATATCGTGTATTCTGGATGATGGCATTCTCCCCTTCATGTCGGTCTACGTAGTCTTCTATGGTATTTTTGTATTCGTTGACAAGTGCTATCAGAGTGTCTTTAGGCAGGTTATCCCTAAGTTTTTCAGAGAAAATCACCTTATAACCTGTTCGTTTGTTGCTTGGGCCCTTTAGTTGAGTAAGTTTGCGGGCATATAAATAGGCAGTGTCAGTTATACCGGTATCCCGGTATAACTCGCTTGCCAATGCTAAACATTCAGACAATGTAAGAGAATCAACAATGTGAGGTAAAGGTCTGATTACTGACAGTGCAGAATCGAGTTTACCTTCTATTACAAGAATTCCAGCTAAATTTGTAAGAATAGTTGCTCTGTCAGCTGTAGAAAGATTAGAAGAGTACACCTCAGCTAAATCGATATGTTGGCGTGCTTTCTTAAAGTCTTTAATATTAAGGTAGGAATTGCTAAGCATTTTATGAGCGAATGCAATTCCTGAATCATTGTCTTTAAGTTCATCATTTATTGCAATTGACTTTTCTATATATTCAATTGCCGCTGAGTCGAGGCGTAGAGAGTGAAGCAATCTGCCTGTCTGATTCAAGACATTCCGTTTAAACCTTAGGTTATCCTTGTCATCGGGAATTACGTCAATTGCTTTTTGGAAATACTCGAGTGCAGTCGGAAGATCGCCCATATCAGAATAGACACGGCCTCCATAATATAGAGCTTCGGGGAAAAGACCCGACTTTTGATTAGATTGGTAATAATCAATCACATCGAGGATGAGGCTGTCGGAGGTATGGCGAACGTATGCTTTGTCGCGACTTTTGATGCTGAGAAGGTCAAAGCGGTGACGGTCAGGAGCGGACAAAGTACTGTAGTCGATGCTGTCAAGCATCGACATGGCAAGGCGGGGATTGCTGTCGCAAAGAGCATCAATCTCCTCCAACTTCTTATTGCTATCTCTGCTGCAAGCGAAGAGAGCAACAGCAATTAATATAGTAAAAAAGCGAATGAATCTCATATCCTTTGATTTCATCCGCAAATTTACTACAAAATCTCGGTTTCCACAATAGAGATTCAACTCATCTTTTCCTATATTTCTTCCGGTTCCTGAAGATATTCTTGAATTTGCTTTTCCAGACTTGGCAAGTCATTCACTGTGGACTACCATAATGATACTATGTCCATAGGCATTTTCAGTATATCTTCCAAATGCAAATTTAATACTTTTCAGCTTTAAATCCAAATTATACCGATAAAATGATTAGGATGTTTTTTTATGCTCACTCGATATTAGGAGACTTACCTTTCGCTTACTCTTTTATGATCACAAAGGCGCAAAGGGGCAGAGTTTCAATGCTATGGGAAGCTTTGCGACACGGTTTTGGATAGCTCGCAATGATTGCGGCCTGCTTCGCATAGGCCAGAGCTCGCAGAGAAGGTACGCAGTTTTAAAACTCTGAATTTTTTGAAAGTTAGTGCAGGCGGAGGATGTCGAGGGAGTCGTCCTGGCGTGTCAGGTAGAGGTCGTTGCCGTCGATATAGGCGGGATGGTAGTATGATTTGTCGGAGTCGATGTATGTGGTGGATTTTCCTGTCTGCTTGTCGTAGACGGTAATGTAGGTCTTTTCGCGATTGAGGATATTCCCTATTACGAGCCAACGGTCATTTTCAGCAAAACCTTTTAGTTTCACAGGGATATTTCTGATCTTAATTGCCCAGTCATTGCCGGAGTATTTCGCCTTGAATTCCTCTTCCGATGGCCACTTGCCTTTATAGTCCAGTTCATATGCCTCAACTGCTTTTCCGTCTTGAAGTGCGTAGATACGCGTTTCAAGACTCGGGAGGTAGCGTAGCTCTCCATTGGGTAGCTGAAGCATATTTACCAATTCCACGGTTGTCATACCTTTGAGATGGTCAGGGACACCGAGAACAGGAATCTGGTCACTTTCCTCATCTGACTCCATAAAAAAATAAGCCTACCTTATTAGGCAGGCGAGCCTTAGTATTTTCCACCTAAGGGCGATATTAGATGCAAAGGTAATGTTTTTTTGTAACATCAAAATTTTTTTAAGAAAAAAGAATTTTTAGGAAAAAGATGTGATTTTGGACTCCTTCTCTAAAATAATAATGAGGGTGTTGCAAAATGGGCCAATATTCTAATGTAGGGACGCACGGCTCGTGCGTCTTCTATGCAATTAGATTGGTAATCAACAATATAAAAACGGACGCACGAGCCGTGCGTCCCTACAAGATGTGGAGAATATAGTTCTGCAACACCCTCCTACAAGATATTGTAAGTATCGTCGGGTATTTGGGGAAGGCAGGGATCCGCGAGAGCAGGCGAAGCCGCTGCTCAGCTCGCATCCGCGGGCGGATGCCGGAGTCGCACACAAAAGCATTACAGAAGCTTAATTAAGAAATCCGCGACCCATCCGCCCCATCGGCGGAATCCACGGCGAAGCCGAATCCGCGTTGCTTTAGAATCCATTAAAATCCAGTGGATTATTTTTGATTTAAGTTCAACGCTGATGGCGTTGGGCTTCGCCCTTGCCGTGGGTGCCGCCGATGGTGGCGGATCGGGCGCGGATCAGGGCGACTACGCCGCAGGGGGCTTCGTCGAAGGGAGCAAAGCGAGTGGGTGGGGGCGGACGCACGAGCCGTGCGTCCCTACTGGTTTGTTTATTTCAGTTTCTTGACTTCGAGGAGGATTGGGTTTGCCTCTTCGTCTTCATTGGGGAGTATGAAGATGAAGGAATCATCGCTGTCGCAGGATCCAAAAGTGACTAAATATGGCACGTCCGGAGTATCGCAGATATCGTTCGTGATAACATTTTTATCCTCAGGCCATACCTTGTATTCCTTGACTGTAGAACCATTGTCAACTATTATTGATCTTTCATCCCCGGGATTAAGCATAAAGACCAAAGCCTGATCACCGATTTTTCGAAACCAACCTACAGTGGCATAATCCTGCCGAACCTTTGAAGTAAAATCAAAATAACCATACAGATCATAATATTTGCGGTTTATCTCAGTAGTAGCCAGTTGATCATTCTTAGGCGAAAGGATATCCTTGATTTTGAATGATGCAGAGTCGGTCACATAGCACACAGCCGAATTGGAATCTCCAAGCTGGGTTGCTATACAGTTGTCGATTCTTACAAATTGAACCGGGAAAGTAGTGCTGTTGGCAAGATCTTTCTCGAAGTATTCATTGAGAACTTTACCATCCATGGAGACTACTTTGTAGACTATATCTTCAGGTGTATATGCTATAAATGTACCATTACTGAGATACTTGAAACTGCTGGCAAAGAAATTCAATGGTATTGTGCCACTGAATTCCATCGACGGATACTTATATCTGACGATTCCTCGATTTGATGACACCCAAATCTCTCCATATTCCGGTACAATATCATAGTCAAAGATACTCTCATATTCTTCGGGGCCACCTCCGGCTCTCGATAGCTTATCCTGGAAATTGCCGTTTTCGCCAAACATCAGGACTTCGTTGTTCGACCTTACGAAAATGTGACCATCTTTTTTGATAATCTTGTTGGTTCTTCCTCCTATCAGGCTCTCGTCGGTAGTTTCCAATGGAATCAAACGATAGTCTCCTATGATTTTTGAAAGAGGAGTCTCTTCATCAACAAAATTGCCTAATGTGATCTGCGGCAACAATACATTGGGATCAGCATCCTTTACTTGTTTCGAGCAGGAAGAAGCCATAACTAAAGCAGAAATAGCTAATAGAATAACTTTGATAAATCTGTTTAAACTCATGATACGATATTTTTTTTATTGTGATGCAAAATTATCAGTATATTGAGAATTTTCAAACGGTTATCGGTACGGATATGACTACAAATAGCTTAATCCGTACTCAATAAAGTCACTGTTCGATATTTTTAGATCAATAATTAGTTTAAACATTGGTCTAGTATGTTGAAATATTTTCACAATATTGTGAAAATATAATTATTTTTTATTATCTTTGCGAGATAAAAGTCGGAGTTTATGATAGTCACCTTTGATAAAGTATACTTAAAAGAACTATTTGAAATTGGACGATGTTCTGACAAGAAACATCGGTTTCAACCTCAAATTGTGAAAAATTATAGGAAACGCATAGAGCAGCTTCAATCAGCTCCTACTCCGGAGACCTTATACCAATTCAAGTCACTTAATTTTGAGGCATTAAAAGGTAATAAGGCAGGATTGTATTCTATTCGGGTCAATGATCAATATAGAATAGAATTTTCTATTAATCAAGATTCGCAAAAACCTCTTTTGATAATTTGCAATATAGAAGAACTTTCAAATCATTATGACTGATATGGTAACATTAAATAATACAAAACCTGATATGGTAGCCAATAATATTTTATTATCAGAACCGACACATCCGGGGGAATTCCTTAGAGAAGAAATTGAGTATCGTGGGATTTCTCAGACTCGACTTGCTGATGAAATAGGCGTAAAGGTTTCTTTACTCAACGAATTAATCAATGGAAAAAGAGATTTTACCATTGAGTATGCCATGATGATAGAAGCGGCTCTTGGAATAGATGCCGATTTCTGGATCAACCAACAGACAAGCTATAATAAAGCCAAGGTTGCACATGACACCTCCTTTATGGCAAAACTCGCCCATATTCGTCAGATTGCGGCAGTTTTATAATTATAATCGGAGGAGGAGGCGGTCGAGGGCTGAGGTGTCGGCTTTTGGGCCGAATATCTTTTTGGCGAGTGAGGAGCGGCGGTCGGTGATGGCTGATTTTGATCTATAAAGCAAGGATGCTATTTTCTTGGGTGTTATGCCAAATTTTCCCAAGAGAGCTACCTGATATTCGCTTTTGGTGACCTTACCTGATGCCAGCACTTCAAGTTTTGCACGAAAATCCGGAGAGACAGACTCAACTGCTTTTTCGATATCTTGCCATATATCCTCGTTGGCTTGGGATATGCCTTTTCCTTCTTCAAGCATTTTCTGAAGAGTCTCCATCACCGGGGATTTCAAAATTTCTTCTTCCACATATGCCTTGGGCACGTCTTCGCCACTAAAAGCCATGAGGCGGTCAAGAAGTTCTTCTTTCAGTGATGGTTTGTCTGAGTGAGCCATAGGCAGCGCCTTGAGACTCCTGATATATTCTATTCTGGAAGAGGGTGCTTCTGCTGACTCTACGGAGTTTTCGAGTTCAGCCACAAATCCTATCCTATCGATGATATTTAGTGCTGTGCGGAGACGAAGTTCGTTTTTCAGACTTCGGATTCTGAAATATACTGCTACGCCTGCGGCTATCAGCAAGAGGATACATGCCGCAAACATCAACTGTCTTTTCTCTGCTTCCGCTTTACGGCGAGCCTTAAGATGAGTGTCATAGTTGAACTTTGTCTTTTGCATCATCTCTTCTTCCGATTCATACCTATTCATATACTCATTGACTCTTGACTCATATGCCATCACAAATGAATGAACAGAATCTTTTGGAATCAATGGATGCCTAAGTTCGGTGACCATTAACTGATTGTTGAAGTCACGACTGAATGACAGTTCCTTGGCGTATATATATCCTGCATCAGATCCATCCTTAAAAAATTTTCCGGTCGGCCTATATGCATAGTTGTTGTAAAGTGAATCCACAAGCCGGGCCAGAGGTTTCATTATTATCATGGCGGAATCCTCTTTCCCTTCACGCACAAGTATCGATGCTTTTTCAGACTTGATCCAAGCCTTTCCCTCTTCAGGTATATGATCTGAATATCTGATAGCCTCAGAAAGATGATGTTTGGCCTGGTCAAAGTCGCTTTCTTCGGTGAAAATCTTTACAAGCTGGAGGTTGTCGTAGACAATTCCTGTGCTGTCATTCTGATATTTGAGGTCGTAGATGGCTTTCTTTATATAGGGGATTGCCTCTTGATTGCGCTTTAATTCTGCATGAAGGCGACCGGTCAAGCTGAGTGCTTCAGTCCGAAGTTTCATGCATTCCTCGTCGTCAGTGAGGTGGGAGAGCTCATCTGCAGCCTTGCGATAGTATTCGATAGCTGACGGGAGATCGCCAAGATGAGAATATACGCGACCTGCGTAGAAAAGCGACTGTGCGTATCGCTTTTTATCGTCGGTTTTGGAATAATAGCTGATTGCGTCAAGTATAAGGCTATCTGAGGAATGTCTGGCATAAGCCTTAGCGCGGCTTTTCACATAGAGAAGGTCGTAGTAATGACGTTCTTTTTCCGAAAGGTTCCCATAGTCGATGCTGTCAAGTGCGAATGCTGCCTGTCGTGGACTGCTTTCGCAAAGCGTGTCGATCCTCTCGAGTTGCTTATGGTGCCTTTCGCAGCCGCAACAGAAGAGTAGCATCGAGCAAACTGCTATTAATCCCCAACTTTTCATCAAGTTTAAAAGCTGATGCCGATTACGCCGGAGCATTGGGCGAGTCGAGTCGTTATGTCGTTGCATTCAAGGCCTTGGAAGCGATAGTCGAACCCAAGGGTCAGAGCATATTTTCCGAGTTGCCAGTCAGCACGGAGACGGCTTTTGATTTGCGGACGATTGCCCCACCATCCGAAGTGAGCAAGTCCTGAGTGGTTGCCCACATAGATTTCATAATATGTTTCGCCATATGCCGGGCAGAAGAAGCAGCCGATCGTAGGCACTTCAATTCTCTCGCTGATGCGAAGTGGTTTCCCGAAGAGTTTCAATCGGTCGTATTCTCCTCTTGCTGTCAGTGTGGCACCTCCCCACATGAGGGCCTGCGCCGGATTGTTTCCGTTGCGTGGAAGATAGAGCACGCCGCCGTCTATTCCAACGGTAGCTCCGGCACTCCAATGGAATCCCTTCCCTCCGTCCCACAGGCGCTCTACACCCCATTCAAGATCGAATGTAAGGTCATACATCCTGGAGTTTTTCGCAGGACTCAGAAGATAGCCATAGTTGAAATCTGCGTGCGCCTGCATCCCGACACTACGGTTGCGCCAAGCGGGATGGCGCCATTCGTAAGAAAGTCCATATCCGGGCCCGGTGTAGGTGAGGGGGGAGAGGTATGTGCATCGAGTGGTCTGGTGGCCCCAGATGAATTCGAGGTGCTGGTCGGCTTTTGCAGATGATGACAAAGCGATCACTGCAATCAGAAAAGCGACATATCTTCCGAATATTTTCATAAATTTCAATAAAAGCAAAATGATTTATTCCAATGTCCTTGTAGGGACGCACGGCTCGTGCGTCC
>JAIDSL010000054.1 GCA_029061255.1 Muribaculaceae bacterium
TTATAATATTGGTTATAGAATCCTTTGCTAAACCTAATCCATTCTAATAGACTTTTCAACTAAATTGAAGAAGAACCCTAAAAATTTACCATAAAATAAGACATTTAGCCTAAAGTGGTTCCCAAAGTGGTTCCCAATTGATAAAAGTGGTTCCCAAAGTGGTTCCCAAATAGCACGTTTTGGGAATATGGGAATTTGGGATTTATGCAAAGGAAAGTGGAGCGGGGTTTAAGTAAATATCTCCCTAAAAAATTTCCCCCTTCCCCTTATGCTTACCGGGATATTATGATAACAGGAAGGAGGGGCAACAGGAGCGACACACACCGATAACGCGAAGCCGGGAAGGTACGATGTCGGCTTGAATGATCCCGGTGTTAAATCCCTGTTGTTGCATATCCTGTTGAGATCTCCCCCCCGGTTCAATGCTTAATTGGATTGAAGGGTTTTTTTTTATTTTTTCCCTGAGGGGTTATACAGGGAAGCAAATTTCAAGAGATATTTAACTGAAAATCAATATATTACAAATTAACCTAAATAGAAAATATCTAAATATAATTAACTGATATATAATAAGATAGATAAAATGCCCCCTTAAAATAGGCAAAATAACTCTATAATTTTTCTTATTAGGCTAAATTTCCCTAAATCCCAATATCTCTCAATTTTCGCCACAATATCAATAAAAAAGGCTTGTTGTGTTCCCCTATTCTCGCCCCCCCTCAAAGGGGGCGAAGGAAGGAACAACAACAACAATAAATAACATTTGACACAATTCCGAAACACTTTTAGCACCAAACACTATAATAGGCTGAAAATTCCCTTATATTACTAAAAATTTACCATAAAATAAGACATTTAGTCTAAAAGTGTAGTAAATGCACCTGATAAGTGTAGTAATTGAACCTGAAGTGTAGTAAATGCACCTGATAAGTGTAGTAAATGGTGCTGATCTCCCCGGTATGATCCAACAGGGCAAGCACAACAGGCATACGAAACACCGATAACGCGAAGCCTGATTATATATTATTGATTCCCTGTTGTGTCATATCCCTGTTGACGTTTTCCGGGGGTTAGGTATTGGATATATTGGGATAAATTGCTATCTTTGCAATGTCAAAACATAGGTTCGGACATAGGTTTATATCTAATTGCCTGAAAATCAATAAAAATTTAAACTTCCTACGTTTTCACTTCACAAGATGAGCATAACGCTTCCTTTTTATTGATCTCACGTTGCCTTCAAGACTGCCAAAAGACAATCTTGAAGGCAACGATATTGCAAATTTACAAATAATTTTTGTATTTGCAAGATATTGGAGGAAGTTTTTTTGCTGCTGCCATCAACTTATGCATCATTAGTTTGAACCACGATAGCGACTTAAGCAGGCTGAAAAGCCTGCTTTCCATATATGACTAACGCAATTTCTCGACTTTGAGGAAGCCGGCGTGGAGGCAGTTCATGGCTTTCAGGTCGACGCCATATTTGGCGAGGAAAGCCTGTTGCACCTGAGGAGCTATCTGACCGCACATCCCGGAAACAAAATAGATGGTACTGATCTCGACACTCATTCCCGGCTCGATGTGATAGCCGGCGCTGTACATTGTTCCTTTGGTGGATACTTTGTATATTGCCATCTTTAGCTAATTATAAATGATTAATTATTAATGATAAATTTCTCAATTGGGAACTTTAACTACTTAATTCTCTGATGTGTCAAATGAAGAGCCAGTAGAGTTCAAAGAGAAATGCGAGACTGATTATTACAGTCCAAGTAATGGTTTTTGAAAGACTTCCTGTCTTGAAAGAATTCCAGTCACTACCATCACTTTCTTCCTCGTCATTGTCACTTCCCCCAATGAGAGCCCCTATACAGACTCCTAAAATAGTTCCTATAGGGGGAAGGAAAAATGACCCTATGATTCCTCCAATCACGGCGCAACCTATAGTTAACCAGATACTATTCTGTATTCGAGTTATCATCTTTGGTTGTGGCTTGTATCCAGTCATTTTAAGGATACGTGTATGTTGCCAACGCTCAATAAGCTCGATCTTATTTTTCGTTTTTTCCTCAACAGTATTGATAGCTTTAGCCATACGGTACACAATTGGAAAAGATATCAATATGCCAACCAATGTTTTCCAATACCAAGCCCAATCAGTGAGTACTATTACAGGCAGACAAGCCATTACCAAAAGGAGAATACCGTTGACAATCATTAGATTGGTGTGTTTTTTCTCCTGAATGGCAATGTTCTCTGCATTTCTTGTAAGCTTGGAAGTAACGGTAAGGGCAGTTGAGTCGCTCAATTCCCCTTCCAACGCATTGGAGAGATTTTGAGGATTAACACTATCGTAGAGTGCGAGAAGTTTATATTTGGTGTTCTCACTACAGTTATTGAGAAGGGTAGCCATAAGCTCATTATCGCAGAGGCTCATGAGAAAATCTGAATTGACAATCTGGTAGGCACCTCCAACCATCTGGATATATTCATCTACTACATAGTCGCAAGTTTCCTGGATTTCCATTCTACGAGCATCCTCTGCAGCCTTGTCCTTGACCGGATGCAGAGTGAAGAAAATCCATTGATTAATTGCCTGGTATGACGGATATGAAGATGAGCTATCTTCAAGATTACCCTCACTCCAAGCTGCAATCTGATCTCTCAACCAAACCATTTGATCGAATACATACTGAGACTCCCTGTATCTATTAAGTGCTGACATCAGAATGGCTTTAACAGACAGGTGGGATTCATAAGAGTCTGAAAATGCATAAGAAATGTCGATTTGCTGACCAGTTACCTCCTCAAGATCAATCAGAGCTTCATCCACAGCTCGCTTTGCAAGAGCAACCATATTGTCGATTCTCGGGCCTTTGGTCTTAACTATGTTGGCGCATATACGTTTATATTCGTTGATCTTTTTCTGCTTTTCCCATACCTGAAGCAACTTGCCAAGACCATTCATGGCAATACCTACACCGGCTATGGCTATAGCTACTGCTCCTTCATCGGAATCCATTCCTTTTCCGGATTTTTCCGCTGCTTCCGCCCATTCATCGGCTCTTTTCATACAGAATTCGGATGCCTTCCTAAACACGGGGTTAATCTCTGACATATCCTGATAAATAGAACCGATAAACTTATTCAGTTCGCTCATCGTACCATCAAATTCCACATCGGACATGTGAGGTGCTACATTTTGATCATTCGATTCCGTTTCCGGAAGCATGGCATCTGCAACGGCCGGTACATCTGTTGAATGCAAATCATGGTTTAATTGATCCAACTCGTTGAGTGCATCAAGAGCCTCCTGTGAATCTGTTTGCTTTGTCGACATTGTCTTAAAGGTTAAAGGTTGTAAAGCATTTTGAGCTCATACATGACATTTGAATTTATCATGTCGATCTGCTCGTTTAGTTTTGAGATAATTGATAGTTCAATTGAAGAGAGAGAACTAATGTTGAATTGGCGCATCACCTGTCTAATCTCCTTCATCTCGTCAAGCTGACGATCAAGTCGCCTTTCCGCTCCCTGAATGATCCGATCAAATTTATGAAGGTTTCTGTCAGAAAGAAGTCTGAGTGATTCCAAATGCCTCCTACTCTCAATCTGAGCAAGTCTGATCTCTTTTATTCCCTGAGTGATATTGGGCATATTCTCGACCAGACATGCTACATTACGGGCATTCCGAAATATCTCAGTAAATTTAGAGCTTTTATACGAAGCATCCACTGCGGCTTCATCATAAGCAACCAATGAGTTTTGATCCATGTTAATTGGGTAATATTATGTTTTAAATTGTTTCGTAGGAACTGATTTTTAGTTTGCGATGCAAAGTTAGAATTATATGGAGGTTTGGGAAATATACGTATAGTGGAAATGTGAGAGGATGTAGGCTGTGGGGCTTTTGCTATACGTATATTTTGGGGAGAGGGAAACCGGATTAACTTTGCAGGGAAATCTCACATAATATTTGTATTATGAAGCTTGGATTTTTTTCGAAAATTCTTGGAGATGTCATCGACTTGATGCCTGATGAGCTTTCCGATGAAGAGAATAACTCTAACAAATACATCGATGTAGATTCGGATGTGCGGTTGAATGATGATGACTGAACCAAGAGTCAGTATCAACCACTAACAAGAAAGCCCGAGGGTTTGCCTCGGGCTTTCAATGTGTCATATCATGTCTCTACTATCCATTCACGGATTCGTAATATCGTATCGTATTGTGCTTTCAAGGTCTTAACCTGTTCCTTGAAGGGAGATTCATCGTGGCGAAGTATGAGGCGAATCAGATCTTTCCATGGAACCTTGACCGAGGAGTTGAGTGCCAGTCTAAGTCGTAGTTCTTCAAAGAATATCTTGATAAGTGCGGAAAACTCGACATCGGGAATATCATGCCTTAAATTCCATGCATATTCGTATGCTGTATTCCTTGTGAGAACTCCCCTCTCCTCCAGTCTTCGAATTAGGGATTCAAACATACTGACGGCAGTACGGACATTCAAATCCCTTTTATCGAGTGATGATACCAACGCAACGTTGGCGGCAAGACGCTTCAGGAATGATTCGTAAGCTTCGCGAGTGAAGGCCGTGCGTAATGTAGGGTATACTATCGCCTTGTGTTCAGGCATTTTTACGTCAATGGCTTCACCGGCTACATAGTCTTTGTAGGCTGCTGCGAGGATTCGCAGGGCTACGCAGGCAACCGCATCGGGCGATTCATCCTCGTGGAGAGAGATCCAGAATGGCCAAAAGGTGCGGTCATTGTCGTTGTCTGTATCTCGGAGGCGGCAGGAGAAATCCTTTTCCGGGAAGACATTGTTGAGGCGGCGCAGAGCAAGTGGCAACACGGAGTTCCATTCCTCGAGAGCTGTTTTTGTCTCCACGCTATGGTCAAAACCGGGCAGTGTCGTGGAGCGGCAACCAAAATATATTCCGTGGGATGGATGGTAAATGTCGTATTCAATCAACATGTCATAATGGCGATGGCCGTCAACACTGATGATACTTTCTTCAATATGCTCTATGTAGCGGGGTTTGCCGGAAAGAAGAATCTGCTCGGGATCGCTTCCTTCGGGAAGGAAGCCTTCGAGACGCTCCATATGGTGGATGGAGGCTCTGTTGGTCCAGTAATATTTGTCGGGGTTCATTTTCAGGACATGCGGTCGCGATAGTCTTCATAGGTGAATTCGCGGAGTAGGACTGGGTCGCCTTCCTTGGGTTGGAGCCAGATTGAGGGGTGCTGGATGCCGTTGAACATATTGGTCTTTACGGTCGTATAATGGTTCATGTCGCACAGTGTCAGTTTGTCGCCGGCTTTCAAAGGCTTCGCGAAATCCCAGTCTCCTACGAAATCACCGCTTAGGCAGGAGTTGCCTCCAAGACGATATGTATGACGCTCCGTATCACCGAAATGATGGTCGCCGGTGCGCAGGTCGATATTTTCTTCTTCAAGTAAAGCTTCCGCGATGACAGGCTTATATGGCATCTCAAGGCAGTCGGGCATATGGCATGCAAAGGAGGCATCGATTATGGCTGTCTTTATTCCTGCGTCCTCAACCACATCAAGCACTTGCGTGATGAGATCACCGGTCTGCCACATGAAGGCGCTCCCCGGCTCCATAATAATCTTCAGATTCGGATATTCCTTGTGAAGATCCTTCATCAAGGAGATCAGGAATTCTATGTCATATCCCTTGCGCGTCATGAGATGCCCGCCACCCATATTGAGCCATTTTACTTTTGGGAGTAGATGTCCATATTGCTCTTTAAGAGCATCGAGCACTTTAGCAAGGTCGTGGCTGTCAGACTCGCACAGGGCATGGAAATGCAGACCTTCGATTCCATCGGGGAGACCATCGACAAGAGCTGAGGCGGATTCCCCAAAACGGGAACCAGGCATGCACGGATTGTATATATCGGTTTCGATTACACTACAGTGGGGATTAACACGGAGTCCGGCACTTACGGGCTTTTCAGGATGCTTTGCATTCCACTCGTCTATCTGTGGCTTGAAACGGTTGAACTGCGCCAGAGAGTTGAAAGTGATGTGGGAGCACCCTGCGAGAAACTTTGGGAAAGTCTCATCGGTATATACCGGACAGTAGGCGTGCACGTCATGGCCGAGATAGTCGAGCGAGAGCTGCATCTCGTTGAGCGAACTTGCGGTGCTTGCGTTGAAATAGCGCTTCACGATTGGAAATGTCTTCCAGAGGGCGTTTGCCTTGAATGCCATTATGATCTTCACGTCTGCTTCCTGCTCCACATGGCGTAGGAGTTGGAGGTTGCGCTCTATGCGGTCTTCGTAGACTATGTAGTATGGGGTTTTCATATTAATGCATAATTCATAATGCATAATTCATAATTAAGTCAGAGGCAAATAGCCTACATGAGGCTACTGTGCCTTTAGAAATCGAGTTTGCCTTTCTTTGCTTCTTCGAGCATTTTAGCGCCGGGCATAAGGAAGACTTCCAGGCGACGGTTTTTGTCGCGGTTTTCAATGGAAGTGTTGGGGACGATTGGAGCTTCGTCGCCGAAGGCATAAGAGAAGGTGAAGGAAGTGTCGGCACCTTGATCATCAAACCAAGCTGTCACTGCATCGACACGGTCGGCTGTGATATTATCGCGATATTTCGAAGAGCCGGTGTTGTCGGTATGCATCACCAAGAGAACCCTAAACATATCGGGATCTTTCATATATCTTTTGATAGGGTTGAGATATTTTGCCGCGCCATCAGAGAGTTCGGTGGAGTTTGGAGCAAAAAGCACATTAGCAGGGATCGTGATAAGTATCACTTCCTTTTTTCTATAGGCTTCTATGTTGCATTTGCCCTGTTTTGGCGAGAGGGGACCATTCATCAGTTTCTGCCGCGCCTCAACGTCCTGAAACTTCCGTATAAGGTCGGCAGCCTTGGGTTCTTTCGACAGGTCGACAGACTTAATCATCTGGGCGAAG
>JAIDSL010000055.1 GCA_029061255.1 Muribaculaceae bacterium
GGGTTACCCATGAGGAACAGGAAGATGCACACACCGCAAATAGCGCAGGCGATGATTACAAAGAACGCGTTCTTGATGCCGCGGATCTGAGAGATTTTCTCTTCTTTCTTGATCTTAGCCGCAGCTGATGTTGCTGCTGACTGAGTCTTGGGATCGTTAGATGCCATAGATGTAATTAGTTTGGGTTGTTATTAATTAAAGATGTTAGTTTATGGTCTTTTTTTGTCTGTTTTGTTTGTCTTGACGACTTAACAATGCAAAATTACCAAAAATATCAAAAAAAACAAATCTAAATCGAAAAAAAATTATAGCTATTTAGATAGATTTTTTATGCTTTTCAGCATATTCCCAAGCTAATTCTCTATAAATCGAAATTTTATGATCATATTGAATTTAGAGCCTCAGGCAGAGTTTTTTTGTATTTTGATATTTAAGGTGTCTTTTGAGTATGTTGGATCCGGAGTGGCATTTGCCACCCCGGATTATGATCATTCCCCTTTGATAGCTGCAATGCCAGGAAGAACTTTTCCTTCGATAGCCTCAAGAAGAGCGCCGCCACCGGTAGAAACATAGCTTACGGAATCAGCAAGACCGAACTTGTTGACACAAGCTACTGAATCACCACCGCCTACGAGAGAGAATGCACCATTGTCGGTAGCTTCAACAATTGCTTCTGCAATTGCACGGCTTCCGGTAGTGAATTTCTCGATCTCGAATACACCTGCAGGACCGTTCCAGAGGATTGTCTTTGCCGGAAGTATTGCTTCGCGGAATGCTGCGATGCTGTCAGGACCCGCATCAAGACCTTCCCATCCCTCAGGAATGTCCATAACGGAGCAAATCTGTGTGTTAGCATCATTGCTGAATGCGTCAGCTGCAACGCAGTCTGTGCCAAGCACGAGGTTTACGCCTTTCTCCTTTGCTTTTTTCATAATGTCGAGAGCAAGGTCAAGTTTGTCGTTCTCGCAGATGGAGTTGCCGACATTGCCTCCCTGTGCCTTTGCAAAAGTATATGTCATGCCGCCGCAGAGGATGAGATTGTCTACCTTGTCCATAAGGTTCTCGATGATACCGATCTTTGTAGATACTTTTGAGCCACCCATGATTGCAGTGAAGGGGCGCTTGATATCCTTGAGGATATTGTCGACAGCCTGCACCTCTTTCTCCATAAGATAGCCAAGCATCTTGTCGTTTGCATCAAAATAGTCGGCGATGACTGCTGTAGAAGCGTGCTTGCGGTGAGCAGTGCCGAATGCATCGTTGACATAAACGTCAGCGTAGCTTGCAAGAGTCTTGGCAAACTCCTTCTGGCTCTTTTTCATTTCTTTTTTAGCATCTTCATAAGCCGGGTCGTTCTTGTCGATGCCTACAGGCTTGCCTTCCTCTTCGGGATAGAAACGGAGGTTTTCAAGAAGAAGCACTTCACCTGGCTTCAGGTCTTTAGCTGCTTCCTGAGCCTTAGCGCAATCAGGTGCAAACTTCACTTCTGCTCCAAGAGCTTTAGCAACAGCCTCACGGATCTGTGAAAGACTGAGCTTTTCATTGACTTTGCCTTTTGGCTTGCCCATATGGCTCATGAGGATGAGCGAGCCGCCGTCTGCAAGAATCTTCTTGAGTGTCGGAAGAGCACCACGGATGCGGGTGTCGTCGCTGATCGTGCCGTCTTCGTTGAGGGGCACATTGAAGTCTACTCGAACAATCGCCTTCTTTCCGGCGAAATTGTAATTGTCGATTGTTGCCATATCTAAACTACGGGTTAATTTATATTTTTTCTGTTTCTTGTCTATGCTCAAGTGTCCGTTCCAACCAAAATATAGCTATTATATGACGCTAATATGACGATCGAAGCGGATTATCACACAAAATTAAGAAATTCTATCAACTATTCCAAATCTTTTTTCGAAAAATAATGTATTTTTGATTAATTTTGTGTTCGAAATGGAGCACATATCCCTTTTTATTCAAAAATATCAAGACACTAACAATTATCATTTGGATAGTTTTTGATTAATACATACGTTTAGTCATGAATGAATCAGATATCTTGTATGCTGAACGCTCTCTTAAGGATTTGTTTGAGTCGTTCTACAATATTAGAGAAGTGAGGCTCACTCCTATTTTAGGAAGTGGGTCAGACAGGCTTTACTTTCGGATGTCGTCAGATGAGCTTTCATGTATCGGTACGTTTGTACCGGATGCAGCAGAAGGACGCTGTTTTGTGAAGCTTGCTCAAGATTTCCTTAGTCAAGGTAAGGCAGTACCTGAAATATATGCTGTCTCCGCTGATTATCATTGTTACCTGCAGGAAGACTTAGGTGACAATTCACTTTTTTCTTTGTTGGATACCCCGGGCTTTAATTTGATGGTGAAAGAGACTCTTATTAGGCTCGCTTCGCTGCAGAAAACTCCTGAAAATATATGGAAATCAGATTGCATCAATAAGGATTTCAGTCGCCGTCAAGTCTTGTGGGACCTTAATTATTTCAAATATGAATATTTGAAGCCAAGGAATGTCGTATTTGATGAAGATCTTCTTGAAGACGATTTTGAAAGGCTTAGTGATAAATTGATTGGAATCTCCGAAGAGTTTTGCGGCTTCATGATGCGCGATTGTCAGAGCCGGAATGTGATGATTACTGTCGACGGTCCCGTTTTTATCGATTTTCAGGGTGGCAGGAAGGGCCCGGCGTTATATGACGCTGTGTCTTTTCTTTGGCAAGCAAGAGCCGGCTTCAGCGACGACTTCAGAAAGTCGATGCTTGAGTTTTATTGTTTGTCATATTGCGATGGAGACTCCGATAAGAAAGACAAAATGCTGAATGTGTTGAACGAAATGGTTTTGTTTCGCACGCTTCAGGTTTTGGGCGCTTATGGTTTTAGGGGTCTTGTGCAGCAAAAGTCTCATTTCTTGCTCTCTATTCCGGGAGCACTTGCCAATTTGAGGACTTTGTTGAGTCAAGGTGTGCTCGACTGTTATCCGGAACTAAAGAAAGTTTCTGTGGCATTGGTTGAGGATCCTATGTTTGATAGGGAAGAAATCAAGGGATGTCTTACAGTGGAAATTTTCTCTTTTTCTTATAAAAAAGGTTATCCCCGGGATCTTAGTGGGAATGGGGGCGGTTTTATTTTTGACTGCAGGGCTCTCCATAATCCGGGGAGATATAAAGAGTATCGTCAACTCACCGGGAGAGACGATGCCGTTATTGAATATCTTGAGAAGAGGGGAGAGGTGCAGCCATTTCTGAAAAGCGTATGGTCTTTGACTGATGCGGCTATAGAAAGATACCTTCATAGAGGTTTCTCTCATATTCAAATAGGCTTCGGATGCACTGGAGGTCAGCATCGTTCAGTGTATAGCGCAGAGCATACTGCCATCCATGTCAGGGAAACATTCCCGGAAGCACATGTTCGTGTTGTGCACCGTGAGCATCCTTCAGTCACCAAATAACCAAATTACCTCATAAACCTTTACTTCCTCTCGAAAAAAAACTTGATAGAACAAATGAAGACAATGATATTATGTGCCGGGCTCGGCACAAGGCTTAAGCCATGGACCGAAGAGCACCCTAAAGCTTTGGTGCCGGTGGGAGGAATTCCTATGCTGAGGCGAGTTGTTGAGCGACTTGCACAGCAAGGTTTTGACGAAGTGACACTGAATGTACATCACTTTGCCGATCAGATAGAGGATTATATCAAGAGTGGGGGGCTTCCAGTAGGCGAAGTGTCAGTGTCTGATGAGACTGCACAGTTGCTTGAGACAGGGGGTGGCATTTTGCATGCCGAGAAACTGCTTTCGAAAGATTCTCGTCCTTTTCTTGTGCATAATGTCGATATCCTTTCAAATGCAAATCTAAGGAGTCTTTATGAAGAGCATATGAATCATGGTGGCCTCATTACTCTTCTTGTTTCCGATAGGAATTCAGACAGGAAACTTGTCTTTGACAAGGATTTGATTTTGAAAGGTTGGGTCAATCTGAAAACTGGGCAAAAACGCCCGCAGTCTCTTCAAATAAGCGAAGAAGATCTAATATTGGCTTTCAGTGGAATCTACGTTATGTCTCCTGAAGTATTCTCCATTATGAAGGAGCATGGTTTCAGCGGTGCTTTCCCCATCATGGATTTTTTCCTTTCAGGAATCCCTGGGTTGAAAATATGTGGCGTACGTCAAGATGGGCTTGATATTATAGACATAGGAAAGCCCGATACTTTGCATCGGGCTAATTTGATGATTCAATAAAATCTATTGTGATGTTGTGTCTCCTTGACGACGTTGAATTGGAAAACACAGCCTCCAATTAAGAATACTACTGCGATTCCTCCGAGCCACCATGTAAGGGAGATACTTACGGTGAAACATGATATCATGAGGAGGATGCATCCTATTGCGTAGCAGGTGATAGATAATGTTTTCATAGCTAAATCATATTTTGTTAAGGTTTCAGTCTTTGCACTTAAAACGTGGATTGAAAGCATAAGGTTTATCGTGAAACCACATTTAATAAAAATATAACAAAATCAAGGAGCACTGGCAAGAAATGCCAATGCTCCTTGATTTTTCTTGGAAAGTATGGTATATATTACTTAAGTTTTAGTTCTTGTCCAATCTTGATTGCATCTGTTGTCTCAAGTCCATTGAGTTTTCTAAGAGAGGTAGCCGACATACCGTGGGCTCTTGCAATCTTGTTGATTGTATCGCCTTTCTTCACAGTGTAAGAAGCGATCTGGCTATTTCCTGACTTATAGGTGTTGGCATCTTCTGCAGCAAGTTCACGCTTGTTGTTTTTGCTTGGGGCAAAGTTGCGTGCTTTTGTATATGTTGTCTTGGAGAAGGTATAATCGTCAGTATGGGTGGTGTGGTTGGCGAAATCAAAGATCGCGGAGGGGTTGATTGCATAGCCCATGAAGCGAGTCTCAAAATGGAGGTGAGGACCAGTGCTTCTTCCCGTGCTTCCACCGAGACCGATGGGATCGCCTGCGCGAACTACATCATCCGGCTTCACAAGATGTTTGTTAAGGTGGCCATATACAGTCTCCAGTCCATTTGGATGACGAAGGATAACATAATTGCCGTATCCTCTGCCCTCATAAGCTGTGAGACGCACTTTGCCATCAAACGCTGCATAAATTGTATCGTTCATCTTTATGCCTATGTCAACACCTTTATGCATGCGGCGGAAACGCTGGCGATAACCATAAGGAGAAGTGAGAGGTCCATTGTGAGGCATAC
>JAIDSL010000056.1 GCA_029061255.1 Muribaculaceae bacterium
GGTAGACTTTACCCCGATGGTCGACATGAACATGTTGCTTATCACATTCTTCATGCTGTGTACGACCATGATCAAGTCGCAGACCCTCAACATCGCGCTCCCTTCAAATGAAAAGGTTCAGAATGAAGAGAACATGAGCCAGGCATCTGCAGACGACGCTATCACCATCATCATTGACGCAAAGCGCAAGCCCGGTAGCCTTATCCCGGATACGGTAAACGGACGCGTTGTCAATGAAATCTACTACTACGACGGCAAGCCCTGCAATGGCGAAGCTATTCCTAACGCTGAAAACAACAACCTGAAGAAGGCTGACTTCGTTGGCTCGAAAGACGAGTCGAAGGATATCCGCCGCATCATTCAGGACCGTAACAAGGATGTCTGGAAAAAGATCGAACTTCTTAAGAAAGACTTCCGCGACGGAAAGATCACTCAGGAACAGTTTGATGTCAAAGCTAAAGAGGTGCGCAAGGACGAGACACTCAAGAAACCGGTGATCATCATCAAATCGACTCCCGAAGCTTCCTATGGAGCTCTCGTAGAGATGCTCGACGAGATGCAGATCAACTCTGTATCGAAGTATCAGATCGACAACATGAGCCGCATGGACTCGACGATGCTTATCGATTTCCAGAACCGCAATCGTTGATGTAAGGATTTATTAACCTTTAAGACAAGAAGAAAATGGCTAAAAGCAATATAGATCTTACATCGAAAGAATGGCGCGACATAGTATTCGCCGATAAGAACAAAGACTTCGGTGCATACGTGATGCGTCAGGAGAGTGACAGACGCCACAATAAAGCGTTCGTTTTCCTCCTCGCCGGACTCGCAGCACTCCTTGCCATCATATTCGTATGGGGCATCTACAGCGACAAGATGGCTGAGAAAGCCGCCATTGAAGCAAAGATGCAGGCAGAGAAGATGCTTGCTGCTCAGCTCGAACAGATGGAGCAGGAAGAAGAAGATGAGCCGGAACCCGAAGAGCAGAAAGTTGAAATCGAGATTCCCGAAGTTCCTCAGGAAGTGCTCGCCACAGTACAGGTGACTCAGATTGCCATTGTGGACGACGTAAAGAACGAGGTGATGGACATGGAGGACCAGAAGGAAGACAACACCGCCCGTGGTGTCGTAAACCAGGAAGGTTCTGACGATGCCGACAAGTTCCAGGCAGTTCAGGAACAGGTCATCGTAAAGGAACCGGAACCTGTCAAGCCTAAGGAAGACGAGATCTTCGTCGCCGTAGAGCAGCAGGCAGAGTTCCCCGGTGGTATGCCGGCCCTCATGAAATGGCTCAGCAACAACATCCGTTATCCGGAAGCAGCTCAGCAGAACGACGTTCAGGGTCGTGTAATCGTGAAGTTCGTCGTTGAGAAGGACGGTTCAGTTTCACAGGCACAGATCGTGAAAGGTGTTGACAAGGACCTCGACAAAGAGGCACTCCGCGTTGTCAACAAGATGCCGAAGTGGCAGGCTGGTAAGAACAACGGTGTAGCCGTACGTTCATACTTCACCCTCCCGGTTAACTTCCGTCTGCAACAGCAGTAATCCACTACCCTATCTATAGAAAATCCCGCATCACAAGATGTGGGATTTTTTTACGTTTTGAGTTTTACGTTTTACGTATGCCGATTAATATAAAGTGTTAAAAAAATATTGGGCGTTTGTAAACCAATAGGCGATATAAATGTTAAAGTAATAAAGAAACCCTAAAAATACTAAAAGACATGAAAAATTTAGATGATCCCCAGACCGGCCAACCGAAGGGATTTCGCATTGGCTTCAATATCTTCATGATGATAGTCTACATAGCAGTCGGCATTTTGTTCTTCACCGGCTTCTTTGAGAGCATAGACACTACAATAAGCTACATAGTAGGTGGATTACTTATCGCCTACGGTATCTGGAGAGGCGTGAGAATGTATATCGTCAATAAAGACGAGTAGCATTTCATTACCTCCACTCACCGCCACTCATGGAATAACCTATAAAAACACTACCATGAAGAAACTTATAAAATCACATAAACTATTTAAGGCATTGTCGCTCGGAGTGATCCTGGCGGCTTTTGCCGTTGCCTGCTCACCCATTAAGAGAGGTGAATACGCTGATGGAAGTGCCACCATGTATTGCGATGACGGATTCCGTCATATCCTGCAGGAAGAGATCGAAGTGTTCGAGTATCAATATCCCAACAGTGCTATTATACCCTTCTATGTTGATGAGCAGACAGCAATGGACTCCCTGCTTGAAAACAAGACTCAGCTCGTAGTTACTACCCACGAGTTGACTCAAGACCAGATAAAATATATCAAAGACAAATACCGCAGGGTCGTGCGCCAGAGCTGTATCGCAGTCGATGCTGTGGCCTTGATAGTCAACAAGGAAAATCCTGTCAATACCCTCACCCTTTCTGACATAAAGGAGATTATAAACGGCAAGATTTCTAAATGGAATCAGCTGGCAGTGCCCAGCGATGCTAATATCAAGCTCGTATTTGACAATCAGGGCAGCTCTACAGTTAGCTATATGCGCGAGAAATTCCTTGGAGAAAACGGCAAGATTTCCGACAATCCCAATGCATTCGCACAGAAAGACAACGCAGAGGTGTTCGATATAGTCAAGAATGATAAAAACGCCATAGGTATAATCAGCGTAAGCTGGCTCGGCGCTGACCTCAGCGAAGCCAAGAATGTGCCTGTGGAGAAAAGGATGGCTGACTATGCCGTGGAAAACGACACTATCGCCACCAACCTCACTACGGAAGTCAAGATTCTGAAAGTGGCCAATCCTGTCGAGGAGAATGATTACTCTACGGTAGCATACATGCCTTATCAGGCTTATATCAACAGTGGCGAATACCCTCTCTATAGAAAAGTCTATATGATCAGCACAGCCACAGGAAGCAGCGTACTAAACAGTTTCTATCAGTTTAGCAAAGGCTTCATCGGACAGAAGATCATATCCAAGACCGGTATTCTCCCCTATCATATGAGCGCCCGGATGGTAAACCTCCAATGACACCTTCACCATTCCGAACATCAGAACCTGACATGACAAACCAACAAAACCGACTTCTTAGCCTCGACGTAATGCGAGGCTTGACTATAGCCCTTATGATCGTGGTCAACAACCAGGTCGGAAGTGGCAGAATGTTTCCATTCCTCAACCATGTGTTGTGGGATGGACTTTCTTTTGCAGATCTCGTATTCCCATCATTCATGTTTATTATGGGAGTATCAGCTGCATTTTCGTTAAATAAAATGCCCAAACGCGCAGCAGTCCACAAGTCGATAATGAGAGGATTCAAGATTATCATCGTAGGAATCCTTCTGACTTGGATCGCGCGAGGGATCTCAGGAGTGGAAAATCTTTTGGAATTTGACACTCTGCGTCTTACCGGAGTACTGGTCCGCCTCGGCGTATGCTACATGTTTGCTTCGCTCATTTACTTAGCGTTAGGGTCGGGCAAGAAAATCATATGGGTGATCGTCTGCATACTTTTGATCTACACTTTGATACTTATTATATTCGACGGATTCCAACTATCGGAAGACAATATAATAGCGAGGATTGACCGATGGGCAATTGGATGCGAGCATATGTATCACAAACGTGTAGGAGACACCCGCATATGCTTCGACCCTGAAGGATTGCTGTCAAATCTCCCGGGCATTGCCCACGTGCTGATTGGCATGCTTTGTGGCAATCTCATTATGAAGGGGAAGCAGGACCTATGGAAAACAGTGTCTAAGCTTTCACTTGTAGGTGGAGCATTGATAATACTTGGATTCTTCTTCAATCCTATGGTTCCAATCAATAAGAACCTTTGGACACCGAGCTTTGTGTTTGCCACCTGTGGCGGAGCAGCCACGACGCTTGCAATCTTACTGTGGATGCTCGACATAAGGAAAATGAGAGTTCCTTGGCTCGTGAAGCCGGCATGCGTATTCGGTCTTAATCCACTTGTGCTTTACTGTTTCAGTTATCTTCTTGAGGAGTTTGTATGGAAAATTAATATAAATGGTCAGTGTTTCCCTGATTGGTTCTCTATGCTGTTTGGTGGAAACGAGTTTGGATCACTTGCATATTCAATTTTCCTTGTGCTGGTGTGCTTAGCTGTAGGATTACCTTTATATATGAAAAAAATCGTCATTAAATTGTAAATACTTCTTAAAAACGAGTAAAATTATTAATTTTCTCGCAATTTTTACGAAAGATAACTAAACTTGACCTAAAAATATTTGTCAACATCGTAGAAATTCGTTAAATTTGCATTTGAGTTTCCAGTCGGTGATGACAAATCCCGAAAAATTAGAGAGATAAACAAGACGAAATAACAAACATTAAACCGTATATCAATGAAATTAAGAACATTATTCGCTGCTTCTCTTGCTGCTATCGCAATGAGTGCATCAGCGCAGACTCACTTGGAAGGCGCTGAATACTACAAGGCAGACCAGCTTGACAACGCGAAGGAACTGCTACTTCGCAACCTTAACAATGCAGGGACTGACAAGGCAATCGCAAACTATTATCTCGGACTCATCGCTATCGATGAAAATAAGCTCGATGAGGCACAGAAATATTTTGAAGCCGGCGTACAGGCCAACCCCAATTATGGCTATAACTATATCGGTCTCGGTGGCATGGCCCTTAAGAAAGGTGATAAGAAAGCTGCAGAAGAACAGTTTAAGAAAGGCGAAAGCCTCATAAAGAAAGATGCCGGTGCTGAAATTGCTATTGCACGCGCATATTATGACGCAGACCCGGTGCTTTACGCAAAAGAGATTGAAAAGAGAGTAGCAAAAGCCCGCAAGATCAACCTCCAGGCTCCTGAAATCTACATCTTCGAGGGCGACCAGGAGAAAGATAAAAAGAACTGGGGCGGTGCTGCCGGAAAATATGAGATGGCAAAGAGCTACAATGCAAACGCAACTGAGGCATATGTTAAGTATGCCAACCTCTATACTCAGGTCAATCCGCAGTATGCTGTGGCAATGCTTAAAGAGCTCCTCTCAGTAAACCCGACATCCGCTCTCGGACAGCGTGAGCTTGCCAACGCATACTACAACAAGAAGGACTTCGCTGATGCAGCTCGCGAATATGGCGTTTACGTACAGAATCCCAACCACTTCAAGCAGGATGAAGACCGCTACGCCCTTCTCCTTTTCTCAAGCAGTGAGTTCCAGAAAGGTTATGACTATGCAACCAAGCTGCTTGCAGAGAATCCGGGCAACTTCACAGCTCGTCGTTTCCAGTTCATGAATGCCGCCAACATTCCTGCCATGAAGGATCAGCTCGTTCCCATGGCTGAGGAACTTCTGGCTGCCCATAATGCCAATCCGGCTGCCAACAAATTCGCACCCATCGACTTCACACTGATCGCTGAGGAATTCACCAACGCAAAGCGCACCGAGGAAGCAATGGCAGTTCTCAACGAGGCAATCAAGGAAATGCCCGACAATGCGAATTTCAACAAACAGCTCGCAATGACCTATCTTGAGGCAAACAACTTCGCCGGCGCATCAGATGCCTACGAAGGATATCTTGCAAAACTTGAGCAACCCGACTTCAACGACTACAGCCAACAGGCTACCTTCAGCTTCTATGCCGGAGTCGAGAACAAGCAAGACAATCCTGCTAAGGCCGATTCATACTTCCAGAAGGCTTATGACTATGCCACCAAGATGGAGGCTGCCCTCCCCGGCAACTATAAGCCCTACAAGATCTACGGCGATATAGCTCTGCAGCGTGCCGCTACTGACGCTGAGGTGAAGACAGCTGCCTTCCCGATGTATAGCGAGGCTGCTATCCTTCTCGAGAAGAGCGAGAATCCTTCCCGCTACGCGAGAGACGCCAAAAACATCTACAACTACCTCGGCAACTACTATCTCGACCAGAAAGACGTAGCAAAGGCAAAGGAGAACTTCAACAAATATCTCCAGTATGACCCCGACAACGCTGACTACCGTAAATTCGTAGAAGGCCTGAAGGAATAATACCGATTGGCAAAATTTTCAATCTAAAATACTGAGCATTCGCTCCGCAAAAGCGGGGCGAATGTTTTTTTTATCTAATTTCAGCCGAAATTTTGCTTAATTAGCAAATTTTAATTAATTTTGTGTTTTTATGAGGGGGATAACGGATAAATTAAGACATAATAATTCATTTAATATACCAAGCAGGTATGGCAAGAGAAATTAACATAAAAAAGGGACTCGACATTCCCCTTGAAGGAAAAGCCGGGGGGAAGCCGGAACCAATCAAGTCAGGGCTAATAGGCATATGTCCTGATGATTTTCCCGGGTACACATGGAAATGTGATGTAAAACCGGGTGATGCAGTGGCAAAGGGAACTCCCCTGTTCCATGCAAAGGAAGCGGAGGCGATCAAGCTTGTGTCGACTGTCGCAGGCACTGTGGAAGAGATACGCCGCGGAGAGAGAAGGAAGATACTCGCCGTTACAGTCAAAGCAGGAGAGGATGCTACTAATCCGATTGATACTGCAAATCTTACTGATAAGCTAAAGATGAGCGGTCTTTGGGCAATGATGCGCCAGCGTCCTTACGATGTTGTGCCTGCAGCTGATGCAGCCCCACGCGACATATTCGTCACAGCGTTTGACTCCTCCCCTCTTGCCGGGAATGTTATCCCGACACATATCGCCGAATATCTCGAACCGGGACTCGAGGCACTTAAAACCCTGACAAAAGGGACTGTTTATCTCGCTGTAAGACCCGGCCAGGGACTTCGCACTAAGGCTGCCACTGTCCTCGACATGATAGGGCCGCATCCGGCCGGAAATCCGAGCGTGCAGATTGCAGCAGTCGCTCCCATCAATAAAGGGGAGACTGTATGGACTGTAGATGCAGGCACGGTGGCAAGAATAGGTATGCTTGTGAAGAAGGGCTACTGCGACTATCGCGCAGAAGTAGCCATCACCGGCCCGGCTGCAGTAAAACCCAAGAAGGTGCTTACCGAAATCGGAGCCTCTCTTGACGTGATACTGAAGGGAGAGCTGAAGGAAGGAGAGAGCCTTCGTGTGATCTCAGGAAATGTCTTGACCGGCGTCAAAGTCAATCCGGAGACCGATTTCCTGAGATTCCCCTATCGTCAGATCACCATCATCCAAGAAGGTGACAATGCTGATGAATTCATGGGATGGGCTTCTATGAGCCCCAAAAAGTTCAGCATAAAACGCACATTCCCCGCCTTCTTGAGAGGACTTGAAAAGCCATTCAACTTCGATGCTAGAATAAAGGGAGGACATCGTGCGATGATCCTCAGTGGAGAACTCGACAAAGTATTCCCATTCGACATCTATCCTGAATATCTCATCAAGGCTATGATGGCAGGCGACTACGACAAAATGGAGAAACTCGGCATCTATGAGATTGCACCTGAAGACTTTGCGCTTCCGGAATTCGTAGACACTTCCAAGCAGGAACTCCAGAAGCTCACGCGCGAAAGCCTCGAGCGCCTGAGAAAAGACAGTTGATCGAGAATTCAGTATGAAAACAATTCTTTCAGAACTATATCTATGAGCAAGCTAAAGAAAAAAATAGACAGCATGAAGCCCATGTTTGAGAAAGGGGGCAAATACCATGCCCTACACTCAGTATTCGACGGCTTCTATACTTTCCTTTACACGCCGAATGAGACTTCTACATCAGGCGTGCATATCCATGACGGCAACGACTCGAAGCGCACGATGATCACTGTGGTGATAGCCCTGCTTCCCTGCTGCCTCTTTGGAATGTGGAATGTCGGCTATCAGCATCATCTCGCCACGGGAGAATGCATTGGCTGGCTGGCACAATTCTTCTACGGACTTTGGGCAGTGCTTCCGCAGATACTGACAGCCTACATTGTAGGTCTCGGCATCGAGTTTATAGTGGCACAGCTACGTGGACATGAAATTCAGGAAGGGTTTCTCGTATCAGGTATCCTGATTCCAATGATCTGCCCCGTCAGCACTCCGTGTTGGATGCTCGCAGTGGCAGTGGCATTCGCTGTGATATTCGCTAAGGAAGTATTTGGAGGAACAGGTTATAACTTCCTCAACGTAGCCCTCGTCACCCGCGCATTCCTATTCTTTGCATATCCTTCGAAGATGAGTGGCGACAGTGTATTTGTTAGTTTAGGCAGTGCGACTCCGGTAGATGGTTATTCCGGAGCCACCCCACTTGGACAACTCGCTACAGCTACCGGCGAGAATGTTCATATCTATGGAGTAGATGGTCAGATTCTCGACCTTAGTAATCTTTTCTGGGGAACAATCCCGGGTAGCTGGGGAGAGACGTCCACCTTCTGCATCCTTATCGGAGCTGTGATACTCCTTGCCACAGGAATGGCAAGCTGGAAGATCATGCTCTCAGCTTTGGTAGGAGGTCTCGGAATGTCATATCTCGGATGTGCCATAGGAAATCCGACATATCCTGTAAGTATGGTATATCCTATCGATCAACTTTGCCTCGGAGGCTTTATGTTTGCAATCGTATTTATGGCGACTGACCCGGTGACAAGCTGCCGCACAGAGACCGGCAAATGGATCTACGGATTCCTGATCGGAGTCTTGGCTATGACTATACGATTCTACAACACCGGCTACCCTGAAGGAGCGATGCTGGCAGTGCTTCTTATGAACTGCTTTGCTCCGCTAATCGACTGGTGTGTGGTCAACAGCAACATCCGCCGCAGGATGAAACGAATGGCAGTGTAAACAAGTATTAACGCAAATAGAACGAACTACGATGAAAATCAATAAGGAAAACAACGTATATACCGTCATCTATGCGGCAGTGCTTGTGATAGTGGTAGGTTTCGCACTCGCCCTTGTATATCAGGCATTGCGTCCGGCACAGCTTGAGAATATTGCCAACGATACCAAGAAGCAGATTTTGGCTGCCGCTTTGATTTATCCGACATCAGAAGAAAGCATTGGTGAGCTCTACAGCTCTCACATCAAGGATAGCTATTGTGTCGACAGTAAAGGCGCAAAGGTAGAAGGAGATGCGCTTGATATCAATATGGCAACAGAAGTCAAGAAACCAGCTGATGAACGGATACTCCCTGTATTTGTCTGCACTACTGACAAAGGAGAGAAATATATAGTCCCGGTTGCCGGAGCAGGTCTTTGGGGACCTATCTGGGGATACATAGCAATGAACGCTGACGGAAAGACCATCTACGGAGCATACTTCAGCCATCAGGGTGAAACTCCGGGCTTGGGTGCAGAAATTGAACGACCTGCATTCAGCAGCCAGTTTGAAGGAAAATCCATCTTCGGCAGCAACGGCCAATTCGAATCAGTGCTTGTAGTGAAAAAAGGACAGGAACCTGCAGGAAGAGCTTACGTGAATGCAGTGAGTGGCGGCACCATCACAAGCCAGGGCGTACAGAAGATGCTCTTCACTTCTCTCGAACCTTATACCGCATTTTTCAAAAATCTTGAAAAAGAATCTAATAAAGAATAATTATGGGAAATATCAGAAAAAGACTCGAACCTCTCATCAATCCTCTGAGCAATGACAATCCCGTG
>JAIDSL010000057.1 GCA_029061255.1 Muribaculaceae bacterium
ATGCGATAGTAGCTCAGTTGGTAGAGCATCAGCTTCCCAAGCTGAGGGTCGCGGGTTCGAGCCCCGTTTATCGCTCTTGGTGATTTTGGAATGTCCTGCCTGTCCTTTGGATTAGGTGGGACTTTTTGTTGTGGGATGGACGCGAGGGACGCGCACGGAGTGCGCTTGCTACTTAGTTTGAATTTGTATATGATAAATTAGAACATTATTGTATTTAATAAATTGAACATTAATGATATGAAGGAAATGATGAAGAAGACTCCTGTGCTGCTGATCACGGGATATCTCGGGAGCGGAAAGACTACGCTTCTAAATAAGATACTGAATAACAGGAAGGGGATACGATTTGCAGTTATCGTCAATGATATTGGCGAGGTCAATATAGACGCCGACCTTGTAGCCCGAGATGGACTTATAGGCCAGGGGGATGACTCTCTTGTGGCTCTTCAGAACGGTTGCATTTGCTGCACACTTCAGATGGACCTTGTCAACCAGCTTGTAGATCTTATGGAGGGTGACCGTTTCGACTATATAGTGATAGAAGCAAGCGGTATCTGCGAGCCTGAGCCAATTGCTCAGACCATCTGCTCGATACCATCTATGAATCCTATTGTGACACGCAATGGTGTGCCTGTGCTCGACTGCATTGTGACAGTTGTGGACGCCCTTCGTCTGCAGAGTGAATTTGGAAGTGGGAAATCACTGACTGTGAAAGAATACGGAGAGGAAGATCTTGAAAACTTGGTGGTGCAGCAGATTGAATTCTGCAACATTGTGCTTTTGAATAAGATTTCAGAAGTATCGAAGGAAGATGCAGCAATGATCAGGGAGACCATACATGCTTTGAATCCATCGGCAAAAATCATAGAATGCGACTATTGCGACGTAGATTTCAGTAAGCTTCTTGATACCCATATGTTTGACTTTGGCAAAGTGGCTACATCCGCTACATGGATCAGGGAGATAGAAAAACCGGTTGACGCCTTCGGCGAAGAGGCAAGGGTGAAGGGTCAAGAGGCAAGGGAGGAGCACGAGCATGAGCATCATCATCACGAGCATGAAGATGAGCACGAGCATGAGCATCACCATCACGAGCACGAGGAGCATGATGAGGAGCATGAGCACCATCATCATCACCATCATCACCATCATGGAGAGGGAGAGGCTGAGGAATATGGAATCTCTACTTTTGTATATTACAGGAGGAAGCCTTTTGACCTTAACAAGTTTGATTATTTCTGCCACAAGCAGTGGCCAAAGAGCGTGATTCGCTGCAAAGGGATTTGCTATTTCAGCTATGATCCGGATATGAGTTATCTGTTTGAGCAGGCAGGAGTGCAGAAGAAGCTGACGGAGTGCGGGCAATGGTATGCGACTGCACCGAAAGAGGAGCTTGAGCGCTTTTTTGAAACAGAGCCGGGACTGAAACGTGACTGGGATGAGACGTATGGCGACAGGATGGATAAGCTTGTGTTTATAGGTCGGGATATGGATAAGGAGGCTATTGTTTCGCTGCTGGATGGATGTTTAAGTTGAGCAGGCTCAACTTAAGGGATGAGGGATGAGGGATGAGGGATGGAAAAAGCACCGCTTTTGCGGTGCTTTTTTCTTTGGGCGGTTGGGAAACCGCCCTCCCATATTTTTTGCTTCGGGGGAGGCTGGGAAGCCTCCATTCCATAGGGCGGTTGGGAAACCGCCGTCCTATGGGGTTAGAGGAAGCGGCGGATGGTTATGAAGAGTTCGTTTTCGTCGACAGGTTTTGAGAGATAGCCGTCAAAGCCGCTGTCCATCACCTTTCGTCTGTCTGATTGCTGAGCATAGGCTGTGACAGCAATTATTGGCACAGTCTTAGACAATCTTCTGATTTCCTCAGTGGCCTGATATCCGTCCTTAATTGGAAGATTGATGTCCATGAGGACAAGATCCGGAGTTTCACGAGCAAATATTGTGATTGATTCAGCACCATCCTTTGCAGTGACAATGTCAAATCTGTCTGCCAGCATTTCCTGAAGTAACTGGGAGTTGCTGTCGTTGTCTTCCACCACCATAATCTTTTTGCGTTCGTGCTTATAAGAAGGCAACGAAGGATCCTGAGCGAGATTCTTGCCTGCAAAATCGTTAGCGGCAGCCTTTGTTTTCTTCTTCAAGGCTTCAAAACGAGTCTCGTCATCTGCTGAATATTCCTGATTGTAACTGTCTTTCGTCTCATCAAGTACATATGGGATAGTGAAATAGAATGTCGATCCTTTTCCGCGTCCGGCCGATTCAGCCCTCATCGTGCCACCAAGCTTTTCAACAATAGTCTTGCTGATAGAAAGGCCAAGACCGGTGCCCTGAATAAAGGAATTAAGCTTAGTGAAGCGAGTGAAGAGTTTAGACATATCAGCCTGTGAGATTCCAAGTCCGGTATCCCTTACATAGAAACGGAGCATATTGTTGGGCATCAGTTCGTAACCTACAGTGATCAAACCTCTCTCGGTAAACTTAATGGCATTGGTGAGAAGGTTATTTACCACCTGAGTGATTCTGTAAGGATCGGAAGTGATGAGGCATTTATCCAAACCAAACTTAACATCAATTTTCACATCCGGTTTCTTAGTGATATCGACACCCGATACGATAGTCTGAAGGAGCTTATTGATATCGATAGTGTACATATTGAAGACCATCCGGTTTGAGTCAGCCTTCGAGATGTCGAGGATATCACCGATAAGCTTGAGAAGCAAATGATTGTTGGTCTCAATAATTTCCACAAATTTCTTTTTCTTCTCCGGGTCGACAGTCTTGCAGAGAAGGTTTGCAAATCCAACGATGGCATTAAGAGGAGTTCGAATCTCATGGCTCATGTTGGCAAGGAACGCCGACTTCATATTGTCTGCCTCGACAGCCTTCTTGGCAGCATCGCGAAGCACCTGCTCCACCTTCATCTTGTCAGTGACATCAATAGCATAGACATCGAGGATCATGCGGTTTTCCTTCGATTTCTTATTGGGATTCACGATAAACTCGAGATAGACTTCCTCATTGGGAGCCTTTATGATGGAACCCGTCGGTCCCTCTTCCGAGCCTAATGCATCGATCGATTCCTGCCAGATATCGGCATATTCCTCCGATTTTAGCGACTTGAGGTTATGATCCTCAACCATAGTCTTCAAGGCCTTGTTCTGACGACCATAATGCACCGACTTTACCGAACCATTTTTATCAAGATCCACTATGGTCTGCATATATCCGATCGGCATAGAATTCACAAGGCTGTTATAGTCGCGGCTTACCCTGTTGCGCTTACAGATGAGATACCAAACCAAAAGCACCAACAACAAAAACACCAACACTCCGACAACATAAACAACGTATTCGCCATACTCTTCCCACAAAGTGATGGGTTTGTCGACAAACTTCGTGTTATCAGGGCAAATATCCTGTGGAATCTCAAGACTTACCATCTTAGGATAGTTGATGTAAGGATAAGCCTCGGTAGGGATCCTGAAAGGCACATCGCGCATATCCTTTCCACTGATAAGATCCAAGACCGCTTCATGAACATTTTTGTATATCTCATCGGGGCTGCAGAAATAACCTCCGATAATGCCATAGTTCAAGTAGGCATAGCGCAATCCAAACACCGGCCGATGAGCACCATTGATCAGGAATGAGTCGGTAGCACTCATCAAAGGAAGTCCTGACACACCGGGAGCCGTATAATACCAAGTAGAAAGCAACAACCCGACATTAGGATCGTTATTGTTGAGATATGGGATCATCACTCCCTCCTCGCCGGCGAGGAGCCACTCATAGTCAATATTCGGATACTTAAGATTGATGTATTCCCTAAGCATATAGCTGATATGATGATTTATATAAAGACCATCAGCCATAAAGACAATCTTATTCATGTCAGGATACATCTGAATCATCATATCGACAGTCTCCTTATGCTTATTAGGGGTCAGCACAAGCGAAAAGTTGTAGTCATCCCTCAGCGACTCCATAGGAGTCATCCTGGGAGGCATTATGGTATCAGAAGTGTTTAGTGCAGTGAAGTAAAATTCCAAGGGAGCCACCTTTTCAGTCTGGCTGATCAGCAACATCGGCACATCACCCCATACCTGTTTGATCTTATCCTTGAGATTGAATGCGAAAGCACCGACAAGAACAAGATAATCAGGATCCGCCCCGGTATAGTTTTCGAACAACATACTGACCAAGTTATCGTAATCCTCATGATTGAAAATCAGGCTATTGTTAAGATGTATCACCCTGACAGCATTGAAATCAGGACGATCGGAAATATCTTGGATAACCTTGTTGATATATTTTCTTGGCCAAGGAGCCACCTCATTGTATGAGTTGATAATGACGAGCTGTTTCTTCTTTTCCTGGGCAGACACGGAGAATCCGGAACCGATCAAGAAAAGAAGGAACAGAATGAGAATATTGAAGAATCTGTTTTTAGTCATTTTCAATAAGTGTACATAAAATACATAACCATAAATCGCCTCTCCGAGGCTGCTGATATTTTGGATGAGGACCCCAGGCTGAAGCCTGGGGTTTTAGATTATCATCAGCTCTCCGAGCTGACTTTTTTGGTCGAAGCTTAATTAACGGCGGTTTAAGACGTGCGACATTTCTTCTTTGAGGCGGGTGCTGTTGATGGGTTTGGAAACGTAGCCGTTGAAGCCGCTCTCCAGCATCCTCTCCTTGTCGGTAGCGAAAGCATATGCAGTCACCGCGATAATGGGCACATTGGAATCTTTCCTCTTGATTTCAGTCGTAGCCTCATATCCATCCATCTTAGGCATGCTTATATCCATAAGGATGATGTCAGGCTTGGTCTGGTCGAAAAGCTCTACAGCTTCCTCTCCGTCCCAAGCATGGATGAGTTCGTAGTTTCCGGCAAGCATACTTTCATAAAGTATGTAGTTGCTCTCGTTGTCTTCAGCAATCAACACCTTAAGCTTTTTCGTATCAGGGTCGGCACTATCTGCCGACGGAGTGTTCGTTACCTCTGAATGTGAGCCATTGGCGTTAGAAAAATGCTGACCTTGAGGCTGATTTACTTCAGCCTTATGTTGGTTTGAGTGCTGCCAAGGAGACCCTTGAATGGGCTGCGCACCTTGCTGGGGCGGAAACTGGTGATGTCCAAATGGATTCTGCCTTGTTTTCTGCTGATTAAAAGAATTCTGCGGTTGTCCCTGCTGTTGCGGTTGCTGCGGATTGTGTTGCATCTGCGGCTGTTCGTAGTAGTTTTGCTGAGGGAATTGCTGGCCGTAAGGATCCTGCTGAGGGGCGGGTTGGCCATAAGGATTCTGCTGTGGATACTGCTGACCGTATGGATTCTGCTGGGGAGCTTGCTGTCCGTATGGGTTTTGCTGAGGAACTTGCTGAGAATTGGGCTGCCCATAATACTGCTGGCCATAAGGATTTTGCTGCGGATACTGCTGGCCGTATGGGTTATAAGGGGGATATTGCTGACCGTAATACTGCTGGCCATAAGGGTTCTGCTGCGGGTATGGCTGACCATAAGGGTTTTGCTGTGGAGCTTGCTGACCATATGGGTTCTGCTGTGGAGCCTGCTGTGGAGCTTGCTGAGAATTGGGCTGGCCGTAAGGGTTCTGCTGTGGAGCCTGCTGTGAATCTGACTGATCATCTTGATTATGCTGAGAATCTTGCTGAGAATCGGGCTGGCCGTAAGGATTCTGCTGCGGAGCATGCTGTGCGTTGGGCTGGTCGTAGGGATTCTGCTGCGGAGCCTGCTGTGAGTTGGGCTGACCGTAGGGATTCTGCTGATGCTGGGCATAAGGATTCTGTCCATATGGATTTTGACCATAAGGATTTGGGCCATAAGGATTCTGTCCATATGGATTCTGTCCGTAAGGATTTTGACCATAAGGATTTTGACCATAAGGATTTGGTCCATAAGGATTTTGTCCGTATGGATTCTGACCATAAGGATTTTGACCATTTGGATACTGTTGATAACGCGGATCTACAGGTTGTCCGTTTGGTTGATATCCCTGATTGTAGGGATTGTTTGGCTGATTAGGATTCATTTGCTGTGACATATCTTCAGATTCTTGGGTATTATTTTCGGTTGATGTTTCTTCTGATTCCGGTTTAATTTCTGCATCTAATGAAACTACTGTTTCTTCTTCTTCAGGCTCTAAGACGATCTCATCATCTTCTATTTCTTCGACGAAACTTTCTGCGGCTTCAGTCTCTGATTCGGCCGAGGGGGTGGAGGAATCGGAGATATCGGAGAGATCAGGGAGCTCGGAGGAATCGGAGTGATCGGAGATATCGGAGCGATCAGATTGCTCGGAGGAATCGGAGGGATCGGAGATATCGTAGGGATCAGATTGCTCGGAGGAATCGGAGATATCGGAATGCTCAGAGGAATCAGAGCTATCTGAGGGATCCGGATTCGCTAAAATGCCGTCGGGGCCGAACTGCGGCGGTGAAAGGGGCTGGCCGTCGGGACCGAACTGCGGCGGATAGAGGGGCTGCCCATCGGGACCGAACTGCGGCGGATAGGGAGGCATGCCGTCGGGGCCGAACTGCGGCGGATAGAGGGGCATGCCGTCGGGGCCGAACTGCGGCGGATAGAGGGGCATGCCGTCGGGGCCGAACTGTGGCGGATAGATGGGCATCCCGTCGGGACCAAACTGCGGTTGAGGCATTTGGTTGTTATCGAAAGGCATTTGTCCGAATTGATTGAACTCAGAGTTTGGATCTGCCACTGGGAAATTTGAATCGGGAGATTTAGGAGCATCACCCTGGTCAAAGTCTGAATGGTGATCAGCGGGCATTGACATAGCATGATGCATCGTCATATCAATAGTAGGCTCAGTCCAGATTGGAGCATCCGCATCATCAGGAATCTCAGCCATACGATAAGGAATCTCAAACCAGAAAGTGGATCCAAAGCCCTCACCTTCTGATGCAACACCAATCTGACCTCCAAGGAACTCAACAATTGCCTTACAGATCGGTAGACCAAGTCCCGTACCATTGACGAAGCTATTCAACTTAATGAAACGTTCGAACACCTTCTTCTGGTTTTCTTCAGAAATACCAGATCCTGTATCATGGCAATAGAAGTAAAGATTGTCGCCGTGAACGTCATATCCATAAGAAATGCTACCGGTTTCTGTAAACTTACTTGCATTGGTAAGGAAATTGATGACAACCTGCGACAAGCGATTTGGATCCGTATAAAGCCAGCAGGATTGAGCACCGAAGTTGCACAAAAGATCAACACCGGGCTTAACACGATCTACCACTGACTCACCTATATTAACAAGAAGGGCATTGATATCGGTGGGCCTCATATTGAACTCCATAGTTCCAGCCTCGGTCTTGGAAAGATCGAGGATATCGCTGATGATCTGGAGAAGCATCTCGTTGTTGCTCTCAATGATATTGATGAACTTTGCTTTCTGAGTAGGATCATCAGTCTCGGCAAGCATATTGGAGAAACCTACGATGGCATTAAGCGGAGTGCGGATCTCATGGCTCATGTTAGCAAGGAACGCTGATTTGAGACGGTCAGCCTCCTTAGCAGTCTCGCGAGCCTCAATGAGGCGGCGCATCTGCTCCTTACGTTCGGTGATGCATGTAAACGACCCGATAAGGACTTCTGCCTTACCATCTGCGCCATAGCGCTCAACACTTTCGTTTACTTCAAGCCACTCCTCGATTTTCCTGCCTCCATCAGGAATAATGATCCTGAATTCCATCTGAGCGTATTTCCTTTTCCCTTCTATCACTTCCTTGGTAAGCTCATTGACCTTAGCCAAGTCTTCAGGGTAGATCAACCGCATCAGCAAATCCTCGGGAATAACCAAATCCTTGCCATTGTGGGACACAAGATTCCTGTTGACTTTCCTGAGGGCCTCATTATACTTAAGCTCAATTTTCTTTTCTTCAAGATTCCAATGCCAAGGCACCACCTGGGCAAGGTCGAGAGTCAACTCAAGCACTGCAGAAGTGTACTTAAGGTTTTGCTCAGATCTCATTCTCCGGGTGATGTTGAAGCAGAAAATCTCAAGGGTATCGGCATCAAAGCCCCTATGAATGTTTACTTCATAATATGAATCAGTCTTAATGAAATGCTCTGTGTAGACCACACCCTTACCATCATCAGTAAGCCGAGCCACAGCCTTTAGCATCTCAGCATCATTGAAAAGAGGCTCGCACCGGCATTCACCGGCATGGCGCTCCCAAAGTTCGATAGCCTTCTGGTTGCCGGGAGTGGTCTCCACCTCTACCGGAACGCCGTCTTCATTATACTTGACCTTCCCGATGAAATAATTGACCGGAAGATGATTGATCTTAATCTCCCTCCTCTTCATGAAAGACTCCGTCTTACCCTTGAAAAGGAGATAATACATGACGAGCTGCACCAGAGAAATAAGAATCAGCAAAGCCACGGCAAAAGCAAGCGGATTCTTACTGAACAACGACTCCGGTTTATTGATGAAAGATGTTCCGGAAGGGATGTCGGCATCCTGCAGACCTTTTCGCTCAAGTTGAGGGTAATCGATGCAAGCCCCTCCCGGCTCACCCTTATCGAGGGGAATCTGCCTCATGTCGTCGCCTTTCAGCATCCTGTCGATCACCTCCTTGCTCCTCTTCATGATCTCAGTCCTTATGGGCATCACGCCACCGATCACACCTGTCTTGAAATAGTTTTCCTTGACGGTGAAGACAGGCTGGGGCGACTTGTCAATGAGATTAACGTCGCCGGCCGAATAGATAGGGTGTCCGGATTGGTCAAACTCCTTGTGATACCAGTTGCCGAGCAAAATGCCGGTCTCGAGATCACGCTTGGCAAGGAGACTCTTGAATTTCTCACTTCCCGACTCTTCATCGGCGTTAATCCACTCAAAAGATACCTTTGGGTATTTCTTGGAAAGATATTGATGGACACTATCGCGAAGCTGAATGCTCGTAGTGAGTGAATTTGATGCGAACTTGAAATTTTTCATATCAGGCTGCATCTTCATCATCATGTCGATAGTCTTCCTGTAATGATCAGGAATCTTCACGAAAGTGAAATTATATCGATCGCGTATATCATGAATAGACACGACCGGGGCATCGGAAATATCCACACCCACATATTCATATTCCTTCGGGATCACTTCCTCAGTGGCCCCCATATAGAGCATCGGGATATTCTTCCAGCGCCTGTTGATTTCCTCTCTTGCAGCGAAAGCAGGGCGCCCCATAAGAATAATGCCCGAAGGGGGATTATCGGCAAAATAATTAAGACTGGAATTGATGGCAGCATCAAACGTAGAGTCATTCACAATCTCGCTGGCGTTGATATGGCGCACATTCGTGGATACACCCTTCACATTCACCAGATGATACGTCAGGCCATTGATATATTCCTGCACCCAAGGGGAGCTCTCATCATAAGAGTTCAGAATTAGGATATGACTTTTTGGTGACTGCTGTGCCAGCGCGTCGGGAGGCGCGAAGAAAGCAGCCATCAAAAGGAGCGCAACGCTGATGATGCGCCTCATAATCCTGAGATTGCCGTCTGATTGATTCATATTGGAAGTGTTTGGTTAACAGAAAGTATTGAGTTTTTACATGTTTTCTATCCGGGCAATATCGGAGGTCTTCTTCGGATTCCAGTTATCCTTGTAGGAAGTGCGGAAAAGGAGTTCCTCTGTGTGGCCGATAAGTCTGACTAAACGCATGAAATATCCCATATAGAAGGTGTAGAGCAACAGGAACGCGCCCAGATGTCGCTCCTCTCGTCTTCGCTCAGAGATGCACATCATAATCGTGAAAGCGCATATCGAGAAAGCAGACCGGAGAATGAAGCCCACGATCATGATCTCCACGAGGCGGTCGGTGTTGCCAAGCACCAGGATAAAAATATAGAAAAGCCATACGTAGTTGAACAGGCAGTCGAACAAGATATTATCCATATTTGATATCATGTTGGAGAACGAGAAGTTCTTATTACTCCACATAATATCCTTGTGCTTTCTAATACGGAAACGCACGAGCGACTTCGACCATCTCTTCCTTTGCTTAAACAGGGCCGACCATTTCTCAGGCACATTGGTCATGCATATTGCATCTTCGGCGAACCAAACCCTATGGCCTGCCTTACGGATCTTCTGAGTGATATCACCATCGAGACCGGGGCCAATATCCCAAGCGCCCACCTCACGAAGCACTTCGGCATCGAACGCTCCGAAAGCACCGGAAATGATATGGTAGATGCCGAGGCGGCTTGTCACCATACGACCTACCTGAATCGAGCGGAGATATTCGAGGGCCTGCATAGAGGTGCATAGAGTCTTGTCGGCATTGCGGACTTTCACACATCCGCCTACAGCCTTAATGCGGCGGTCCATATAGAAAGGAAGAAGCACTCGCTCAATGGCATCGCGGTCGAGTGAGCTATCGCAGTCAAGGTGGACGATATATTTACCTGTGGCATGGTGAACGCCACAGTTTGCGGCACTTGCCTTGCCGCCACGCTCCACCATACGGAAATACTTATGAATGAAGCCACGCTTAAGGAGGTCGCGGCATATCTGAGGAGTAGCATCGTCGCTGCCGTCGTCGACAATGATGATTTCAAAGTTCTGGTAAGTCTGCTCGCTCAGAGAGGTGACGAGCTTATATATTTGCTTGCCCTCATTCTTGCCCGGGGCAAGGATGGTGACAAGGGGACGTTCGAGATAAAGCTGATAACGTGCAGCCTCACGTTTTTTGCGTCGCTGGTTGAACGTGACACCATACCAAATAGCGACGATAAAGTCAGTAAGATAGTATCGAGGGAACTCAACAAACAGCAAGAACCAGAATGTCGCGATCATTCCTTTACCAAAGAAATTGATCGAGAGCACATCCAGGATGCCGTCTATGAATTCGTATATGTAGTATAGCATTGTTAAGAGTTGAGAGTTAAGGGTTAAGAGTCAAGAGTCAAGAGTCAAGAGTCAAGAGTTAAGGGTTAAGGGTTAAGGGTTAAGGGTTAAGGGTTAAGGGTTAAGGGGTGGGGGTTATTGGCGGCGGTC
>JAIDSL010000058.1 GCA_029061255.1 Muribaculaceae bacterium
ATCAACAATATAAAAACGGACGCACGAGCCGTGCGTCCCTACAAGATGCGGAGAATATAGTTCTGCAACACCCTCCACTGAACCTAAAATACCGATTGTGAATAAATATAATGAAGAATAGATTGACCATTTTCGTGAAGTCACGAAAATGGTCCTGATCAATTGGATCTATTGTGTTCAATGGGTTTTTTATGCGCGCTAATCTCTTTTTAGTTTAGCATCATCTTTAGCACCATTTTATTGTCAGAATTTTACCGTCATTTAGTCTTATACTATTGTTTTAGATATTCAGAGATTTGAAGATGAAAGGCTTCCGGAGAGTTGTCGCAACGGAACTTAGCGAGCCATATGGCGGCTTCTCGTATAGATATTGTAGATATTGTTGGCTCGATCTCTTCTTTCATATTCTGGATAATTTTTACAAAATTAATGAAAGTTCCTTAGAGAATAACTATATACATGATGATTTTTTTTCTAAATCGTCAGTCACGACTGACGATTTAGATGAGAGGAGCGTTGGCGATTCTATTTCGCCAATCATGATTAGCGAAACAGATTAAGGAGTATCCGATTCTTCTTTGGAGGGGAACTGAACATTAGGATTAAGGTGATTGTTTTAACGTTGGAAATCATAAAAATATTAGTTGCTATGAAAAAGACACTTCTTACACTTATTGCTCTTGTGAGCGTTGCGCTGGGGGCTTCGGCTATGAGCCTTAAGGATGCCTATAAGGCACTTTCAAATATACCGAATGTATCAGTCGCTAATCCGGATTATAACCTGCCGATGGATATATCGGCGATGCCGGATTATGGGTTTTCACTCGCTGAGGGTAATCTTGCTACTGCTTATAACTTAAATGCCCCACAGATAAAGGAAACCGGTGATGCAGCATACACGATTCTTAATCAGGTTCCGATGGTACGTATGATTAACGGTGCTAATAACAACGATGTCGCTGCATTTTTATATGCAGAGCCAACCAGTGAGAACAGCAATGATGTGCTGATTGTCGCAATGAGCGGATATCGTGGATCGGTCGTGTTCATGTATGTTGAAAATGTGCCGGATGCATTATGCACAGCTATTCAGAATGCTCCAGTAGAAATGGCAGGTAATTATCTCTCTCTGAAGGCTAAGTTGCAGGGAGATGATGAATTCAGTATTATATTGAATAAGGGTCGATAAGATTATTCTTTTGAAAAAATTAGCGCCGGATTGCTTTTGCAGTTCGGTGCTTTTGTTTCTTCGGCTTCCGCCTCAGCGCTGTAAAAAAGCCTCAGCGCAGTATAAAATTTCTTCGGCTTCCGCCTCAGCGCAGTAAAAAAGCCTCGGCACAGTATAAAATTTCTTCGGCTTCCGCCTCAGCGCAGTAAAAAAGAATATATGGGTGGCGGAGATTGCAAAAAATTTGGTAATTTTGCGGTATGGAAAAGGAGTTTAAGTTGATGGTGGCGCCGCTGCAGGGATTGACGGAGGCGGAGTGGAGGAGATGCCACTTTGATATATACGGTGAAGGGCAGGGGGATGTGGAGTATTTTACGCCTTTTATCCGTGTGGAGAAAGGGGAGGTGAGGGCTCGGGATCTTCGCGACTTTACTTCAGAGCTTAATCAGGGGATGAACCTTACTCCGCAGATTATTTTCCGCGATGTGGATGAGTGGCGTCTGCTTGCAGATACGCTTGCCAAGTCGGGCGCAACTCGAATAGATATGAATATGGGGTGCCCGTTTCCCCCTCAGGTGAGGAAGGGGAGAGGTGCCGGGATAATTGTGCACCCTGATGTGGTTGCAGACGTAGCCCGTGCTATGGAACAATATGCTGATTCCATTGAGTTTTCTGTCAAGATGAGGCTTGGGGTCGATGACCCTGTTGAGGTATTGGCTTTGGTTGATATTCTAAATTCGATGCCTTTGAGACATGTCACGGTGCATCCACGCACTGCCAAACAGCAGTATAAGGGGAAACTCTTGCTTGAGGAGATGGATGCCTTTGCTTCAAGTCTGCGTCATCCTGTGGTTTTTAATGGCGAGATTTCTACGAGGATGCAAATTGAGGAGTTGGCAAAGAGATATGATGGAGTGATGGTAGGGAGGGGACTTCTGTCAATGCCTTCGCTGTTTGCGGAGTTTCGAACCGGACTGGATCTGTCGGTTGAAGAGCGGGAACGGTGTTGGTTGGAGCTTATAAAGGGGACTGCTTCGGAGCTTGAGAAGAGGCTTTGTGGGGCGAGTCAGCTTCGGGATAAGATGAAGGCTTATTGGGAGTATGTGCCGGAGGGGATGGATAGGAAGATTTTGAAGATGGGTAAAAAAAGGAGCACATGGGGATGTGCTCCTTGGATATAAGTTTTGATAATCTTTTAGCTGTGGAGGAGTTGGTTGACGCGGGCTTGGACGAGGTCGTAGTCGGCTCCGAGTTTCTGGGCTCGACCGGGGTTGTTGCCGTAGTCGCCGTGGATCACTTCAAGGGCTTCCTTTTCGATGCGGTCCATGTCTGCTTTCGACATTGATGCTGCAGGGTTAGCCTGTGGCTTTGCTACAGATGCCTTGGCAGCCATTTTTGCAGGGGATGCAGCTACTTTGGCAGCGGCATTGGCTGGATTGGAAGGTTCAAGACCAATGACGGTGATTGATTTGAGGATTACCGGCTTGGTGTTGAAGAGCGACTGTGAGGAGGCATAGTTGGTGTATGCTGCGGCACTGGATGCAGAGCCGGGAGAGGAGATGTATGCCTGTTGCATAGCGGTGCGAGCTTGATGTGGCTTGGCTGGAGAGGGAGTTGGGCTAAGGTCGAATGCGGCTGCAATGACTATTGCAAGCGCAAACAATCCTACGATACCTGCGAGCCAAGCGGCTCCCTTCAAGGCTCGGTCACCGAGGCGTTCGTCTTCAGTCTCGGGTCCATTGTCAAACATCTCGGCTTGGAGAGTCGTGTTGAAGTCTTGATCGTAAAATTCCTTGTCCGTTGGCAAAGGATTGCCGGAGGATGGGTTGTCGTTTAGTGTTTTCATAGTAGTGTGTGTTAAGGTGAATAAAGATTGGGTTTATATCAAAGATCCGATGACTTTGATGAGAAGAGAACGATGGAGCGGGGGTAAAAGTTTATGCTTTAGGAGTTAATAAAGATTAATTTTGTCGCGCTTCCGCGCTCACACAATCATTTTTTCGCGCTTCCGCGCTCACACAATCTTAGTGCGGCCGGTAGGCGCGATCCGGATGTATAAAAAAGAGGCAGAAAAAAAAAGGACGCACGAGCCGTGCGTCCCTACAAGTCAGAGGAGATTTAGTTGATGAAGTTGGCGAGGCGGGTGAAGAAGGAGGGGTCTTCGCCGGTGGTGAGGTCTACGAGCTTGCCTTCGGGGTTTATGATGGCTTTCGTCGGGAAGCCGGTGATGCCGTAGGCTTCGTAGAGGGCACGGTCGTTGCCGTTGTAGACGTTGAGCCAAGGTATCTCGTGTTTCTTGACTCCTTCGCGCCAGTCTTCTTCCGATTCATTGCAGTCGATGCCGATCACTACGAGCTTGTCGCCATATTTTTGATAAGCTTCTTTCAGTGCAGGGAATCCTTTGATGCACCATCCGCACCAGCTGCCCCAGAAGTCGAGCACGACCCATTTGCCACGGAAGTCGGAAAGACTTACCATCTTGCCGTTGAGGTCTGGAAGTGTAAAACCGGGAGCCTCGATTTTGCCGGAAGCCACTTCTGCTTGGCGAGCTTCCTCAGCCTCACGCTCTTTGACCATTTCTTCCACCTGAGTGTTGTAGAGCTCAGCAAATGGCATGAGAATGGATTTCTTAGCTTCGGGAGTCAAGTTGGCGTAGATTGCCTTAAAGTCATCGCCACTCAGATCTTGAATCACGTAGGGGACTGCCGGACTCTTGGGATTATCGGCGACAAATTTCTTTATGGTATTGTCGTAGCGGTCTCTTATTTCCTTCACTTGCTCTTCGGTGACATCGGAATTTTTAGTCACAAGATCCATATATTCCTGCTGGATAGCCTGAGTCTGGGATGTGATGGCCATGATGTCTTCCATAAGTTTTGTTCCTTTTACGTCGTAGTCAAGAGGATCAAAACTAACTATCTTCACATCCAGTGATTCATCCGGAGTGGCATAGAATTCCGGTTGCATCCTTGCCATAACGGGGGGCTCAATGCTGTATCTTGCAGCTCCTGCCTTGTCGAGCTTTAAGATGGCAGTGCCATTTTTTACATCAAGAGTGTCATATATCACCTTGAGGTCCTCAGCTTGCTTGGCGTTGAAGATGTTGTCGATTGTCATGTGGCTGACCACAATGGTCTTCTCGGCGCAGTCTGCAGGGAGTTGGATTGTCACCGTTCCCTTGTCGCCGGAGCAGGATGCCATGAGAAGGCCGGTCGCTGCGAATAGGATAAGTTTCTTCATTTAGATGTTGATTTATGGTGTTTAAATGGGTTTAAGGGTTTATTTTTTAACAAAGTTTATGGGATAGATGTTTTTCCTATGAGTGGAGTTTTATCTTGATATATCATGATTTATCGGGATTATTGGGGATTTATCGCTAAGTGTTAGTGATGGATGCGGTCGATGGAGCAGGTGAAGCGGCATTTGGGATAGTTTGCGCATCCTACGAACTCTCCCTTGTCGGTCTTCCTGACTATAAGCTGCCCTCCACATCTCGGGCATTTGCCCTTGCTGATGTCTCCGGATACGTTTTTGGATGTCTGCTTAGCATATTCGGTATGTTCTCGTCGGGCTGAGCGATCAGTGACGTTGGCTGCGAGTAGCTTTTCCGCGAGTTCGCGAATGGCATCACGGTCAAGAAGGCGAGGACGCCGTGTGATTTCCTCAAGCATTCCATCAATGCGAGTCACGAGCTTATGCTCGTCGAGAACGACAGGTCGCCTCCATGGCCGCCACCAACGTTTCTTAACCTCTTCTTCAGGAATCAATGTACGTTGTATATGTTTGTCAGGTAGGAGAGTGCGCTCGACAATGATTTCTTCAGCCTTTATGTCGAGACGCCATGCCTCGGTGAATACCACCATTGTGGAGAAAAGCTCCGCATCCATTTTCGGAAGTAGCCGTCTGATAGCCCGCAGATGACCTCTGTTTTGCAGGAGGGGATTATAAAATGTGCGTGATTGCGAAGAGAGGTGCTGCTGCCAATATTGGGCATGCTCCCCACCTGATATGCGTCCGGCATGGTTTTTTGTCTCTATCACGAAGATTCCGCGTGTCGAGACCACAACATGGTCAATCTGTGATGTGCGTCCGTTGGAAGAGGGAAGCATAAGGTCGTTGATGACGATGTAATCTTTCTTTTTCAGTCTCCCCAACTCTTTTGCCACCATCTTTTCCCCGCGTTTTCCGCTGCGACGGGCTTTTCCTCTACGCCACCATACGCCACACCATACCGACAGGGCTGCCAGCAGGATTCCGCAGAGGAATGCGGTGATGATGGACCAGTGTGCGATCAAATATGAGACCATATGCCTTAATAACAAAGTTATCAGCGGTAATTTTTGAAGTGGAGAGATTTTTTATTAATTTTGCAATGCGAAGTTAATCTTGATTTAGCTTGATTAATCATAATTGACTCAACTTTCGCAAGCTCTAAATTTCTCACGCAAAGGTCGCAAAGGCGCAGAATCTCAGTACATAGGAAGCTTAGCGTCGCGGTTATAGCAAGCACGCTAAGATTACGGGCTGCTTCGCATCGCCCGGAGCTCGCAGAGAACAAGCGCAGTTCCTGCGCTAAGGTATTGCGAATCAATACGTAAGACAAGCAAATCTTAAATAATTGATAATTGGAGGAAATGATATGATGGAGTATTTGAAGGCATTGATGGGGCTGATTGTATGTGTGGCTTTCATGAGTATGGTTGGGCTGGTGGCGGCATTCATCGGGCCTAACCATGGGGTAGAGATCAAGATACTGATCGGTATGACTATTGGCGCGATGATACTTGGCCCGCGCTTCCCACGGGCGTTGCAGACGCTGTATGAGGCTAATTACGAGGTGCTCAAGAGGATATTCAGGAAATAGGTATTTATCATAAAGCGCCTCTCCGAGGCTACTGAATCTTATGCCAGTTTTCTAATGAAGGGACGCACGGCTTGTGCGTCCTCTATGCAATTAGATTGGTAATCAACAATATAAAAACGGACGCACGAGCCGTGCGTCCCTACAAGATGCGGAGAATATAATTCTGCAACGCCCTCCTCCCATAGGCTTGCATTAGAAGCGGATGCGGAAGCGGGTGAGTCCGTCGGTGCATGTCTCGAGGGAGAAGCGGCAACCATGCGAGTTAAGGACTTCGCTGACCAATAATAATCCAAGGCCATGCCCGGATTCCTTGGTGGTGAAGAACGGGGTGAAAAGCATTTCTGCGGCTTCGGCACTTATGCCGGGGCCGTTGTCTGTTATTACAAGCGTGGTTCCTGGCTCCGCGATGTTTATATCTACCGTGCCTCCTTCACCGGCACTCTCCGCCGCGTTCTTGACGATGTTGGTGACCACTTGCTCCATCAGGACCGGATCTATGAATACCGGGACATCGTGGTCAGGAAGTTCTATTCTGAGTCGTGAGCCGGTGGCTGAGCAGATACTTTCAAAGAGCGGTGTGCGCTTTCGGAGAAGGTCTGCGAGATCTACGTTGCTTTTCGAGGGTTCCGGAATCTTGACAGCCGAAGCAAATTTTGTGATGAACGCACCCATGTCGCGGCATCGGTCCTCACACGCTTCAATTGCCTCTGAGAGGTCTGGGTCGCTGACTTCTTCTGCCGCAGTATCCATCACCGAGATTATCCCTGCCAAAGAATTATTGACTTCATGCGCCATCATTCGGATTACCTTTTCATACGACTTGCGTTCAGCCTTCATCACCTCATCAGTCAATTTTTCAATCAGGTAGAAGGGATGGCTGATTCCACTTTCCATGAATGAAAGACGTGAGCAACGGTAGACCATTGAGTCGTTGAGACGCACCACTTTCACTTCACGTTCCTGGAGATTCCCGATTACGTTGCCGAGAGTAGATTGAATTTCCGTAGGCTTAAGGCCAGCCATCTCCTTGGCGTAATCAAAGTCGAGAAAGCGCGCGGCGGCGCGGTTGGCACCCGAAATTTTCCCTTCGCTGTCAAGAGTGACAATACCCATAGGCGACACTTCGATCAGAAGATCGAGGAAATGGTTTTGTTCACGCAGTTTCAGGCGTTCATGCTTGAGAGATGCCATCATGCCATTGAACATATCGACTATTTTATCAGCTTCACGCTGTCCTACCGGGGATAGACGGCTGCTGAAGTCTTGAGCCCTAAGAAGGTCGATGCCGTTGGTAAGAGTGCGGAGTGGTCGCATTACGTTTCGGTAGAAGAGAATGAGAAGCAAAACTCCAATTAGAGCAACCCCCCATACAATAGTGTAGGTGACACTGCCTGCTTCAAGAAGCATCAGCGCCACCACAGCTCCCACGATGAGGAGGACTATCAGTGAGAATATCCAGCTTATACGCATTTAAGTTTTCAGTCTTGAGTCTTGAGTCTTAAGAAAATACTTTATGGAAGTGAGCGGACGCACGAGCCGTGCAATGCGGTTCAAATAAAGATTCTCTAAGTGCTGCCCCTCCGGGGCAGAGATGTGGGTGGGGATGGAATTCCCATGGGCCAGAGGCCCATGGTTAACAATATAATTGCCCTCCGGGCAATGCTTATTTGAACGGCATTGCACGAGCCGTGCGTCACTATAAGGTCATTGGTATTTAATGTTGTATTTGGCGAGGCGGCGGTAGAGGGTCTGGCGGGTGATGCCGAGGAGTGCGGCTGCCCGGGTCAGGTTGCCCGCGCTTTCTGTCAAGGCATTTTCTATCTCTGTCTTCTCTCTCGATTTTAATCTTCCGGGACTCTCGACATCGACTTTCACTGAAGAAAGTCCCTGTGCCTGGAAGTCGCGTGCATCAAGAGTGTCGCCCGGAGTGACGAGGAGTGTACGCTCCACTATGTTGGCAAGCTGGCGTATGTTGCCCGGCCATGGTTGGTTTTTCAGGAGCTCCAGGGCTTCTTCGGTCACTTTCGGGGTCTCTCTTCCTGCATTCTCCGAGACCTTGCGCAGCAGGTGCTCAACCAAAAGAGGGATATCGTCGCGTCGCTCGCGCAGCGGTGGGAGAGTGACGGTGATAAGATTGATGCGATAGAAGAGGTCTTCGCGGAATGTCCCGTCCTTTAGCATCTCGTTAAGGTCAGCGTTGGTGGCACATACCACCCTAACATCTGCCCTGCGGGTACGGGTGTCGCCGAGAGGCTCGTAGGTGTGTTCCTGCAGAACGCGGAGCAATTTCACCTGAGAATTGATGTCGAGATCACCGATTTCATCAAGGAATATAGTCCCTTTCTCTGCTGCGGCAAACCTGCCTTCACGGTCAGCTACCGCACCTGTGAAGGCACCTTTCCTATATCCGAACATCTCGCTCTCGAAAAGCGATTGGGAAAGCCCTCCTAAATTGACCTTGACCATCGGGCCGGCACGACGGTTGGAGTTTTTGTGGATTGCTTCTGCAATGAGTTCCTTGCCAGTGCCATTCTCTCCTAAGATGAGTACCGGTGCATTTGTGGCAGCGACCCGTTCGATTGTGTCTAATACAGACAGGAGTTTAGGATCGCGCCCTATGATGGCAGACCGATCAAAAGAGGAAGTGGGCTCAGGGATATCTTTGGCAGCAAGAGTCAGGGCGGTGGTGATGCGTCCAAGAAGTGTGTAGTTGTCCCAAGGTTTGGTGATGAAATCGAATGCTCCAGCGCGTATACCTTCCACAGCGAGAGGAATGTTGCCCCATGCAGTGATAAGGATAACCGGGACATCAGGATGAAACACCTTGATTTGCTTAAGCAGTATCAATCCTTCTTCGCCGGTGGTGGTGCGTGTGTAGTTCATGTCCATAATGACGAGGTCGGGGCGTGAACCTCTGACAAAAGCTATCGCTTCTGCCGGAGTGGCTGCTGTAGCAACTTCATAGCCGTTTCGCTTCAGCAGGAGTTTAAGGGAGACCCTTACGGAATTGTCATCATC
>JAIDSL010000059.1 GCA_029061255.1 Muribaculaceae bacterium
GTTCTCAACTGATATGATTCCTATCTGTCTTCTTTCCGTGGAAGCGAAAGAGAGTATGGCGGGTCTCTACAAGATTCTCGACGATGGAGTGGCTAACCCTCTTGCCCGTATCGATGGTGTGGGTACCGTGTCGATATCCGGTGCGCCAAAACGAGAGATTCATGTGTATTGCGACCCTAACAAACTTGAGGCATATCATATGACCGTTGAGGGTATCGCAGGTATCATCACAGCTGAAAACCGTAATATCCCCGGTGGAGCTTTCGATATCGGCAGCAATACATTCTCTCTTCGCGTTCAAGGTGAATTTGACGAGACTTCCGAGATGCTAAATATCCCGGTCGGCACCTACAACGGCTCCATAATCTACCTAAAGGATGTGGCTACCGTAGATGACTCTCTCGAGGAGCGCACGCAGCACTCTTATATCGGTGGTAAGGAAGGTGCGATTATCGTAATCCAAAAGCAGAGTGGTGCGAATTCAGTCCAGATTTCAGAGCAGGTCATCAAGATGCTTCCCAAATTGCAGAAGAATCTTCCCTCCGATATCAAACTGGGTGTGATCGTAGATACTTCTGATAATATCCGAAATACGATTGCTTCTCTTGAGGAGACAGTGCTCTATGCACTTCTCTTTGTGATGCTTGTGGTGTTCTTCTTCCTCGGACGCTGGAGGGCCACGATGATTATCGTCATCACAATCCCTGTCTCTCTTATCGCGTCGTTCATCTATCTTTACGCTACAGGCAATACTCTCAATATCGTGTCGCTCTCTGCACTCTCCATCTCAATCGGTATGGTGGTCGACGATGCTATTGTGGTTCTTGAGAATGTAACGACACATATCGAGCGAGGCTCAGATCCGAAGCAGGCGGCCGTGCACGGTACAAATGAGGTGGCTATCTCGGTAATTGCTTCTACCCTTACTCTTATAGCGGTGTTCTTCCCGCTCACTCTTGTGACTGGTATGACCGGTGTCCTCTTCCGTCAGCTCGGATGGATGGTCTGCATCATGATGGTGATTTCCACAACTTGTGCACTCTCGCTCACCCCGATGCTCTGCTCCCAGTGGCTTCGCCGCGTGCAGCATCATGGTGCGTTGTTCACTAAGCTTTATGGTCCAATTGAAAGGTCCCTCGATAGATTCGATAATTGGTATGCGGGAGTGCTCCGCACAGTGGTGTCTCATCGCACAGTGACAGTTATTGTATGTCTCGGTATCTTCGCAGGCTCCATTTTCCTTATGAAATTTGTCGGCACAGAGTTCTTCCCGACGCAGGATAATGGTCGACTTGGCGTGAATCTCGAGCTTCCGATAGGTAGCCGTGTTGAGAGAGCATACGATGCCACAAGCCGCCTGGATTCACTCTGGCGTGCCAAATACCCGGAGATCAAGGTAAGCTCATTCACAGTGGGTCCGGCTTCTGCTGACAATACCTTTGCCTCGCTCAGCGATAACGGCGCTCACATCGTTTCGATGAACATCAACCTCTACGACAAGGTGGACCGTAAACGTGGAATCAAGGAGATTGCAGATGGTATGCGTCAGGATATTAAGGAGCAGTTCCCTGAATTCGTAAAGGCACAGGTAAATGTCGGTGGCGGACGTGGATCCGGTATGGGTGGACAGTCTATAGTGGACTTCGAGATTTATGGCTATGACTTTACTGCTACTGACTCTGTGGCGCGGATGCTGAAGCAGGCTCTCGCAGGAATTAAGGGAACTGCCGACATCATGATTTCTCGTGGAGATTATCAGCCGGAATATCAGGTAGACTTCGACCGCGAAAAGCTGAGCCTTTACGGTCTTAATCTTGCTTCCGTAGCCCAGATGCTCCGTAACCGTGTCAACGGCGCTACAGCTTCGCAGTTCCGTGAAGATGGTGAAGAATATGACATCAAGGTGATGTTTGATAAGAAACACCGCACCACTCTCGAGGATCTCGAAAACATCGTTGTCGCTACTCCTACCGGAGGTCAGGTAAGAATAAAAGAGCTTGGTAAAGTAGTTGAACGTTTCACTCCTCCTACTATCGAGCGTAAGGACCGCGAACGCCTTGTCACAGTTTCAACTGTAGTCGATGGCGTTCCTATGAGCCAGGTGGTGGAGCAGGCCGAAATACTTATCGACCAGATGCATCTTCCCGCCGGCATCTCTATCCAGCTTGCCGGTAGCTATGAGGATCAGCAGGATTCGTTCTCCGATCTTCTCCTCCTCGGTATTCTTATAGTGATACTCGTCTACATCGTGATGGCTGCCCAGTTTGAGAGCTTCACATATCCCGGAATCATCATGACCTCGCTTCTCTTTGCATTCTCCGGCGTGTTCCTCATCCTATGGATGACAGGTCATACACTCAACGTGATGTCGATGATCGGTGCAATTATGCTTATCGGTATTGTGGTGAAGAATGGTATCGTGCTTATCGACTATATTATCCTTAACCGTGAGCGTGGTATGTCGATTCGCCGTGCTGTTATCGATGCAGGTCGCTCACGTCTCCGTCCTGTAGTCATGACTACAGCCACTACCATCCTTGGTATGGTGCCGATGGCAGTTGGTTCGGGCCAGGGTGCAGAGATGTGGCAGCCGATGGGTACGGCAGTGATTGGTGGTCTGACATTCTCTACCATCCTGACGCTGCTCTTCGTCCCCGTCCTCTACTGTTCTTTCGCCGGCCGTGGAGTCCTCAACATTCGAAAAAGCCTTAGGAAACAGCATAATGCATAATTATCTTACACTTGAAGATAATAATAACTTATGAATCCTGTTTTTTGAGATAGATATTATTAATTATGAATTATGCATTATGAACTATGCGCTGTAATTGTGCATTGTGCATTATGCATTATGAATTGAAAAAAAAGTGAAATCAATATTCATAGCCTTCGACCAGGCACACTATGAAAAGATAGTGGATATCCTGACCCAGAGCAACTGTCGAGGATACACATCCTTCAGCGATGTGAAGGGACGCGGCAGCAAGAACGGAGAGCCTCACTACGGTAGCCATGCATGGCCCGGACTTGCAAGCGCGATAATAACGATTGTGGAAGACCGTCAGGTCGATCCACTTCTCGCAAAACTTAAAGCCCTCGATGAGGATCGCCCAATGCTCGGGCTCCGGGCATTCGTATGGGACGTTGAAAAATCTATTTAAGAGTCTTAAGTATTGAGTCTTAAGCCTTAAGTCTTTGTCTTGAGTCCTCATAAGATTCAGATTCTACCAATCTACAGCTCCGTCATATAATATGGCGGAGCGTTTTTTTGTATTTATTTGCTCATTCCGTATTTTTTTTATAATTTTACATCTAAAGATGTTGTCATCGTTTTCGGCGTTGTCATCGTTGCCAATGATACGCGATTCTTTCGACGAAAACGACGACAACTATGAAAACGATGAAAACCCAAAAAGATCATGTACAAGAATTTCCAACAGCATCTCTCCAAAGAACTCGATTCCATCAAGGAAGCCGGACTTTACAAAAACGAAAGAATTATAGTGACTCCTCAGAGTGCTGACATCAAGGTGGAAGGCACTGAAGGAGACGTGCTCAACTTCTGCGCCAACAACTATCTCGGTCTCGCCGATAACTCTCGCCTTGTGGAGGCAGCTAAGAAGGCTATGGACAACCGTGGCTACGGCATGAGCTCCGTGCGCTTCATATGTGGAACTCAAGACCTTCATAAGGAACTTGAGAAGGCTATCTCCGACTATTTCAAGACAGAAGACACCATCCTATATGCAGCTTGCTTTGATGCCAACGGTGGTCTCTTCGAGCCCCTCTTCACGGAGGAGGATGCCATCATATCCGACTCACTCAACCATGCATCTATCATAGACGGTGTCCGCCTCTGCAAGGCAAAGCGTTTCCGCTATGCTAATGCTGATATGGCTGATCTGGAGCGTTGCCTTAAGGAGGCTGACGAGCAGGGTTGCCGCTATAAGATTATTGCAACAGACGGTGTCTTCTCCATGGATGGCAATGTGGCTCCTATGGATAAGATTTGTGAACTGGCTGAAAAATACAATGCGCTTGTAATGGTAGATGAGTCGCACTCCGCAGGTGTGGTAGGCCCTACTGGTCATGGTGTAGCTGAACAGTTTGACTGCTATGGAAAGATCGATATCTTCACAGGTACCCTTGGCAAAGCCTTCGGCGGCGCTATGGGTGGTTTCACGACCGGTCCGAAAGAGGTGATTGATATGCTCCGCCAACGCAGCCGTCCCTATCTCTTCTCAAACTCCGTGGCTCCCTCTATTGTAGGCGCGAGCCTTGAGATGTTCAAGATGCTCAAGGAGTCAAACGAACTCAATGCTAAGCTGAAAGAAAATGTCAACTATTTCCGCGACAAGATGCTTGAGGCCGGTTTCGATATCAAGCCTACACAGTCAGCCATCTGCGCTGTGATGCTCTATGATGCCAAGCTCTCACAGGAATTTGCTGCCGAGATGCAGAAGGAGGGTATATTCGTGACAGGTTTCTACTATCCGGTAGTGCCGAAGGGACAGGCACGTATCCGCGTACAGCTATCTGCAGCACATGAGAAGGAGCACCTCGACCGTGCTATCGCTGCCTTCATCAAAGTAGGTAAGAAGCTTGGTGTCCTCAAATAGTTGTCATTGTTGTCAACGTTTTCATCGTTGTCAGCGTTCTAATTGTAATCGGTGACAACGCCGAATACGACAAAATCCTATTAATTATATCGAATCGTTGAAAACGTTGACAACGCCGAAAACGATGAAAACGTAAATAAAAATGAAAAAATACATTCTCCCGCTCATGCTCCTCGCCATTACGGCATGCGGAGCAAAAGCACAGGACAACGCTGCCGGAGCTCAGCCGGAGCAGGTGATCGCTGTGGCAGATCGTGTTGCCGCCCCCGATTTCACGCTTAATGACATCAACGGAAAACCGCTTTCACTTTCTGACCTGAAAGGGAAGTGGGTGGTGCTCGATTTCTGGGGCTCATGGTGCCCATGGTGCATCAAGGGGTTCCCTGCGTTGAAGGAAGCCTACAAGCAGTATGATGGCAAGGTTGAGGTGCTTGGCATAGATTGTGGCGACACAGAAGAGACATGGAAGGCCTCAGTGGCGAAGCACGAGCTTCCCTGGCTTCAGGTTTACAACCCGAAGGGCACTGACCTCACCGCACAGTATGGCATCCAAGGTTTCCCGACCAAGTTCATCATCGACCCTGAAGGCAAGGTTGCTAACGTGACTGTAGGCGAAGATCCCGCCTTCTTCGATGTCCTAAATTCCCTCGTAAAGTAAAATTGATCACTCAATGGCATTTACACTGTATGGTAGGGACGCACGGCTCGTGCGTCCCTTAGCATATGGATGCCGATTATGTATTATGAATACCGAATTAAAACCTGGCCTGAGCCATCGCAGTAAGTTTATAGTAGTCCAGCACCTGACTGCAAAAGCCATCGGCAGCGGCGACCTTCCCGTTCTCGCCACGCCCGCTATGATTGCCTTAATGGAAAACGCCGCTATGCTCGCAGTGGCTCCCCACCTCGCCGAGACCGACACCACTGTCGGCGGCTTCATGGAATGCTCACACCTCAAACCGACAGCCATGGGCGACGAGGTTGAGGCTGAGGCAGTCCTCGTAAAGATAGAAGGAAAATCCCTCCACTTCGACATCACAGCCTTTGCTTGCGACAAAAAGATAGGGGAGGGACACCATATCCGCTACATAGTAGACCGCGATCGCTTCCTCTCCAAACTCTGACTAAAAGAGTGGCATGGTAGCGGGATTGTCGATGTATTTGCGCTTGAATTCCTCCTCGCTCATGCAGAGCATCAAAATCCCTTGAATAAGAGTGATGATTGTCCAGCAACCACAGGTGATACAGGTGAGCAGGATGGTCAGTATGCCTCCCATTGTCTTTCCGAGAACGAAATACTGTATTCCAAGTCCTCCTACAATTATTGCAAGCAGACCACAAAGAAGTTTCTTGTTGGCAATCTCACTGGCTACATAGCCTCCACCATGCTGACGCAATGCGGTCATAAGTTCCGGGTAAGTGTAAAGAGGTCGCCAGTTCACTCCATCGGTGCTGATGCTTGTGTTCTGGTTGATGTTATATGCGAAAAGCTGATGCTCGCTCATCGGGCCTACTGTAGTGCCATTGATATAGATGTAGTAGTTCATATGTGTTGCGTTTTTACGTTGTAAGTTTTACGTTATGTTAACTGTGGGTTTGCAACTGCAAAGGTAATAAAAAAAATTGAGACCCGAAAGTGTGGAGCCACTCTCGAGTCTCTGAAGGCGGGTAGAAGATGGGGCTCGAACCCACGACCTACGGAACCACAATCCGTCGCTCTAACCAACTGAGCTACATCTACCATGTTGCTTTACCGGGAAATTCCACTAAAGGCTTCGCAAGGTCTCTCCCGAAAAGCAATGCAAAGTTACAGCTTTTTTCTGAACTATGCAAATTTTAAACCCACTTTTTTATATTTTTTTCATCTTTCTTTATCAGTTTTTCTTCCAGTATAGATAAAAATTATGCGTTATGCATTATGAATTATGTATTTACTTTAGGTGTTTGTCAAGAAAATGCAGTGTCATTTCCTGAACCGACTTCGGCATCTCATGGCCCTGCTGGAGAAGATGTGTCTCAAGTTTATCACCCACTCCTTGGCTGTCCCATACCTTATGCATTGTATCATAACATTGCCGCACGGCGTGCGGCTTGAAGAGCTTATCTGTCTCTCCATTGATCAACATCATGGCATTCGGGCACGCGAGCGACGCTATGTGTGGATAGTCGAGCTGGGCGAAGACTCCTCCGAGATTGTTGGCAAAGCCTCCACGTTCATGCCTTCCGTATTTCCAATCCATCATTGCATCCTGAGTTGTCATCCAGCAAACGCCAACGCTTGCCTTGATGAGGGGGGAGACGGCTGCAAGCATGAATGTGCGGTAGCCACCCATCGAGAGCCCCGTGCATCCTATACGCTCTGCATCGACTTCCGGGAGGCTTGCGAGAAACTCTGTCGCATAACTGTCTTCGTAAGTCATCCATGCCGCAAGGTTACGTCCAAGTAGTTGCATGTTGCCGGCCACGCTCGCAAGGTGGGTATTGTCGCTCCCCTCCTTGCATCCACGCTCTCCCCACATAAGGGCGTCGGTCGAAAGCACCACGTAACCGTTTTTTGCAAGATAGTCGCCGACATATTGCCCTTCATATAGGTTGTCTGCCCAAGCGTCGCTGTCGTCGAGCACTGACTGATCCACTCCGAAAGGACGCACCATTTTCTCTTTCCCGATCGTGAAATGCGCACCATGATCGTGAAGTGCAACTATACCGGGATGCTGACCTTCGCCGTCAGGCACAAGCAGATATCCTTTCACGCGCGAATATTTCGTAAGGTTGAACTCTATCTTATGGGCCGTGTATCCGTCGCGTTTTTCCGATTCCAGAATCTTCATATCGTAGGCTTCAGCACGAGGAGGTGGAAGAAGCATCTCTTCCGAGAGTTTTGTTTTTGCCGCAGAACGCCATTGGTTGAAATCCTTTATGTCGCTGTTGCCCCATGCCATCGGGTAGGTAAATTCTTTCTTTAGGCTATCGAGGAATAGAGGCATATCGCGCTGGATTTCATAAGCGCGCTCAGTCTGGGCCGAAACGGCAACCGACCATAATAGACCGGCTGCCGCCACCATAATAGATATAGATTTAGTCATCAGGGTTTAGTCTTGAGTCTTCATTGAGTTTTAAGAATTAATCAGAAGGGTCTTCCTCCGAAACCTCCCGGTGGAGGTCCCATTGGTCGGCCGTGTCCGCCAGGTCCCATCATTCCCGGTCCGGGCATCGGCATATCCCCTTCGCCTTCCTCACCTTTCTTCTTTTTCATGGTCTGGGAGTTGAACTGCCAGCTCAGTCCAAACATAAAGTAGCGCGAAAGGTTGTTGAAACGACTGTCGACAATCGCTGCCGAAGATACACTTCGGGATATATTCTTCGTGTCGGCGAGCAGGTCGTGGGCTTCGGCAAACACGCTTAGACCATAGGTATGGGGAATTACATATTGTATGTTGGCGTTCCAAATCCAGGACTCCGAATCATAACCTGCCGAGAGACCTTCGGTTTTAGAGAAATGTAGGTTTGTTCCCATCTGGAGTCCAAAAGGAAGAGTGAGCGTGAAGTCGGTATCGAATCCGTAGCTTGTGTTGGTTCTGTTCTGTTGGTTAGCGAGTGTATTGGTTGCTAACTGCCATGAAAAGTTCGGGTTTGCAGAAATCTGAATTATCTCGGTGGAGAATGTCAGGCCGGCGCGCGGACTTAGATTGAGATTGCCGCTTCGGTTATACTCTTCGTTCACATAACTTGCCATGCTGCTGTAGTTTGCATGCAGGTTGGCGAAGAAGCGCCAGTTGCGGTTGCGGAAGGGCTGATTGTACATTCCCATGCCCATTATGCTGAAGTTTCCCGATGAGTTGGTATAGGTAGTTGTGCGGGCACCAGTAGTACGATCGGTTGTAGTCTTGCTTATAATGTTGTTGATCGTGTATGAGCCATTTATGAAAGCTGCAAGCGAACGTTGCGACTCCATGTCGAAATCATTGTAGTTTGCCATAAACCGCTGGGTGAATGTAGGCTTAAGGTTGGGATTACCAACCTTGATGTTCATAGGATCCGACACATCTGCTACCGGCTGCAGCTGGCTGATCGATGGCTCGGAAGAGCGGGCGTTATAGCGGAGCATCATGGAACGTGTCTTGCTGAACTTATAACGGAATCTTACAAATGGCGCAAAATTGATTACGTTGCGACGTGGGATATTACGCGCAGAGTTAATGCGGTCAATGCTCTTGCTGCTCGATGGAACCAGTTCGATACCTGCATTAAGATTCATGTCTTTCGTTGTACGCACATACCCAAAACGTATGCTTTGTGTCATGAAGTCGTTGCGGAAACTATTGGATAGATCTGTATCATAGTCTAAACCTGCTATAGGAAGACCATTATAGTCGGGCATAATATAGCTGCCGTCAGTCATGTCGAGCAGATCCAAAGGTAAGTTGTAGACGTATTTGTCCGAGTTATTACGTCTGGAATTTATGCGGTATGCGAACTCTATGAAATTCCCTTCCTTACCGATAGGTTCGGTCCAGGTCATACGGGCACTGATATTGTTGTTCCAAGTCTTGTTGTCGGTATAGCGGAAGAGGTCTTCGTCCTGGTTGTTTTCATCGAGAAGATACCTGTATATCTCTGAAAACGAAGTTCCATACTGTTTATTTTTCGAAAATGAATATTCTCCTCTTACACTGAAAGAGCGTCCTTTCTTCTGTGGAAAACGATATACGTAGGTGAGTTCGCCTGTGGTCGACCAGTTTTTGCCATGGTTGACTCGGTCATTGGTCTGTCGGTTGACATGCGTTCGTGCGTCATCACCTGCATAAAGGTTTGACTCTGATTCAGAAGTAGTGTAGCGTGTGCTGTATGAGAATCGGGGGCGGAAATCGAAAGTGTTGTTTTCGTTGGGTTTCCAGCGCAGACGGAAGTTTGCCATCACGTCATGGTTCTCGTCGCGTGATGTCGATTTGGAGTTCTGGTAGCTTACCGAGTCGGGTAGCAGATTCATGGTCTCGCTGCTGTTTTCAGAGTCTCGGTCTCCGTGGGAGTAGCGGACGTCTCCTCCAAATGCAAGTTTCTCTTCATCGCCTACAGCGAAGTTGAGTCCGAGCATCTGAGAGGTAAGGATACCACCGTTGCCGCCGTTCATGCTGAAGTTGCCGCGTCCCATGTCTCCTCCGCCACGTTCGTTGACGTTGTTGGCACGTCCCATGAGTGTCACACGGTTGCCGTCTGCCATGCGGGTTATATTGAAGCTTTCAGAATAACGGCTGTCTGTTCCATACCCGAGTTTGACGTTGCCAAACCAACTTTCCTCCATTCCCTTCTTTATTGTAAGATTTATCACTGTCTCATCTTCGCCGTCGTCAACTCCGGTAAGGCGAGCTTGTTCGCTTTTACGGTCTACTACCTGCACTTTAGACACTGCCTTAGCTGAGAAGTTCTTGGTTGCCATCTGTGGATCATCACCAAAGAATTCCTTACCATTTATGAGGATCTTCGATACAGTCTTGCCGTTTGCTGTTATGCTTCCGTCACTCCCCACTTCCATACCTGGCATCTTCTTAAGCAGATCTTCCACTACCGCGTTGTCGGTGGTATGAAACGAATCGGCATTGAATTCAAGGGTATCTTCTTTGGCAACTACGGCTGCCTTCACGCCCTTGACGATGAGCTCCTTGAGGACTGTTGACTCATCATACAGTTTAAGAGCGGGGAGTTCGATCGTCTTAGTCGTGTCAGTTACAGTAAAGTCTGTCATCTCACTATCCATACCCGTCATGGATGCCTTGAGAGCATAGCGACGAGGTGTGAGGTTTTGAAATAAATACGCTCCATCTGCATCAGTCATAGATCCTGTTACGATTGTTGAATCAGGCAGTGCGAGGAGAGTGGCGGTAGCACCGATCAGGGGCTGTCCCTGAGAGTCTACGATACGCCCTTTGACAGTAGCCGCTATCAATGTCGCCACTGCGAGGCATGAGAGGGTCAGGAGAGAAACTATTCTTTTGTTCATAATGGAAAGTGAGAATATTGGAATTGCAAAAAAATTGAGTGTGTTTCCCACACTCGTTATTTATGACCTTCATTCTCTCCAAAGGTTTATTCACATAAAGAATTTTTTTTGAATAGAAGTTTTTGGGGGTATATTTCGCAGATTGTCAGATTTGCAAATATGAATAATAAATAGTATATTTGCATTGGATTGCTGTTTAAGGGCTTCACTTCGATTATACTGACAGCAAATAGCAGACAAGTAATTCCTCGAAAGTAAGATTACCTAATAAAACGAACTTATAATTATGAAACTAAAGACATTGTTTTTATCTTTTGCTTTAGCTGCTGTGCCTATGGCAGCTATGGCTGAGGGTGTGTACACTCGTCAGTGCGACGACAAGGCTAAAGTGGAACTGGCTACCGGCTGGATGGCATCAGGGGCTTGGCGTAATGGTTTTGAGAAGGCTTTTCCTCATGAGGCAGTGAATGCCATAGACTTCTATGAGCAGTATTCAAAAAACAAAGAGCAGTGGAATGCCATGTTCCGTTGGCTTGAGGAGACAGACCTACTGGCGATTCCCGGAGGCAAACATCCTATTGAAGGCACTTCTTTGGTAGTAAGCGTTGAAGACAGCAAGAACGGTCCTCTTGAGAAGCGTCAATCAGAGAGCCACCGTAAGAAGATCGACTTCCAGTATGCCGTAAAAGGAACGGAACGTTTCGGTATAATCGACCATGAGACCTCCACTCCAAACTGTGAATATAAGCCCGACGTGATCCACTACGATTATGATCAGTCAAAGGCTAAATTCTATGACTCCACTCCAGACAAGTTCTTCCTCTTCTTCCCGGAAGATTGGCATATCGCCAAAATCAACAACGACACCGACGACCAGGACATCCGCGTCATCGTAGTAAAGATCGATTATATAGAATAATCTGTAGGGACGCACGGCTCGTGCGTCCGCCGTTCAAATAAGAATAAATCGGCTGCCCTCATTGAGAAAGCAGCCGATTGATTATTATAGGAGTCTCAGCTAGAATCTATTATGCATTATGACTTGATTCAGCTTGGGCGAAGCCAATTATGCATTATGCATTATGAATTATGCATTATCATGAAGGCTGATGTGTCGGACGGAGAAGATCGTTGACAGTCTTTACCGGGTTGAACGTCTCTACCGGTACTTCCACCATAAGGGTATTCCAGTCGCTCATAGCGCCGTTCCATAGTCCAGGAAGCTCAAGAGCCTTGATTTCCACACCTTCACGGCTCTTTATGGAAATGAATCCGGTTGCCTTGTCTACATAGTCAGGCAGATAGAACTTCTGTCCCTTATAGTCTTTTGTGCATACTACGAGGTCTACCGGATTGAAGTGAGTGGCTTCCTTAAGGAGCTTCTGTGCCTCCTTATCTTTCGGGTTGATCTGTGAGGACTCAAGTATCTGAGGACTTACAGTGCCGTCAGGATTGTAAACGAGGAACGGACCACCGCCCGGCTCTCCTTCGTTCTTCACCATACCGCATACGCGTGTCGGACGGTTAAACTTGCTGAAGAGGTAATCGCGTAGTTCCTCAGGAGTCATTTCGTCTGCCTTGTCATGGGTTACACAGAGCTTACGACGCAAGAAGTCAAGCATCTCTACCATTTCCTCGCCCGATGGAACACCCTTTGCAAGCTTCTCGCAGTACTGGTCAATCTTTCTCTTTATGCCTACGAGTATGCCACCGAGTACCATCTTGTAAGTGATGGTAGGCATACGAAGTGCGTCAGGCACAAGGTTATCAATGTTCTTGATGAAGATTACGTCTGCATCGAGGTCATTGAGATTCTCAATGAGAGCTCCGTGTCCTCCGGGACGGAAGAATAGTTCCTCATTTTCATAATACGGAGTTCCATCCATATTTGATGCTACAGTATCGGTAGATGGCTTCTGTACACTGAGAGTGATGTCATACTCAACTCCATAGGCATGTTCCATGACGCTCTTGATTTCCTCAAGCTTAGCCTCTACGAGTGGCACATGCTCTTCTGATACGGTGAAGTGTAGATGCACTTTACCATCTTTTCCGGCTGCATATTGTGCTCCCTCGGCGAGATGCTCCTGTAGGGGTGTGCGGCTGCCTCCCATCTCCTTGTGGAATTCAAGAATGGCTTTCGGAAGTTTACCATAGTTGAGACCAACCTTATTAAGAAGCACATCAATCACATCTTTATAGCGCCCCATCTTCACGAGGCTTGCCACGCTATAGCCGAATAGCTGAAGGCAAAGGAAGTTGAGCTTGGTGAAGAATGCAAACTTCTCGATGTTTTCGAAAAACTTCTTGATGAAGTCATTGTCAGGTTTGTTGCTCTTTCCATTAAGAAATGAGAAAAGATCCTTGAACATGCGGGAAGCTGCACCACTTGCCGGCACCATTTTCATTACCTTGGCACCACCTGCAAGATATTTCTTCCACATTTCCTCACTCTGCTGAATTAGTTCGGGAGTGGGGACTGTGAGACCATGTCCGGGTGTCACGGCAGACTCTATCTTCAGGAAAGGAAAACCTTCCTTGAGCATAGTCAGTTGCTCGTTGAATTTTTCTTCAGAGATCCCTTTTTTGTTAAGGGTCTCAAAGTCTTTTTCTGTAAGATTCATGTTATCTATATTTTAAGGGTTATAATGTTAAGAGTCAAGGGTCAAGAAATAGACGCTTATCTTCAATCCTTCTTTAGTGATTCTATCTTTTGATTGATAATGGCTCCTTTCTTGGCGAGCATTGGAATCATACGCTCATCTCGTGAGATGCGGGAGGTGACTTCATATAGATTCCATGTAGACATCATCACTGATTGTGCCAGCTTGGGATATGAAAGCACTCCTGTCTGGCGGTCACCTTCGAGATATACAATCTTGATATCAGATCCATTGTTTTCAGCTATCAGTTTGGCACACGAAGTGGCTGCACTGTCTGAGAAGCATACGGTATTAAGCCCGGTCATACGATAATTGAGTGCCTGATCATGGGGCACGACAGATGTCTCAGCTGTCTGACCATTTGTCTCCACTCTCAGACGGTCGAAATGAGCACCTCCTGCGAGCGCGGCTATGAGCTCAAGTTTCTCGTTTTTCGTCAATCTCGCCACGAGTCCGGTGCTTTTAAGCGGATAATTGCCTTTCCATGCTCCCGCTATGTAATATCCCTCCACTTCGCGTGGATTGTCAACATACTCGAATGTATGCACCATTGCTTCGAAGCTATTGTTAAGTGCTTGCAGTTCGGCCTTTATTGAGTCGGTCTGCCGCTCTACAGCCTTCAGGGAATCGGGAAGTGATGCTTCCCATTTCTCCCTCTCAGCCTGGACTCGCTCCTTTGCCTCATTTTTTCTTTTGCATGCTCCCGAAGCCAGCATAAAGAAAACTAAAGCCGATACGCCCAATATTCTTTTGATTTTTTTTCCCATTGATTAATTCAAAATTCTTAATTCTAAATTCGAGTTACGTCCTTCACACCCTTTACTGTCTTGATTTTCTTTATGATGGATGAAAGAACGGCATTGTCAGATACTCCAAGTGTCAGGTAGCCTTGGAAGAGTCCGTCGTTCGAATCCACTTTTATGTTGCGAAGCGAGGCTTTTGTCTCCTTGCTGATGATGGAGGTGATATTAGCGATGATGCCAATGTCGTCCTGCCCTACAATCTGCAGCTGAACCGGAAGCTCCGAACCACCCTTGCCGCTCCATTCCACTCGTATGAGTCGGTATGGATATCGGCTGCGGATATTTGATGCGTTAGGGCAATCGATCTTGTGAATCTTCACTAATCCATCAGAGGATATGAAACCAAACACCTTGTCTCCATAAATAGGATTGCAGCATTTTGCGAACTTGTAGCTAAGACCCTTTATTGATTTCTCGCCGATGGTAAGTACATCCCCGGCAGACTCCTGTTCATCGCGGATAAGCTCGAAATCTTCAGCTGTAGTTCTCTCTGCTTGGTCTTCCGGGGCAGTTGCAACTTGATAGGTGTTGATGAATTTTCCGGCATCCACCTTTCCGTCCGCAATGTCAGCAAAGAATTCATTGACGTATTTGTAGCCCTCCTTCTTGATAAGCTTCATCATGATGGATTCGTCAATGTCTATCTTGCGGTTTTTCGCACGGCGCATCAGTTCTTCCTTCCCGAGTTCAGCACGGGCCTGTAGCTGCTCATGAAGCTTCTGGCGTATCTTGTTGCGGCTTTTTGAGCTGACCACTATATTCATCCAGTCAGATTTAGGCGACTGGGTTGCGGAGGTAAGGATTTCTACAGTGTCGCCGCTTTGGATCACATGGCTTATCTTACGGTGGCGTCCGTTTACTATGCCTCCTGTGCAATGAGCTCCTACATTGGTATGGATGTAGAAGGCGAAGTCAAGCACCGTAGCTCCGGCGGGCAACTTGAATAAATCCCCTTTAGGAGTGAATGCATATACTTCCTTAGTATAAATATCCATTCGTATATCCTTCATCAGCTGCATGGGGTCATCCTTGCCTGCCTCGAGGATATCGCGGATATTGTTCATCCATTGGTCAGTGGAGTCTGACTTTACTCCTTTGTAGCGCCAATGGGCAGCCAGGCCTTTTTCTGCCACAAGGTCCATCCTCTTTGTGCGGAACTGCACTTCCACCCATTTTGAGTCAGGACCCATCACGGTGGCATGCAGACTCTCATATCCGTTGCTCTTAGGAATTGAGATCCAGTCACGCATACGCGAAGGGTTAGGGGTGTACATGTCGGTCAGGATGGAGTAGGCAAGCCAGCAGTCGCTTTTATCTTAATACCGAGGAGTGTCAATTGTGAAGGGGCTGGCAAAAAGGTAGTAGATTCGGTCAAGATCCACCTTTTGTTTCCTCATCTTTGCCCATATAGAGGAAATGGATTTAGTACGCCCTTTGATGGAGAATGTCAGCCCGGCATCTTCAAGTTTTTTCTTTACAGGAGCTATGAATTTCTCTACATAGGCATCGCGAGAACGCTTTGTCTCATTTAGTTTAGTTGCGATTTGCTTGTAGATCTCTCGGTTTGTATATTTTAGCGAGAGATCTTCAAGTTCTCCCTTGATTTTATAAAGACCCAGACGGTGGGCGAGTTGAGCGTAGAGCACATTGGCCTCGAAAGCCATGTTGCTCACCCATTCCGTGTCTGGGTGAAGGTTAATGCGGCGCATCAGCACGAGGTCACGCACTATCATTATTATAATGACACGGATATCGTCGGCGAGCGATAGCATCAGTCCGCGGAAGTTGTCCTGGTTGTGAAGGTTACGCTTGGCTGAGAACATAGCCACTGTCTCGATCCCCTTTATCATTTCAGCTACATCTTCACCGAATGCTTCTTCAATTTCCTGCAGCGTGATGCCATCCTCATAAAAGTCGCAAAGGAGTATGGCTATAAGTATATTGGTGTCGGCATCTATGAAATGAGCGAAAGCGTCAGCCGTCTCAAGGGCGAGGACCATTCTTGGAAGTCCCTTCTCATCGTACGCTGGTTTGCCGTCTGCACAGGTCTTCCGTAGAAGGGAGCGCATGAGCCGGTCAGTTTCAGGAGTGAATGACGCTGCTTTGGCCACGCCCTCATAGATGTCGCGGCAATGACGCAGTAGGGAGAGAGGAAGTCTGGTTTCTGATGCCTTGATTTCTTCCATAGAAGTTGTTTCTTTTTGACAAAGTTAATAAATAAAACGATAGAAAGCAAAAAAAAGTTTCGTATTTGAATGTCTGGTCGTTCGTTTTTTTATTTCTTCTTGTAGAATTCAATATTTTATCTTATATTTGCAGGATAATATCTACGAGACATGGCGAGAGAAAAACAGACATGCCGGATCCTCAGGGAGATTCGAAGACAAATAGCAGAGGCGAATGAGATAGACTATGTCACTCAGGAATGCCGCTACAAAGGCGATTGTAAAGGAACTTGCCCTAAATGCGAGTCAGAGGTGCGTTGGCTCGAACGTCAACTTCAGACACGTGCTTTGGCTGGAAAGGCCGTGGCCCTTGCCGGCATCTCCGCCGGCCTGTTTATGTCTGGATGCGGGTCCTCTGCGGCTGCCGGTAGTTCCGATTCACTTCTCCACTCGATAAACTCTGAGGTTGCAAAAGACACTGTTTTTGCTAATTCCGAATATCCTTGTGATCGAGAGCTTGCAGAAGTGGATGTAACTGCTATGAGCCCCGACGATAAATTTGGAGAGGTAGCATATGAGGAGGAACAAGAAAAAATGATGCGTCTCAATGTCTCGGAATCATCCAAAACAAAAAATGCAGGCGCCCCTTCGGTAGAGTCTCAAGAAGATGAAAGAGCCAAAGCGTTGCAGGAAGCGGTAGTTGTCGGCGGAGTTGACGATACATTATTTAAATTTGATAAATATGCCGAGTTCCCGGGTGGGATTGATGCTCTTTTCGGTTTCCTTCTGGAAAATATAGAGTATCCTGAAGAAGCCAGAGAAAAAGATATTGAAGGGCGTGTAATCGTCAAGTTTATCATCGATGAGACCGGAATGGTAAAAGATGCAGCCATCGCAAAAGGTGTTCATCCTTTACTCGACAATGAGGCCCTGCGGGTGGTGCATAAATTGCCTCGTTTTATTCCTGCTGAGTATGAAGGCAAGCCAAAGCCGTCATATTTCTCGTTGCCAATTAATTTCCGTTTCTCTGATAAAGATTTATACCCTAATTCAAAATCGGACGATGAATGAGAATATTGAGTCATAGGCTGCGTCGCGGTGCGGCTTCTTGCTGAGGATGAGGTCGTGGAGGCCGGAGTCAATGGTGCACACTGTCACCGGATTTGGACTCATCTTCTGTATGCGCTTTCCTACGTCTTGGATCATATGAGGGTCAAGCACTGCGTCGCCATACTGGAAGCTCGGATCATAGTTGCATCCGTCTACCTTACGGCTCGAATGCATGATAAGCACCGGGACAGCAAGCTTATCGCCATGTTTCTTCACACGATTCTGTGTCGACTGTATCTGTCCGACCCAAGAGAATGTCACCGGAGGTGAATATATCATCTTCCAGTCTGTATTATATGTCCATTCCCCATCGTATTGCTTAAGAAGAGAGTAGGCATATCCGTCACATTTCCCCTGTGGAATCTTGGCGTTCTTTATGAATGTAGAAAGATTTCTCACTCCGGGTATCAGCATATGGCGATAGAATGAATTGAAATTCCAAGCTAAGAAAGGAGAGTCGGTGACTATCCTTTGCACAGGAATATCCTTACCCTTGTCTACACCATAGGAAATCACTGTAAGTCCTCCCGTAGAGTGGCCCCCAAGAGTGATATCCTCTATGCCGTCGCGCCGCATTTGTACTACAGCCGAGTCAATGTCGTCATAATATTTACGCATATCGCGTATATTATATGGATACTGCCATGGCTCCTTGCTTCGTCCGTAACGTCGAAGGTCTACTGCATAGAAATGGTATCCGGAATCCACGAAACGTTCCCCCATTTCAGACTGAAAGAAGTAATCGTTGAAACCATGGATATATAAGAATCCCTTTTTCGATGGTTTCTTACACTTCAATCTGACTATAGTGGAGCGGCAGGGCCCGTCAAACTGCTCGCCTTGATCTACGTAGCGTGCCTCGTATCCCGGAAGAATATCGGGATGCCAGGAAATGTCAGTTGTGACCGTCTTCGGTCCGGTATATTTAGCGTCAATATCCCATGCCTTGGCTTCGGGACGTATGAATGCCATTGCGATAAGCAACGGCATGGCAATGGTAAGGATCTTTTTCATATCCTTATAACAATGTCATGGCATGAGGGTTTAATTTTTTGACTCCAATCTCTGATCAAGATATTTATTGACGAGTCTAAGCAAAGAGTCTTTCCCTTGTGGCATTATCCATACCTGAAATTGTGTGAAGCTTACCGGGGTGGAATAGTCAAGATCCGGATATTGCTCCTTCATTTTCTTGGCAGTCTTCTCATTCACTACTGAGAATTTCCAAGCTGACTTAGCGACTTTGATTGCAAGATATTCCTCACTCAGTTCAGGCTCTTCTATTATTGTAATGTTACCTCCAATCTCTTTTTGTAAGTTTTCAAGACGTCTTTTCGCTGCACTCCCTTGCTCTACATGTATGGTATCGCCATCAAGGTCGAGGGCACTCCTTGCCGGGAGTGTTCCATTGGGTTTTCTTAATTGCAGCAATACCATTCGGTCAAGATAGATATCTCTTGAAGTCAGGAATTTCTCTCTAAGATGATTATCTGCAGGAAGAGAAGCCATGATATCATATTCTCCGGTTGCAACTTTCTCGATGGAAGCTTCGCGATCTATCACGGGATGCATCACTACTTTCACTCCAAGAGCTTCTTGCAGCCCATCAAGCAAATGATAATTGATGCCAATGATGCTGTCGTTCCCATCGTCCGATATCAATACACGATAGCTGTCCGGCCCATATACAATAGCGGCGTGTATGGTGTCTTCCTTGGCGGTGTTGTCGGTAGCGACGTGTCCTTTCGACATATGACGCAGTCCGAACATGGCTATGATGACGATGACCAACAGCAGTCCGTAGACTGCTATCTGCATGGTTTTCGGTTTTGCGTTTCTTTTATAGTTTTCCATGACAATGTAATTTAAGTCTCACCCCCATATTACTCCACAACTCCACAACCTCACAACTCCACAACCTCACAACTCCACAACCTCACAACTCCACAACCTCACAACTCCACAA
>JAIDSL010000006.1 GCA_029061255.1 Muribaculaceae bacterium
ATCATCATTTCTTTCATTAAGATTGAGGAACCCCAGAAAAACCTTAGCAAAGCTACTTATGAGCATTCTCCGTTCTCATTCCGTCATTGCACACTTGGCATTATAGCAATCTTCTTCTATGTAGGTGTTGAGATTGGTATCCCCGGTGAAATGAACGCATGGATCAGCCGCGAGCCGTTTGAGGGAGCTGCCGCTGTAGCAGGTTCACTCGCAGCCCTCTACTGGCTCCTTATGCTTGTAGGACGTATCGTCAGCTCAGCAATCAGCGGCAAGGTTTCTACCCGTCTGCAGTTGATTGTGGTTTCTTCGATTGCCTTGGCATTCCTTTTGGTTGCAATCCTTCTTCCGGAATCAGTCACTTTCAACTCGCCGAGCATACCGGCGCTTAATATCACCAGCGGTCTTGTGCCGATGAAATGTCTGTTCTTGTTCCTTTGTGGCCTTTGCACATCAGTAATGTGGGGCGGTATCTTCAACCTTGCCACTGAAGGACTCGGCAAATATACAGCAAAAGCATCAGGCCTGTTTATGACGATGGTAGTAGGCGGTGGTATCATGCCGTTTATCCAGGACTGGATTGCACGTACTACAGGCGACTATGTAAGCAGCTACTGGCTTGTATTCGCTATGGTAGGCTACATCTTCTTCTACGCAGTAGTTGGATGCCGTAACGTCAATACAGACATACCTGTCGACGATCTCAATGAAGATCAGGTGCTCAATGCAGGATAATGAACTTTCAGATATAAACACAATAATAATTTAGTCTAAACTATGACCTTAGATCCAAACCTTCTCACCCGCGGAGCGGACAACATGCGTGTCCTCATCGCTGAAATGGTGGAAAAAGCAAAATCCGGACATCCCGGTGGCGCTATGGGTGGCGCTGACTTTGTCAACGTGCTCTATTCATCTTTCCTCAATTATGATCCAGAAGATCCCAATTGGTTTGCCCGCGACCGTTTCTTCCTTGATCCGGGCCACATGAGCACTATGCTCTATTCCGTACTTGCGCTTGCCGGAAAGTTCACAATTGAAGAGCTTCAGGGCTTCCGTCAATGGGGATCAGCTACTCCGGGACATCCTGAGCTTGAGGTGAACCGTGGTATCGAAAATAGTTCAGGTCCTCTTGGTCAGGGTCACGTATATGCGGTAGGTTGTGCTATTGCAGAGCGTTTCCTTGCAGCACGCTTCGGTGAAGTAGTTGAGCATAAGACATATGCTTTCATCTCCGACGGTGGCATTCAGGAAGAAATATCACAGGGCGCAGGACGCATTGCCGGAAATCTTGGCCTTCATAACCTTATCATGTTCTATGATAGCAATGAAGTTCAGCTTTCTACGAAGGTGAAAGATGTTACCTCTGAAGACACAGCAGCCAAATATCGTGCTTGGAATTGGAATGTCCTCGAAATAGACGGTACTGATCCTCTTGCTATCGCAGGCGCTATCGAAGCTGCTCGCGAAGAGAAGGAGCGTCCTACTCTCATTATCGGACATACAGTGATGGCAAGAAAGACTGTCGCTGCCGACGGCTCAAGCCTTGAAGGACATGTCAACACTCACGGACAGCCACTTTCAGCTGCCGGTGCTGATATGGACAAGACCGTTGCTAACCTTGGTGGCGATCCGCAGAATCCTTGGCAGATATGGGACGACGTAAAGAAACTCTACGCCGACCGTATGGAGGAACTTAAGAAATATGCTGCAGACCGGAAGGCCAAATTCGCTGAGTGGGCAGAGAAGAACCCCGAGGACTTCAAGACCCTCGGAGACTGGCTCGCAGGCAGACTTCCCGACCTCGACTGGACAAAGGTTGCCCTCAAACCCAACATGGCATCCCGCGCATCTTCAGCAGCCGTGCTTTCATTCCTCGCTGACCATGTCCACAACATGATCGTAAGTTCTGCTGACCTTGCTAACTCTGACAAGACCGATGGCTTCCTCAAGAAGACCCATGCATTTGTGAATGGAGACTTCTCAGGCGCATTCCTTCAGAGTGGTGTGGCTGAGCTCACGATGGCTTGCATCTGCAATGGTATTGCACTCCACGGTGGTTGCATCGCAGCTTGCGGCACATTCTTCGTATTCTCCGACTATATGAAGCCTGCAATCCGTATGGCTGCTCTCATGGAGCTTCCTGTCAAGTTCATCTTTACTCACGATGCATTCCGTGTAGGTGAGGATGGCCCGACTCACGAGCCAGTAGAGCAGGAAGCACAGATCCGTCTGCTCGAACAGATGGACAATCTTGCCGGTCATCAGGCAGCTCTCGTGCTCCGTCCTTGCGACAGCGCAGAGACTGTAGAAAGCTACCGCATCGCTCTTGAAAACAAGAAATCTCCTACGGTTCTCGTGCTTTCACGTCAGAACCTTGAAGACCTCCCGACAGAAAATCGTGCCGCAGAGGCAGCTAAGACCGGAATGGGTGGTTATGTGGTCTATGACGCTCCCGACACAAAGGTTGTGCTCGTAGCCAACGGTTCTGAAGTGGCTCTTGCTTATCATGTAGCTGAGAAGCTCGGAGAAGAGGGTATCGGCGCACGCGTGGTTTCTGTTCCTTCTGTAGGTCTCTTCTGCCGTCAGCCTAAGGCTTACAAGGATGAGGTGATTCCTTCAGGAGTGAAGGTATTCGGCATCACAGCAGGTCTGCCTGCAGCGCTTTATCCTGTGATGAAGGGCGACTGGGAAATCTTCGGCATGGAACGCTTCGGTGCTTCTGCTCCAGCTAAGGTTCTTGACGAAAAGTTCGGCTACACTGTAGATAATGTGCTCGGTAAAGTCAAGGCTTTTCTTGCTGAGTGACTCATTTTGAGCAAATCTCGTAATAATAAGGAAAAGGCGTGAATTTTCACGCCTTTTTTTATTGCAGATAAGGATTTTTTTATTAATTTTGCATATTCTAACGAAAAAGTATCAATACCGGTAAATAACTAACCACCTAACGATAATCGAACAATAGGATAATCGAACAATCTATAAATAATTTTATCAAAACGATCAGATTATGAGCAATGAAAAGCAGTTTCTGACCTGTGATGGTAATCAGGCAGCAGCGCATGTGAGCTATATGTTCACAGAAGTGGCAGCAATCTACCCGATTACACCATCGTCAACAATGGCAGAATATGTCGACGACTGGAGCGCCGCAGGCAGAAAAAACATCTTCGGAGAAACCGTACATGTGCAGGAAATGCAGTCTGAGGCCGGAGCGGCAGGTGCTGTTCACGGTTCTCTTCAGGCAGGTGCCTTGACTTCAACCTACACAGCATCTCAGGGTCTTCTCCTGATGATCCCCAACATGTATAAGATTGCCGGTGAACTTCTTCCCTGCGTCTTCAATGTGTCAGCACGTACCATCGCAAGCCACGCGCTTTCGATCTTCGGCGACCATCAGGACGTGATGGCTGTTCGCCAGACCGGTTTTGCAATGCTCGCAGAAGGTAGCGTACAGGAAGTGATGGACCTTTCAGGTGTAGCTCATCTCGCTACTCTCAAGAGCCGTGTTCCCTTCGTCAATTTCTTCGATGGCTTCCGTACTTCTCACGAAATCCAGAAGATCGAGGCTATCGATCAGGATGCTCTCGCAGCCCTCATCGACAAAGATGCTCTTGCTGACTTCCGCAAGCGTGCCCTTTCTCCCGAAGCTCCCGTAGCCCGCGGTATGGCAGAGAACCCCGACGTCTTCTTCCAGCACCGTGAATCTTGCAACAAATACTATGATGCAGTTCCTGAAATCGTAGAGGAATATATGAAGGAAGTGAGCAAAATCACAGGCCGCAACTATTCACTCTTCGATTACTATGGCGATCCCGAGGCTGAGAATGTAGTTATCGCCATGGGCTCTGTGACAGACACAGCCAAGGAAGTGATCGACTATCTCCGCGCTCAGGGCAAGAAGGTAGGTCTCGTTTCTGTTCACCTCTATCGTCCGTTCAGCGTTAAGCATCTTCGTGCAGCAGTTCCGGCTACTTGCAAGCGTCTTTGCGTGCTTGACCGCACTAAAGAACCGGGTGCAAATGGCGAACCTCTCGCACTCGATGTCAAGGATGCATACTATGGCGTTGAAGGTGCTCCCGTTATCATCAGCGGTCGCTATGGCCTTTCTTCAAAGGACACTACTCCTGCCCAGATCCTCGCAGTATATGAGAACCTTGAAGCTGCTGAGCCCAAGGATCGTTTCACTGTAGGTATTGTTGACGACGTTACTAACCTGTCGCTTCCTCAGCTCCCTGAAATCAACGTGGGTGGCAAGGGAATGTTCCAGGCTAAGTTCTATGGTCTCGGTGCTGACGGTACTGTAGGTGCCAACAAGAACTCTGTTAAGATCATCGGTGAGAACACCAACAAGTATTGCCAGGCATACTTCAGCTACGACTCCAAGAAGTCAGGTGGTTTCACTTGTTCTCACCTCCGTTTCGGTGACGAACCTATCCGCAGTACATATCTTGTGAACACTCCTAACTTCGTGGCTTGCCACGTTCAGGCTTATCTTCACATGTATGATGTGCTCCGTGGCTTGCAGGATGGCGGCACATTCCTTCTCAATACTATCTGGGAAGGTGAAGAACTAGCTGCTAATCTTCCCAACAAGGTGAAGCGTTACCTCGCTAAGCACAACATTACCCTTTACTATATCAACGCATCTAAGATAGCTCAGGAGATTGGTCTTGGCAACCGCACCAATACTATCCTCCAGTCTGCATTCTTCCGCATCACTGAGGTTATCCCCGTTGACCTTGCTGTTGAGCAGATGAAGAAGTTCATCAAGAAGAGCTATGGCAAGAAGGGTGATAACATCGTCAACATGAACTATGCAGCTGTTGATCGTGGTGGTGAATACAAGAAGCTCGACGTTGATCCCGCATGGGCAGAACTTACTGATGAAGCTCCTGTTAAACTCAACGAGCCTGAATTCATCACTAATGTGGTTCGTCCGATCAACGCTCAGGATGGCGACCTTCTCCCCGTTAGCTCATTCGTAGGTCGCGAAGACGGCACTTGGGAGCAGGGCACTGCAGCTTATGAGAAGCGTGGTGTAGCAGCTTTCGTTCCGGAATGGAATCCTGAAAACTGTATCCAGTGTAACATCTGTTCTTACGTATGTCCTCACGCTGCTATCCGTCCGTTCCTTCTCAATGCAGAGGAGATGGCAAACGCACCTTTCGGCGAGGATCATACACTTCCCGCTATCGGCAAGGGTCTCGAAGGTCTCCGCTTCGTTCAGCAGGTCGACGTGCTCGACTGTCTCGGTTGTGGCAACTGTGCTGACGTCTGTCCGGGCAAGAAGGGTGCGAAGGCTCTTGAGATGAAGCATTTCGAGACTCAGGAAGGTCAGGCTAAGAACTGGGAATATTGCGAGGATCATGTAAGCAACAAGGCTGATCTTGTCAACATCATGCAGAATGTGAAGATGAGCCAGTATGCTAAGCCTCTCTTCGAGTTCTCAGGTGCTTGCTCAGGCTGCGGTGAGACTCCTTATGTAAAGGCTATCACTCAGCTCTTCGGCGACCATGAGATCGTGGCTAACGCTACCGGTTGCTCTTCAATCTACTCCGGTTCCGTTCCTTCTACTCCTTACACTACCAACGCTGAAGGCCAGGGTCCTGCATGGGCTAACTCACTCTTCGAAGACTTCTGCGAATTCGGTCTCGGTATGTATATCGCATATGAGAAGATGCGTGAGCGTCTCGTAGACACTTGCCAGAAGATCCAGACATGCGACTGCTGCGATGATGAGATCAAGGCAGCTGCTGCTAAGTGGCTTGAAGTTCGTGAGGATGCCAAGGAATCACGCAAGGCTGGCAAGGCTCTCGTGGCAGCTTGCGCTAAGTGTGACTGCGATCTCTGCAATATTATCCGCAACACTCAGAAGTTCCTTTCTAAGCGCAGCCAGTGGATCATCGGTGGCGACGGTGCTTCTTACGATATAGGTTACGGTGGTCTCGACCACGTGATTGCTTCCGGCAAGAACGTCAACATCGTAGTCCTTGACACTGAGGTTTACTCCAACACAGGTGGCCAGAGCTCTAAGTCAACTCCTATCGGTGCTATCGCTAAGTTTGCTGCAGCAGGCAAGCGTATCCGTAAGAAAGACCTCGGTCTGATGGCTACTACATATGGATATGTTTACGTAGCTCAGGTAGCTATGGGTGCTAACAATGCACAGACACTCCAGGCTATCCGCGAGGCAGAGGCTTACGATGGTCCGTCGCTCATCATCGCTTACGCTCCATGTATCAACCATGGTCTGAAGGCAGGCATGGGCAAGAGCCAGAAGGAAGAGAAGCTCGCTGTAGATTGCGGCTACTGGCATCTCTGGCGCTACAATCCTGCTCTTGAGGAAGAGGGCAAGAATCCGTTCAGCCTCGACAGCAAGACTCCGGATTGGAGCAAGTTCCAGGACTTCCTCGCAGGTGAGGTTCGCTTCGCTTCTGTGAAGAAGATGTGTCCTGAGGCAGCTGACGAACTCTTCAAGGCTTGCGAAGATAACGCTCGCTGGCGCTACAACAACTACGTGCGTCTTTCTCAGCAGGACTGGGGTAAAGATCCGGAACTCACTGCTGAAGAGATCAAGCTCCGCAAGAACGACTGATACACTCTAACTAGTTAGTAAAAATAGACCCGCGATTGTATTATCGCGGGTCTTATAATTAATATACTTATGAATGAGGGATTGTCTGATACCATTATAGCAATAAGTATCGTTATTGGGACATTTATAGGAAAATACTTTTTTAAGAAGTTGAAATGGGGATGGCAACTGCTTATAATATTGGTATCGTCTATAGTAATCTCAATATTAGGACACCTTATAGCAAAGGCTTGTCTAAATTGAAATTAAAGAAGGGTGAGTTTCCTTCGGTTGCCTTTAATTTTCTTTGGCTCTAATTCTTTTATCAGCAGCTTTGCTTTGTCTGCTGGGACTGCAACAAGGGCATGATGGTCAGAGAGCGTTATGGGGCCTACTTCAGAGGCTTCGAGTCCCCCTTCCTTGCATAGGAAACCTACAATGTCACCCTTCGAGAGTTTTTCCTTGCGACCTGCGCTAATGCGAATTGTGGCCTTATCGCTCTTCAACGAAGACGAGGCGTTGGGGTCGGGACGGTATGTGCCATCTGTCTCGATGAAGGGTTTAAGTTCCTCGTCCGGTCCTGTCAGGACGTAGATGTCGCCGTTTGCGTCCACACGTGCTGTACGGCCGTTGCGGTGTGTGTATGTCTCAGGAGTTAAGGGCTGGTGATAATGCACGATGCTGCTTACACCGCGTATGTCGAGGCCACGTGCAGCGAGATCGGTTGCAATCAAGATCGGGGCAGAGCCATTATTGAACATTGATATGGCATCCTCACGCTGGAACTGGTCGAGTTCACCATGATAGAGAGCACATGCTACTTTATGCTTCTTAAGGAACTCAGCCACGCGGACCGCACTCTCACGGTGATTTACGAAGACTATGGTGCGTTCAGGCACATCCTCTTTTGATATGCTACGCAGAAGGGCGAGAAGCGATTCTAATTTATCTTTGTCGGTGTCCACACGATAGATTTTCATACGGTCGCGCACGTCACTTGAATTACCTGAAAAATCTATCTCAAGAGGATTTTCGAGTTTTATAAAACCGGGTAGGGTAGTGCTGGCAGTGGCAGAAGTGAGTATAAGGCGGCTGACATTTTTCAAACGGTTGAAGATCTTGCGCATGTCATCTTCAAATCCAAGTTCCAAAGATTTGTCATACTCGTCAAGAATCAAGATACGAGTAGGTGTGGGATCGACGTTGCCGCGTTTGAGATGGTCGAGAAGACGTCCGGGAGTAGCAACAATGATGTCGGGAGTCACACTTAGAGTGTTGACTTCATCCTCAACATTGTGACCGCCATACAGTGCTGTCACTTTGAATCCGCTGGCTATCTCTCGCACTACACCGGCAATCTGGATCACGAGCTCACGCGAAGGTGCGATAATGATGGCTTGCACGCGGCCTGTGCTCGGATTAAGCCACTTCATCACGGGGAGAGTGAATGCAACAGTCTTGCCCGATCCTGTAGGGGCCACAAGGATCATTTCTTTAGTTTCGGAAGCAGCTGCCATTGAGCGACGCTGCATATCATTTATTTCGCTGATGCCGAGTTTTGACAAGTTCGGCAAAAATTCTTTCTCTCTCATATTAGTTATTTCTAAATATCAAAAAATTCTGTTGCGGACGCACGGGCCGTGCGTCCCTACCACAAGGTAATACCTATACAATAATAACTTTAAGGAATCTATAATCGTTCAAATTAATCAAACGTTATTGCATAAAAAAAGGCTTTCGATTTTTCGAAAGCCTTGAGAGTGGCGGGAGCAGGACTCGAACCTGCGACCTTTGGGTTATGAGCCCAACGAGCTACCACTGCTCCATCCCGCGGTGTGATTGCGAGTGCAAAGTTACAACATTTTTTACCGTTTGTCAAGTGTTTTAGTGTTAAAAAAACTTAACAAGGCTATGATCGCTTATTTTCTTATAGTGAAAGCTGCGCAAGAGTAGCCTCCGCCGAATACCATAAGCGACGCTATATCACCTTTCTTAAGCTCATCCTGATGTTGCGCCAATACAAGGGGAGCACTTGCACTTCCGGTGTTGCCGAGATCCTTAATATTGCTGAGAATCCGCTCCAAAGGCATATCCATCATGCGGGCCAGCTGCTTTATGATCCGCATATTGGCCTGATGAGGAATAAAGTAGGTGATGTCGTCAGGAGAGAGGCCGGTGTCTTCAAGGTTTTTTTCAAGAGCATGCTGCATATACTTTACCGCATACATGAACACATCCCTTCCGTTGGGCATGGCGATACCGCACTCTTTCGGACGGAGCATCACCCCATCGGGCCCGACGCCTATATGGCCCAGCCCCTCTGTATAAATGGTGAGGATTTCGATATCGTTTTCTGATATCTTCTCTTTGCTTAGGAAATAGGCTACAGCGGCATCTCCCCAGAGGTGTCCGGCCTTAGGGTCATGGTCGTCTGAATAATAAGAATTGTGCTCGCTGCAGACGAGGAGAGCTCGCTTGGCCTTTCCCATAGCGAAGTATCCCTCGATTATCTCAAGACCGTTGACAAAGGAACTGCAAGCGGACGAGGCATATACAGCCTTTGCTCCCTCGATGCCGTATTTCCTTTGCAGGCAGTGGGCTACCGTTCCGACGGTGTCATAAGCGCAATAGTGCGCAGCCACGATCAGATCGACATCCTTGACGGGATAGGGGAGTCGAGGTATAGCATTCTCAACGGCCTCATACGCCATAGTGTTGACGTTTTCCTCTTCCGAGCAACGGCTGCGGGTCTCAATGCCGGTGCGCTGCACTATCCAGTCAGCGTCAAGTCCGTTGAGGTCCTTGAAATAATCGTTAGACACTCTCTTGGAAGGTATGTAATGGCCTATTGCGTTTATATACATATGCAGTGAAATTTAGAAGATGTAGCTTTTCTTGATATGGTGACGGTATATCCGGTTCATTGCCTTTTGATCAGTCCGGAAAGGAGTATCGAGACGAACGACTTCGAGAGCTCGTCTTTCTCCACCCCGATCTCGGAGAGGTCGTCGCGAATATATGGAACGTCAAGCCCTTGTATTGTCTTAGTGATGATAAGTGCCGTGCGTGGAATACTGTCGATCTCAAACAATCCTTCGCTTACGCCTTCGGCAAGTATCTGCTGGAGCAGGATGGTCTCCTTGCGGCTTACGATTCTTCTGGCCCTGTCTACTTTCCTGACATCGCGGAAAAACCAGGCGCGGAGTGAGCCATTTCGTGAGACAACCTCACGCATCGTCTCGAAGTGGGCATCGATATATTCCTTGAGTTTCTCATCCGCAGGAATCGGTTTCGCTACAATAGCCCTAAGCTGCGAGAGCGCGATGTCGGTCTCCTGCTCAATGACGGCATTGTAGATGTCGCGTTTGCTTTTAAAATATGTGTAGATAGTCCGTCGGCCTTTCTCCGATGCGGACGCTATATCGTTCATGGTAGTATTCTCGACCCCTTTTCTTGCGAAAAGCTGCCGAGCCACTTCTATGAATCTTTCCCGCGTCTTGAGTCCCACGGATTCGGTCATTTTATTTTGGGTTATTGAATCGTAAAAATTGCACACAAAAGCTTTATTGTGCAAAATTAATCAAAAAAAAAACGAAAACCAAATTATTTTCCAATAATCGGCAGCATTTCGGGGAGAGGTTCGGTTTCGACCACAATTTCCTCCTTTGAGACGGGATGAATGAATTCGATTCTCCTTGCGAGAAGCGATATCCCCCCTCCCGGATTGGACCTGCGGGCACCATATTTCAAGTCGCCCTTTATTGGAGTTCCCGTGGAAGAGAGCTGCGCCCTTATCTGGTGTTTGCGTCCCGTCAGCAGGGTCACCTCGAGAAGCGAGTACCGGTCGCCTTCGGCAATCACGCGATACCGGAGTCTGGAGAGTTTGGCATCCGACGCTCCCTTATCGACCACCCGGGTTTTGTTGACACGTCCGTCAGACTGCAGCCATGACTCAATCTCTCCTTCTTTCTCCTTACGGTGTCCCTCCACGAGAGCCCAGTAGGTCTTATGAATCTCACCCTTCTTAAGCATATCGTTTAAGCGGGAAAGAGCCTTCGATGTCTTTGCAAACACAACAAGCCCGGCTACAGGACGGTCAATACGGTGGACTACACCACAGAATACATTTCCCGGTTTATTGTATTTCTCCTTCAGATAGGCCTTGATGGTTTCGGAAAGGGGAGTGTCGCCGGTCTTATCACCTTGCACTATTTCGCCTGCTTCTTTCCTGACAATTATGATATGATTGTCTTCGTAAACCGGAGTCATTTTTTTAAGGGTTAAGGGTTAAGGGTTAAGGGATGAGGGTTGGGGGTTGAGGGATGAGGGTTAGGATTTTAGGAGGATGTCTGAGGCTATACGGAAGTCTCCGGGATATGTCACCTTGATGTTGACCGGGTCTCCTTCATATATATGTATCCTGTTGCCGGCCCATTCTGCAACCGATGCGTCGTCGGTGAAAACCACGCCCGAAGCATTCTCGGCTTTCCTGTAAGAATCCTTGAGGAGATCTATACGGAACACCTGCGGAGTCTGCACGGCGAAGAAGCGGGAACGGTCGACGCTCCTGTTGTCATCGACAGTGCCTTCACGAAGGGAATCGGAAACGGGTACTCCCGGTATCACCGCACCATACGCAGTGGCCTCCTTCCAGCCCTCATGGATCAATCGAGCGGAAGCGAGCGGGCGGGCTGCATCGTGAACAGCCACGAGACCCTTACAATCGTCCGGTATCAAAGCGAGCCCGGCAGCTACTGAATCCTTACGTGTGGCTCCTCCAGAAGTGAGCAAATGAGGAGCACAGTCGTGGCCTACTATTCCTTTCCAATAATCGATAAAGTCGGCATGCATCACTACGATCAGACGAGTATCAGGATTCTCGTCGTGGAAAGCCTTGAGTGTCCACCATAGCATAGGATGCCCACCCAAATCGTGAAACTGCTTTGGAAGAGAATCGCCGGAGCGGCTTCCAACCCCTCCGGCGACTATGATTGCATATTTTGCTTTCTTTACCATGACAGGAAATCACATGTTCATGCCGCCGTCTACTTGGATCACCTGTCCGGTGACATAGCTTGACATGTCGCTTGCAAGGAATAGGGCTACATTAGCAATGTCTTCTACATGTCCTCCACGACGGAGAGGAATTTTCTTGCACCAGTCAGCACGTACTTCTTCAGGAAGAGCCGCTGTCATAGCAGTCTCGATGAAGCCGGGAGCGATAGCGTTGGCACGGATGCCACGGCTTCCTACTTCCTGCGCAATGCTCTTGGCAAGGGCGATAAGACCGGCCTTTGATGCGGCATAGTTAGCCTGGCCGGCATTGCCGTGTACGCCTACTACAGAAGCCATGTTGATGATGGAGCCGCTACGCTGGCGCATCATGATGGGGAGAACAGCGTGGATGAAGTTGAAAGCTGACTTGAGGTTTACAGCTATCACAGCGTCCCACTGAGCCTCGCTCATACGCATCATGAGTCCATCTTTGGTGATACCGGCATTGTTGACAAGGATGTCGATAGAACCGAAATCTTCCTTTATAAGCTTTACTACCTCTTCAGTCTGAGCGAAATCTGCTGCGTTTGAAGCATATCCTTTTGCTTTTACTCCGAGGTCTTTGAGTTCCTGTTCAGTTTGCTTGCCATTCTCATCGATAGCGAGGTCGGTGAAAGCAACGTTGGCGCCTTCAGCGGCAAACTTAAGTGCGAGAGCCTTGCCGATGCCGCGGGCGGCTCCGGTGACGAGGGCTGTCTTTCCTGCTAAAAGATTCATAATTATCTATTGTTATTGGGTTGATTGCTTTTTCAGTCTGCAAATTTAGTGAAAAATTCTCAATTCTCAATTCTCAATTCTCAATTATTTTGATTAATTTTGTAATTATGATGCTAATTCAAGTCATACTTCCTCTGCCTATACAAGGCACGTTCACTTATTCTGTGCCTGATGATGTCCGCGATATGGTGGGCATCGGTTCGCGTGTACTCGTGCAGTTCGGCCGAAAAAAATATTACACAGCCATAGTTTCCGGTATCGACCAAACTCCTCCACAGCACTATGAGGTGAAACCGATTATGGCGGTCCTTGACCCGCATCCCGCACTCCGATATCCCCAGCTGAAGTTTTGGGAGTGGATCGCAGATTACTATCTTTGTTCGGTGGGCGACGTCATGAAAGCCGCCTTGCCTACCGGGTTGAAAATAGAGAGTGAGAGTGTAGTGACCCTAAACCAGGAATTTGATGCTGACGATGGGATACACCTTACGGAGCGGCAATCGCAGATTGTTGCAGCTCTGCAGCATTCCGGAAAAGAATCACTGAGTGGACTTGAGAAGACACTTGGGATAAAGAACGTGGCTCCTCATGTCAATGCATTGCTCGCGTCTGGGGTAGTAAAGGTTGATGAAAAGGTGGTGGAGAAATACAGGCCAAAGACAGTGACAAAAGTCCGTTTGCTTTGCGACCGGAATGATGATGAGCGTCTTCATTCATTCTTCGACCAAACAAAACGCAGCAGCCAGCAGCAGGGCGTGCTTTTGGCATATCTTGATCTCTCGAAATTTATGGTGAAGGGGGAGGAGGTGCGCGATGTAGAGCGGGATGCGCTCCTGAAAGCTTGTGGCGTATCTCCTGCTGTGCTTAAAGCAGTCGCTGATAAAGGTATAATAGAGATATATAAGGATAAGATCAATCGATTTGCCTCCGATGGAGAAAAGACCGGAGAGATGCCGGTGCTCTCAGATGTCCAGGCAAAAGCTGCTAAAGAAATCCGGGACTCTTTCCGCGACCATGCCATCACCCTGCTTCATGGAGTCACGGGCTCGGGAAAGACTGAGATATATTGCGATTTGATAAAGGAAGTGCTGGATCAGGGTAATCAAGTGCTTTATCTCGTGCCCGAGATATCACTTACAACCCAGCTTACCGATCGACTTAAGAAAGTCTTTGGCAACCGACTGCTGATATATCATTCTAAATTTTCAGACAGTGAGAGGGTAGATATCTGGAACCGTCTTTTGGCTTCTAACGAGCCGATGGTGGTGCTTGGGGTAAGAAGTTCTGTATTCCTTCCGTTCGCAAGGCTTGGTCTTGTGGTGGTGGATGAAGAGCATGAGGCATCTTATAAGCAGTATGATCCGGCTCCACGTTATAATGCGCGCGATGCAGCTACAGTCCTTGCTTCAATGCATGGCGCAAGGACCTTGTTTGGTTCTGCCACTCCATCAGTGGAGACTTATTGGAAAGCGAAGAATGGAAAATTTGGTCTGGTGACATTGACAGAGCGGTATGAAGGTTCTTCCCTTCCTGAAGTTGAGGTTGTCGATATGAGGAAGATGCGAAAGCAGAAAGATGTGAAAGGTATTCTTTCCGGATCTCTTAGACGCCAGACTAAGGAGGTGCTCGACAAGGGATGGCAGGCGATTATGTTTCAGAATCGTAGAGGGTTTGCCCCGGTCGTAGTGTGTCATACTTGTGGGTGGAGTCCAAAATGCAGCAATTGCGATGTGAGTCTTGTCTATCATAAGGGTAGCAAATTGCTGCGTTGCCATTATTGTGGCTATACGCAGACGCTTCCTGACTTGTGTCCGGCATGTGAAGAGAACACTTTGGAGAAATATGGTTATGGCACAGAGCGGATAGCAGAAGAAGTGCAGGAGGAGTTTCCTGATAAAAAGGTTTCACGTATGGATTTGGATACCACACGCAATAAGTTTGCATATCAGGAACTGATAGAAGAGTTTGCAGAGCATCGTACGGATATCCTTGTCGGAACGCAGATGGTTTCGAAAGGTCTTGATTTTGATAAAGTGAAGATAGTGGGGGTGTTGAATGCCGATACGCTTCTCAATTTCCCTGATTTCAGGAGTAATGAGCGGGCTTTCAATATGCTTGAGCAGGTGGCTGGGCGAGCCGGGCGTCGACAGGAGCCCGGAAAAGTCATTATCCAGACTTCAAAAGCTGACGAGCGTGTGCTTGAGCACGTGAAGAATCACGACTATCTCAGTTATTATCAGGAGGAACTTGAAGAGAGACAGAAATATGCTTATCCTCCGTTTACGAAGATAATCAATGTCTATGTCCGCAATAAGGATGCTGCAGTTTGTGATGCGGCAGCAGTCATGTTGTCGATGGAGTTGAGAAAGGTTTTCGGATCAAGGGTGCTCGGACCTGAGAAGCCTTTTGTGTCGAGGGTCAACACATGGTATATTCAGCAGATAATGCTTAAGGTGGAATCCGGAGCTTCAATGAAGAAAGTCAAGGGTTTGCTCCGTCAGGTCTATGAGCGTCTTGCTCCGACACCCCAGATCAAATCATCGCAGATACATTATGATGTAGATCCAGTATGACTATAGAGTAATGCTTACAGTTGTTCCTTTTCCAAGTTGGCTTTGGACCCGGATGTCGCCTTCGTGTTTCAGTATAATTTGACGGCTGATGGCAAGCCCTACGCCCGAGCCATTCGGTTTGGTGGTAAAAAAAGGCGTGAAGAGGGAGTCCACTACTTCCTTCGTCATGCCGCTCCCATTGTCTGTAACAGTCAGGTACGGTCTGGAATCGGAAATTGAGAGCACTACATTGACATTGCCTCCATCTGGAGGAAGAGCGTCAAGAGCATTTCTAAGGAGATTCATCATCACCTGATTCATCAGGGAAATATCGATGTTGAGAATCATGTCTTCCGGTATAGTATAACTGACGGTTTCCTCCGGTATATCCCTACGTTGAAGCTCTGCAAGATAGATCTTTTTAAGAGATTGGAAGTAATCACCTGCACGTACTTCCTCAAGTTTCGGTTCCGGCAGGTGAGTGAGGTTGTAGTAGGAATCCAGAAATGTTCTGATTCCTTCCGCCTGCGAGTGCATAAGGACTGATGCCTCCGTGAGAGCCTTTCCTTGATATCGCTCGGGATGAGTCAGCATGTCGGCTGAAATAGCTACTATGGGAGTTATTCCATTGCGCATTTCATGTGTCATGATCTTCAGTACTCGGTCGTAGTATAATTTACGCGTTTGCATTTCGCGCATATTGTCATTATAAAGTTCTGATATTCGGTTCATAGATTCCGACATCGCTTTAAGTTCTCTATCGCCATCAGCTTCGACACGCATAGTGGTATCACTCATCTCAAGAGATTTGACGAAGGCAGACATAATGCCGATTAGTCTGGACTGGAGATGAATCAAGGCTGCAATGCATATGGCTGCAGTTATCAGCATAAAGCATCCTTGCGGCCAGCATCCGGAGATAAATAGCCATGTAGCAGTAGCCGTAGAAATAATTATACCGGCAAGCAATAAAGCAATATTGATGCGGAATCTCTTCATTTTTTCAAGAGATTGTAAAGTGTTTGGCGATTTACTCCGAGTTGCTGGGCTGCGGCAGATAGATTCCCTCCGCAGCTGTCGATGACAGTGCGGATATGACGCATCTTTACTTCGTCAAGCGTCAGGCGAAGTCTTTCGCTTTCTGCGGCCTCGAGTTGCGATACTCGCCGAGCTGCTTCTTTATCCTTACGTTGTTTTTGGTTTTTTGCTATGGCCTTTTTTAGTTTTTCGATAAGCTGATCATTGTCCCAAGGTTTCGTGATGAAATCCTCAGCTCCAAGTTTCATAGCCTTAACAGCTATTTCCACATCTCCGAAAGCGGTGATCACCACAATTGCGGGAGGGGCAGGAAGACTTTTGAGACGTTCAAGCCAGAATAGACCATCGCTGCAATCAAGCCTGCCATTATCAAAGTTCATATCGAGAAGCACTGCATCATAGCTGCCGGGCGATGAAAGAGTAGCAATCATCGCCGGATTATCGACTGCATCAACTTCTTCGAATTCATCACTTAGCAGTAGCTTAAGGGTAGCCCTTACAGCAGAATTATCGTCAATTATGAGTAACCGATTTTTCATCATATTGCAAAATTATAATGTTTTCTATTAAAATCCAAATGATAGAATAATGCTGTGTCTAAAATTTTGGCAGGGTGTCGAATTTTTAGACAAAATGCATTCGGAAAATGCGATTGTGGGTGCTAATTTTGGAGGAGAAAAAGCGTGTCTGTAATTTTGCCGGTGTAAACGACAAAACAAGAATATCGAAATGAAACATTCAACAGCGATACTGGTGATTCTCTCATTGCTTTTTTCTCAGCAGTGCATATTTGCCCAAAACATACAGGAAGAGACTCCTATGACACTCCACGACTGCCTTCTATATGCAAGAGAACATGCACACTCCAACCGTCTGAACCGTCTTGAGACCCAAGCCGCGTCTGCCGATAAACGCATTGGTGCTTCCGACCTCATGCCATACGTATCTTTCGGAAGCAACGGAAGCCTTAGTTTCGGTCGAAATATCGATCCGGAGACCAATACCTATGACAATAAAAAGACATTGGGCACGGGGTTCGGACTTGAGATGTCGCTTCCACTTTTCGACGGACTTGTACGTATCAACAATCTAAAGGCTCTTAAAGCTGCTGAAATCCGCAAGAAAAAAGCTCAGCTTGTAGAAGAAGACCGGGTGTCGCTTGAAGTGATAAAAGATTTTTACAATATTTCTTATTGCACCTCCATGGTGGAGCAAATGCAACGGCAACTTCAACGCGATTCTACCGACCTTGAAGCAACTCGTCATTCTCACAAACTTGGCACAAAGAGTGGGGCAGATGTGGCTGAACTGGAAGCTATTGTAGCAGCCGACCAATATGAATTGATAAATCAGAAAAATCTTTTGGAAAAAGCCCGGCTATCCCTGCGTACTGCTATGGGAATGCCCCAAACTGATGCTGCGTTAAAGATTGATGTCGATTTCAACAATTTCCCTTGTTCAGATGTCACCCGTATTCTTCCGGAGATAGAAGAAGCAGAAATGGCAGTAAAGGAAGGTGCAATGTATCTTCGGGCAGCCAAAGGAGGTTACAGTCCAAAAATATCCTTCGGCACAGGAATCTCTACCTCCTACTATCGCATGATGGGAGTGAATGTTGAAGTTCCCTCATTTTCCCGTCAGTTTCGGGACAATATGGGTGAATATTTCAGTCTTTCATTCTCTCTTCCTATATTTGATGGACTCGCCACTGCCAACCGAGTGAAAAAGGCATCTTTACAATTGAGGGAAAGTAAGGTCAGGCTCGAGCAGATTCGATATCAACTCAATCAATCAGCAGAGGAAGCCCGGCTTGATCATGAAGCTGCCATAGAAGAACTCACCGCTGCTTCCCGACGCCTTGAAGCAGAGCAAATAGCATACAAGGCGATGCGCAAAAAATATGAATTAGGTGCCGTCTCAGCCCTTGATCTTTATACATCTTCATCCAAGCTCGCTCAGGCTGAGGCTAACCTCACCGGAAAAAAAATTCAGAAAATTATCTCAGAAATCACACTACGCTACTACCAGGGCTACCCTCTCATCAACGATCTTAAATAATTCATAATGCATAATCATTTACTTGGTTCTTGACCCTTAACTCTTAACTCTTTTAAAAATGGACACAGAAATAAAACGCCGCTATCCTCGCCTCCGAAAATATGCTATCCCTTCATTAATCCTCATTGCCCTTGCAGTTGCCATCATATGGGCAGTTGCGGCATCTAAGACCACTTCCTATAAGACTGATAAGGAAAATCTGATGGTGCGAGTAGTGACAGAAGGTGAGTTTAATGATTATATTCACCTTGCCGGAAAAGTCGAGACCGGGTTGATAGTCCAGGTTTCTGCTCTTGAAACAGGAATAGTGGATCAAAAACTCGTAGAAGAGGGGGCTATGGTAAGTGAGGGCGACATTATCCTGACGCTTCGAAATCCACTTCTCCGCCAGCAGATACTCGATTCTGAATCTCAACTTGCAGAGAAGCAGAATATGCTCCGTGACACTGAACTGGCTATGGAGAACGACCGTCTTCAAGTGAAACGCGATATTCTTTCTGCCCGGACCGAACTAAACAGAAAGCGCCGAATAGCTGAGCAACAGAGGTCTCTTCTTAACGAGGATCTTACATCGCGAGAAGAATACCTCACAGCACAGGAAGATTATGAATTGGCCATGGAAAATCTTAAGCTTCTTGAAGACCGTCTTCGTCAAGATTCTGCATATAGGTCTGTTCAAGTGGCAATGATGAGAGAAAGCCTCCATAACATGCAGGAAAACTTTATGCTCGTTCGACAAAGAGCAGAAAACTTGAATGTAAGGGCAACCTACAGCGGACAGCTCGGCAGCTTGACGGCCGAAATAGGACAAAACATTTCAGCAGGTCAGCAAGTAGGACAGATCAATATACTTGATAATTATAAGTTGACAGTCCAAATTGATGAGCATTACATCGATAGAGTTGAGCCGGGGTTGCAAGGAAAGGCGAGCCGCCAGGGAAAGGAGTTTGATGTGACAGTGGCAAAGGTTTATCCGGAGGTGGTGAACGGTACGTTTAAGGCTGATCTTGCCATAACCGGTACAATGTCGGAAAAACCAAGGGTAGGACAGACCTATCCTGTAGACATTCTTCTTGGAAGCCCGTCGAAGGCGATAATGATAGACAAAGGGACATTTTTCCAAAGTTCAGGAGGAAAATACGTTTATGTAATGGATTCAGATGGCAAGACTGCACGGAAACGTGAGGTCTCACTTGGCAGACGCAATCCAAGATATTACGAAGTCCTCGAAGGCCTTTCTCCGGGAGAAAAGGTAATTATAAGCTCTTACTCCGACTTTGGAGAAGCCGACGAAATAAAGATTAATGATTAAAGATAAATTTTTAACTCAATCATGATAAATCATGACATGTCATAATGCAACATGATAAATCTTGATTAAATCAACAACTCAACAACTATGAACATCCAAATCGAAAAATTAGAAAAAGTATTCCGCTCTGATACAGTTCAGACCGTTGCACTCAATAACGTCTCGCTTTCAATAGACGACGGCGAGTTTGTAGCCATAATGGGACCCTCCGGTTGCGGGAAATCCACCCTTCTCAATATCCTTGGCTTGCTCGATAATCCGACATCCGGCAGTTATAAACTCGACGGCAAGGAAGTGGCACAGCTTAAGGAGAGTGGCAGAACTGATTATCGCAAAGGGCGTATAGGATTTATATTCCAGTCGTTTAATCTTATCGACACAATGACTGTCAGAGAAAATGTAATGCTTCCTCTCAATAATTTGCCTTTAAGTCGCGAAGAGAAAAACAAACGCGTGGATGAGGCACTGAATCGGATGGGTATCGCTCATAGGGCTAAGCACTATCCATCCCAATTGTCAGGCGGTCAGCAGCAACGTGCTGCCATAGCCCGCGCTATTGTCGGTCGCCCCGGTCTGATTCTTGCCGATGAGCCGACAGGAAATCTTGATTCCAAGAATGGTGCCGAGGTGATGCAGCTTCTTTCCGAACTTCACAAAGAGGGTGCTACGATAGTAATGGTGACGCACTCACACAGGGATGCCACTGTAGCCGACCGCGTGATAAACCTTTACGACGGTCAGATAGTAGATAATCTTCAAATGATCTGAAACCATGTTAAAGTTTTTTACTTCTGACCTTCGTCGGAACATCATAAAGATACTATGCCTTGCATTGGGGCTTGCCGTTGGTTTCCTTCTCGTGGCAAAGATTTACTTTGAGCAGAGCTATGACTCCTTCTTCCCTGATGTTGACCGAATATATATGATAAAATATAGCGCTGTTCATAACGGTGAGTGTCAAGTTTATCCTAATACTCCCGGAGGCATAGCCCCTGAGGTGAAACGTAATATCTCACAAGTAGAAGTTGCTACTCGAATCACAGATTTGACAGATGATCTCAAGGTAAAGCTTAATGATGGCCGCACATATGAAATGCCCTATATGTATTTAGCCGACAGTTGCTTTTTTGATGTGTTTCAAACGGAAATCTTAGAAGGCGATCCCCATGAAGCATTGGCTGTCAAGGATCATGTAGTCATCCCGCAGTCTCTTGCTGACAAAATCGGAGGAAATGTGGTAGGGCAGCAATTGTCAGTGGTTGAATTTGGAAATGATTATAAGATGACTATTGGAGGGGTCTATAAGGACTTCCCTCTCAACTCTACCATAAGCAATTCCATATATTTAAGCTTGCCTACGATAGGAAAATTTATGATGGATGGCAGAGAGAATCTTTTGGGTAATGATCGTTATCGCAGCTATGTGATGTTGGCAAAAGATTCTGATCCCGATAAGGTCACTAACATGATGTATGAACATCTTAAGACAAGAATTGATGAAGAAGCTTTCAGACTCTATGACTTGAAGGTTGTGCTTGATCCTCTTTCCGGTAATTACAGTTCTCAATCAGGGGTTCGAAATATGTCTTGGATGCTCGGATTGTTGGCTTTGATAATGTTGATGTGTGCCGGACTCAACTATCTTCTTATTGTGATAGGTCAACTGTCGGCAAGAGGCAAGGAAATGGCTATCAGAAAATGCTATGGAACCGGTAAAAAGTCGATTTTTAAGATGATGATGAGCGAAAGCATATTCTTCCTTCTTGTTTCCCTTTTGCTTGCCGTGCTGCTCTCCTTTTCATTTTCAGATCTTTGCAAGGAGTTATTGGGGTATACACCAAAAGAATTGTTTTCTACAGGAAGAGTTTGGATAGTTGAAGGCCTTGTATGTCTTGGGCTGCTCATTGTTACGGGTATAATCCCTTCGATTATATATAGCCGTACTCCTGTGTCGCAAGCATTCCGTCCGGCCGTGCATGGAAGAAAGATTTGGAAACTTGTCTTGTTGGCTGTTCAGTTTTTTGCCACGGGTTTGATCCTATGTCTTCTTGTTCTTGTAGGAAGGCAATATTCAATGGTCGGTCAACTTGATATGGGGTTGGATTATGAAAATATAGGAATTTTCTACCGTTATCCCATGTCGGATGAACGTACGTCTACAGTAATGAAGGAATTAAAGAAACTTCCGTTTGTGGAGTATGTGGCAACATCCGACAGAGATCCGACACATTGGCTGCCGGGCAATAATATTTGGACAGAAGGAAAATATGAGGATAATGTGAATATTTCCGATCAGGAATATGTGAATCCTGAATTTTTTGATGTTTTTGGCATAGAGTTCTTACAAGGTTCGAATTTCAGTGAGAATCTGGACTCCACGGTCAATCAGATTGTGGTCGATGAGCAAATGATCAAGGTGTTCCAAAAATATTTTGACGAGACTGACAATGACATAGTTGGAAAGTCAATATATATAACCGGTCACAGTAATGAGGGACCATCTCCGTTACTTACTATTGTCGGAGTTATTGGAAACATTCGTCGTGGTGGGTTTGAAAGCGGCAATGCCGACACTCGTGCTGAAGTCATCTTTCCATCGCATAGAGTAAGAGCACACGTATTCATCCGTTTCACTGAATTGACTCCGGAGAATCTAAATGCTGCTCAAAAAGTGCTCGACTCCATCAACGATGGTGATGAAATCTACATTACTCCTTATAAGATGCGTATTGATGCAAAGCGCGGCGTGATCAAGAAGTTTGGAATGTCAGTTATGGTTGTGGGAATCGCAATCCTTCTCATAGCCCTTATCGGCTTGATTGGATATGTGGGAGATGAGGTCAACCGTCGTGCAAAGGAAATAGCCATTCGCAAGGTAAATGGCACTGATGCTTGGAAGATAGTAAGGCTTTTCTGTGTTGACGTTTTAAAAATAGCGCTTCCGTCACTTGTTTTAGGCGGAGCTGCGGCAATGATAATTGGTCAGCGCTGGCTGTCACAATTCACTGACCGGGTATCCCTGTCACCTCTCAGCATGATTGCATGCCTATTCTTACTGCTTATCTTGATAATGTGTGTTGTCGTTGCCAATACTCTCCGAGTGGCACGCAGCAATCCTATTGATCACCTCCGATCCGAGTAAAACGACGCATAATTCCAATGTCCTTGTAGGGACGCACGGCCCGTGCGTCCTTATTACGATATAACTTTGGGAGGACGCACGGGCCGTGCGTCCCTACAAGGACATTAGAATTGTTTTGGCATCGGAGAGTAATGCTAATGTTTATAACATTTCGATTATCCAGCCATCAAGTGTACGGGAGTTTGTTGAAAAATTAGCTCCTATCAAGAAGATTGTCCTTGAATCTGCTTCAAATGGCAGAGCATATCCTTTTTCGTGAATTTGCTTGATAGCTTCTTCCGGAGTGTCGTTGATCTTGAACTCGAAAATATAGACGTAGCCGGAAGTAAGAATCTGCATGTCGCATCTTCCTTTAGCAGAATGAATCTCCGTACGCACAGTAAGCCCCATCATTTTTGCGGCTATTGCCATCATATTCTGGAAATGGATTTCTTTATCTTTTTCTCTCTCAGAATTGGTGTCTGCGAAAAGGCTCTTCATGCTGGTCATGAAATCTTCGGGTCTTCCTTCATTTATATCTTTCAGGCATTTTTTTAGATTGAAGGCCGATTGTCCATCCATGCCTCTAAGAAAATGGTTTGCAAGAGAAGACCAGAATGCAGTCACCACCTCCCTGTTTGGAAAGTCGAGAAGGTATTTGGACGTATCTGGATTATAGCCCTTTATTGTAAGGTATCCTGATTGGAACAACAAAGGAACAAAATCTGTACTTGTATCCGTGATATCGCTAAGTTCCAGCTTAGTCCTTTTTTGACCATCTATGGCATCCAGTCGGTAATTATTTTTTTCAATCAATCGTATTAGGTATGAAGGAGAGCCGCTTTCAAACCAATAATCATCAAGCTCATTATCATCAAAAGCATTAATGACACTGAAAGGATTGTAAATTCCTTCCCCCTTGGAAGCAAAGTGATAGCCATCATATTTTTTACGGAATTCCGACCATGCCTTTTCTTCTGAAATATCATGTTCCTCCGCGAATGATTCTATAGAAGCTCTAAAATATCTATGGAATTCTGATTCGGAAATTCCGCATATGTCGTTATAACGGGGTATCAAAGATATATCCTTTAGATTATTCATCCCACTAAAAATCGACAATTTCCCAAATTTACTAATACCTGTAAGCATTGCGAACCTTATATATTGATCCGATGCTTTGATTACTGAATAGAAACCGCGAAGTTCTCCCTTCAGTTTTTCATTTAGGTCATGATCATGCAAACAATCAAGTAGAGGTTTGTCGTACTCATCTATTAAGATTACGACTTTCTTACCATATTTCAAGTAAGCCTGTTTAATAAGGCTTGCAAAATTTTCCGAAACACCTGATCTATCAAGAGACAAAGAATAATCTTGTGCTATACTTTTCAAACTTCCATAAATGCTTTCTGAAAGACGAGATTCGTCGACATAATTTGCAGGGCTAAAGTCAAATCTGAAGACCGGATAACTGATCCACTTCCGTTCAAGAGATTCAAGTGCAAGTCCATTGAAAAGGCTCTTTTCTCCTTTAAAATATGATTCTATTGTAGACACGAGCAAACTTTTTCCAAATCGGCGAGGCCTACTTAGGAAAACATATCGATACCTGTCAGTGATATCATAGACCAAAGCTGTCTTATCAACGTAGATGAAATCTTCGGTTATTATGTCTCTGAAAGTTTGGATTCCAATGGGGTATTTGATTTGAGCCATTACAAAAGGTATTAATGAGATTGCAAATATAATGATTTTTTCCATTTTTAGCAAATCTCATTCTTCATGATCCGGTTTGCTCATCGAAGACAACTTCGATAATTCCGATAACGTCGATAACGATGACAATGCCGACAACTATATTTTTATGTTGTAAAGCATATTTTTGGGAAAATTGCGCTGTATTTTGGAAATGAAATGTCAAAATGTAGGTGAGTTTATATGTTATGCAACATATTTGTGACATTTTGTCAAAAATAATTTGGAGGAAGAGAAATTTTACCTTATCTTTGCACTCAGAATCTAAACAATCTTTTTACCTTAAGATTTTTTACCTGTAGAAACTCATAAATTGGGCCGGACCGTGGTGGTTAGGCCCTTTTTTATTGCGCAGAGTGGCAGAGGATGGTGAGAACGCAGAGGGTTGGAGGAGAGGAAAAGGTTAAGGAGATAAGTAATGGAGTAGGTTTATAAAAAAAATCTAAATTCTAAATTCAAAATTCTAAATTATTTAGTAATTTTGCAGAGAAAAATCAATATTTATGCTCAACGACAGTTTCGACAGAGAACATCTCTGGCATCCATATACATCAACTCATGATCCGTTGCCCACCTATAGGGTAGACCATGCCGATGGCGCTATCATTACCCTTGATGATGGACGGGAACTTATAGATGGCATGTCTTCATGGTGGTGCGTCATACACGGCTATAATCATCCGGTGCTCAATAAAGCTATAGAGGATCAGATAGGAAAGATGAGCCACGTGATGTTTGGCGGTCTCACCCACGAGCCGGCAATTGAACTCGGAAAACTTCTTCTCGATATCCTTCCACCATCCATGAATCGCATATTCTATGCTGATTCAGGTTCCGTAGCAACTGAGGTAGCAATGAAGATGGCAGTTCAGGCGCAGAATGATCCGAAACGCACCAACTTTGTTACAATCAAGAGTGGTTACCATGGTGATACATGGAATGCCATGTCGGTCTGTGACCCTGTTACCGGTATGCACGGAGCCTTCGGGCCTGCCCTTCCTGTCCGATTTTTTGCTGAAGCTCCACAATGTGGATTTCATGATGAATGGGATCCAAAGGATTTCGAATCGATGCGTTCACTTCTCGATAAACACGGAGATACGATTGCTGCTGTAATACTCGAACCTATCGTGCAGGGCGCAGGAGGCATGAGATTCTATCATCCCCAATATCTTCGGGAATTGCGCAAGGAATGTGATAAGCATGGAATTCTTCTAATATTTGATGAGATAGCTACAGGATTCGGACGCACCGGAAAACTCTTTGCATGGGAACATGCAGGTGTTGAACCCGACATAATGCTTATCGGCAAGGCTCTCACAGGAGGATACATGACATTTTCAGCAGTGGCAACATCGGAGAAAGTAGCCGATATGATATCCTTGAGCGAGGCAGGATGCATAATGCATGGTCCGACATTCATGGGCAATCCGCTTGCTTGCGCCGTTGCCTTGTCAAGCACTCGGTTGCTTCTGAAAAGCCCTTGGCAAAAAAGAATCAAGGAAATAGAGTCAATCCTGAAGGAAGAGCTTGCTCCGGCTGCCAGCCTCCCATTCGTGAAGGAGGTGAGGGTACTTGGAGGAATTGGAGTGATCGAGCTTCATGAATATATCACTTGGCTTGGAGAATTCCAAAAGATGTGTGTGGAAGAGGGCGTATGGATCCGCCCGTTTGCTCACAATGCCTATCTGATGCCCCCATATCTTGCGGTTTCCGATGACCAAGTCCGCACTCTCGCCCGCAAACTCATAAAGATACTGCGCAGAATCCACAACTAAACTCATAGATTTTATGTTTTAATATTGAGTATGGATGGACGGCGAAAAGAATAATATAATGTCATTTATGTACTGTTGTTTGGAGTCAAATGATTAATTGTGCATTATGCATTATGAATTATGCATTAAACTTAAAAGATGGATAATATAGAAGATAAAAACATCATAGAAGACCGTACTGCAGAAGAATTGCGTATCACGGAAAAGGCAATCGAGATGCTCCGCACGGTCTTCGATCCTGAGATTCCGGTCAATGTCTATGATCTTGGCCTTATATATAAGATTGACTATGAAGTCGACACAAAGACTCTGCATGTCGATATGACGTTGACTGCCCCAAGCTGTCCGGCAGCTGACTTTATCCTTGAGGATGTGCGCCAGAAGCTCGTAAGCATCAAGGGTCCTGAGAAAGTGGATCTTCGTCTTGTGTTTGATCCGGTTTGGGACCAGTCGATGATGTCGGAAGAAGCAAAACTTGAGCTCGGATTCCTGTGAGGACTTACTTCCTTAGCGACCTGCACCTCGGTGCCCCATATTTCCCCGATTCAAGAGAGTCGGAGAAACGCGTCGTGGCGTTTCTCGATTCGATAAAAGAGGATGCGGAGGCTATTTATCTCTTGGGAGATATTCTTGATTATTGGTATGAATACCGATACGTAGTGCCCCGAGGATTCGTGCGCTTTTTTGGAAAGCTCGCTGAGCTCTCAGATTCCGGCATCAAGATAACTTGGCTCATTGGCAATCATGACATTTGGATATTCGATTATATACCAAATGAACTTGGGGTAAGGGTGATTGATGGAAGCATAGTGGAAGAAATCTACGGACAGAAAGTATTTATGGCTCATGGCGATGGGGTAGGGGAGCATCCTTGGAGCTTCCGTTTCATCCGGTCAATGTTCCGGTCGAAAGTGTGTCAGTTCTTTTATTCAGCCATTCATCCCCGATGGACAGTTCCATTTGCCTATTCATGGAGTCGGCATAGCCGTGCCACGGGGCGGGAGGCAGGTCAAGATTGGCATCCGCTTCTCGATCAGCTTGAGGCTTTCTCTCGTGGTTATCTTGCCGAGCATCCCGACATATCACATTTTATCTACGGCCATCTCCATATTCTGAAACATATTCAGCTCAGTTATAGTTGTGATCTTACGGTGCTAGGAGAATGGATAAAGACATTCTCATACGCTACCATCGAGCCGAATGGCAATCTTACTCTTCATTTTTATCATCCCCGGGAATAATGCTGATTGCATAATAAAAAAGAAGGACGCACTATAAAATGCATCCTTCTTTTCATATTTAGTATTCAATTATTTCAACATCACCTTAGAGCTTTTTCCATTGATTACTCTAATGAATACTCCATTCTTAGGATTGTCGACTTTCTGTCCTTGCAAGTTATAGTAGACAGCAGCCTTGGCAGAGCCTTCTATTTTGTTGACGCTTGCAGAGGGATTGTCGTTGACCAATGTAAGTGTCACTTTCTCATCCCCTACTGAAATGACTATGGTAGCTGAATTATTTTCTGGTACTGCGATTTCTTCATCATAGGCCACTAATTCACAGTGGATTTGCAGTTCAGATCCTGTTGCGCTGAAAAGTCCGGATTCAGTCCTTGTTTTTCCGGCTCCGACAGGTTTACATTGTTCCGGCCAGCAGATCGACCATCCTTCTCCTGAAGGAGTTATTTCAACTGACCCCATCACGCTTTCAGAAGATTTCACCACAAGCTCCGGATCCCATTTGCATTCTCGGTATATAAAAGAGTATCCATTATCTTCAAATTTTTCTTCTTTAAGCTCACCTTTCACATTGATAGTGGCTCCGTCTGTCACTTGCTCACCGTGTGAGTAGACAGTAAATGATTGAGCTTGGGATGAGGCTACCCCAAGCATCATTAATGCTGTGCAAAAAGTAAAGATTTTTTTCATTGTTATAATTATAAGATACGTTTTTTATGATGTTCAACGCTGCGTAGCGTCAAGCTGCGCAGCGTTGAATTTATTCAAATAATGTTACTTTACGATGACTTTTGCTGACTCAGATCCGCGAGTCACAACATAGATTCCTGCTGGAAGGTTGATACGGAAACCGTTAGTTTTGGCAACCTTCATTCCAGATGCAGAATAGATGTTTACGTTGCTATTGTCTCCATCAATGAGGATTCCACCCTTAACAACTCTTACAAATGAACCGTTTTTGTCGGATACAATCGTATTTACACTGTTTCCAGTATTTGAAGGATGATTTACAACAGTTGCATTTTCAATGCATCCGCTGTTTTTATTGATGACCATCGCTACTACTCGGCAGTTGCTGACGTTCTTTACGTCGTCAAGTGCCACCTCACAAGAATATTCATAGCTCTTGCCTTTTTCTACTGCAGGGAGCGAACCTTCTATGCCCATCGGCTTTGAGCAATTGCGAGCTACATCGTTGAATTTGATAAGGCAAGGGTTATTCTTGCTTCCAAATCCATAGCTTTCATCGTCAGGTTCGCCGGTGAAATAATTGGTCTGCATATAAGGTCCAACACCATCCTCAAGCACTGTATAGCCTATTTCAAAGTTTCCTTCTGATCCGGGGATCATGAATTCTGATTTAGTGGAAAGTTTGATTGTAGAATTGTTATCGGTAGCCTCAAGGGTGGCTTCTATGGATGCACATGCAGGAATAGCTATGTAAGTCGGGAGTTCTTCCTCAAAGTATTCCGGTGAAGGATAACCTGAATATGAATAATCACGGTTGTAGAAGCAAGATGGGAAGCCATCAAAATAATAAAGCATTGGAGAGAATGCTCCATCATCAAGAACATCCATTACATCACCTTCGTGCAATGCTACTCCGATGACACCCTCTTCAGAGAAGTTCTCCTTGATATATTCCATACCGGCCCAACCTACAGGGCAATATCCACACCAAAGTCCTGTGCCTTCCTCTACGACAACATTCTTATGGAACCCTTCTGAAAGGCAAAGTAAATATCCGGAAGCGTCAGAATCAGAGCTATTGTCAGCATCTCCATTCACTTTAGTGATCTTTATTGTGTATTTGAGACTCCCTTCTGCCTTAGGACTTACAAATTCAGCGACAGCAGCACCGGTGTAATTGTATGAAATCTCTCCGAAAATTGGCTCCCAATTCTCATCGTATCCGCTTATCATGTCGACGGTTGTTGTCTGAGCCTCTTCTCCGTCAAACTGCAATGACATCTCAACATTCTTGATGGCATTTGCTCCATAATTGTTGACATATAGCATTACCTCAAACTTTTCTCCTGGTGCAACATAGGCAGGAACTGTAGCATCAATGATTTCTGCTACGTTCTGCGGAAGGTTGTCACCAAATACATCAAGACGGATACATGCATTGCCATAATCGAAGCCTATATTCTGCCATTTTTTAGTTTCTCCGAAAATTGGCTCCCCTTCGTCGTCATAACCTTCTAATGTGGAGTAGATCATGTTTGTATTAGGGTATAAGGGGTATGTATAGTCAGTAAGATATCCGTAAGCGTAGGGATTGTCGGCGGGAAGAGTATAAGTGATACCAACGTAGAATTCTTTATCTTTCTCAATAGTATAAGGCTGAGAAAGAGCAATTGACGACCATTCGAATCCATAGGGACCCATCTCGCCTTCTCCTTCAGCTACAGGTTCTTTATTGAGATCTTCTTTGATCCATACCTTGCAGGTCTTCACAGGATTATCGTAAGTGTAAGTCAAAGGGTTTAATGTGCTTGCATCTGCTGGGTTGCCAGTCAACACATTCTTAACAGTTGCACCGTCAAGAAACTCTGTGATTTCAGATGAAACGAAGATAGCTTGATTCACTTCATTACCGTCGAAATTGATAGCATTATATGGGTCTTCACAATATCCCCATTGCATATTAAGAGTTTCTTCTGCTCGTGTCGCAAACGCAAATTGGTTTGCTGCAGACATCCCATTTGCTTTGAGAAGTTCTTTTCCCTTAAGATTCTGTCTTAAGGTATTGGTTACAGACGATTTGCTCGGAAGAGTAGCAAGGTTCTTTGATAGCCTACTCTGAGAGTGAGCTGATGCTGAGATTGCCGTTGCCATAGCAACAATCATAAGTAGATTTTTTCTCATGCTTTTTTAATTTACCTTAATTTTACCTAATAAAATTCATGTTGTGAAGTTCTAAATTACTTCGGTGTGAATTTTGATGCAAAATTAATAAATTATTTTGACAATATCAAAATAAAAATTAAATTTTATTTGCAAAAATTAATTTTAACATTTCAAGTACAAATAAAAGTGATTCTCGTTTCATCGCAACTGAAAGAGACAGTCTTAGACGTTCTGTACCTGCTGCTACTGTCGGGCGTCGGATAGGAAGGGCATCGATGCCTGCCTCCCTGAGTCTTGATGCCATTTCAATAGCTTTTTCAGCACTTCCTGCGTGGACAGGTATGATCTGGCTTTGGCTCTGGCATTTCCTTCCTGTCATCACCTCCAGTTCGTTCCTGAACCATTCTGAAATATCATGAAGATGTTTTCGCTCTTCAGCCATGCCGATAAGTTTCTCTATCATTAAGGTGTCCCAAGCGGCGATGGATGGTGGCATCGCAGTGGAGAATATAAAACTTCTTGCACAATTAAGAATATACTTATGAAGAGCCGAGGATGTGGCGATAAATGCCCCATAGCCTGCAGCCGCTTTCCCTAAAGTGACAATGATGATGTCGATATCATCCATCAATCCTGTTTCTTCTGCAAGTCCCAAGCCGCGGTCGCCAAACACTCCGAAGGCATGTGCCTCATCTACATATAGGAGCACATTCGGATACCGGTTTTTTATTTCCACAAGCTCGGCAAGTGGCGCAATATCCCCGTCCATGCTGAACACGGATTCCGTGGCGATAATCACCTGCTTATAGCTGGAGGCTTTTTTGTCGAGTATTCGCCTGAGCATCGACATATTGTTATGGGCAAAGCGAGCTGTGTCTCCATATCCGAGCCTGATTCCATCTATCATCGAAGCATGGATGAGCTTATCGCTTACTATAAGGGTGCCGGGCACCGACAATGCCGAAAGAGCGCCGGTATTCGCATGGTAGCCGGAATTAAGAAGAAGAGTCTTCTTGCCATATAACTCATCGAGCATTTTCTCGAGAGAATTATGCTCTTTCTGATGGCGCTGAAGAAGCCTGGATGCAGAAGCTGACATAGGAGGATCGCCAAATCTCTCATTATACTCTTCAATGAATTCTGAGTGACGGCTTCCAAGCCCCATGTAATCATTGCTTATAAGGTCCATGCCTCCCAATGTGTCGGGAATGCTCCTCAGTCGATTCTCTTCTTCAAGACTCTTGAGTATCTCCTCGTAGACCATCATCAGATTCTTTTCTTATTATTTTCAGCTATGTCATTTTCTCTTTCGCTGCGAAGTCTTTCTCGTTTTTTCAGGAAGAAGACAAGGGCAATAAGTACCGCTGTCTCAGCGCCGATAGTAGCCCAGAATCTGAAGGTTTCACCCGAGCGAAGAAGATCAAGACCAAAGTAAATGGTCATAAAAATAAAGTATAGCCCAAGAAGGGTTGGAAGCCATATATATTTGTATTTTCTCATATGTTGTTTTTCTCTTCCTCAGTTTTTTCAATTCTGTATGACGACTCTTCCGGATGGAAAAGACCATTTTTCAGGTGCCTGAAGATTTTGATGCAAGCCTGTGCGTCAAGAGCAGCATAGTTTTGTTGTGACTCGGAAAGCTGCTCAGCCTCCCAGTTGGAAAGCCGCTGCGACTTAGAGATTCGTTTCCCGAAAAGAATGCCAAAAAGTTTTGAGAGACTTCTGTCAGTGATGTTCCATTGCGTCACGTATTGCTGGAGCTCAACGAACCCGTCTGGTTCAAAATCATATTTCTTATGAAGATTTCTGAAATCGTCGTGAAGTGAGAGCCCTACCTTCTGCAAATCCGTATCTTCCAAGAGAGCCTTCAAAGATTCGGGCATACCGATTTTGTTTAGTCGGAAAAGAAAGCACTCATTATCGGAAGCTAATTGCAATAGCGCCACATTGAAAGTCTGTCCTTTCTTAAAGGAAGGTCTTGTCTCCGTATCAAACCCGATCAGGTCTGACTCGCGGAGCCGAGAGACTGCACTCTCTACAGTCTCCGGGTCGTCGATTATAGTGATCGTGCCCTGAAATTGAGCTGGAGGTAAGGCTGCCAGCTGCTCTTTGGATATTGATACTTCCATTTTGTTTGTTATTCTCTAATGACGTAGGTTCTATATTATTATGGAGCTGGTGAGCCGTCCGTCAGAGAGACCGTCAGTCACGGAATAAGGAGATTTAGGGGCTGTCAGCTTTCAAAATCTATGCAAAGTTACAATTTTTTTTTGACTTCTTCAAGAATTTTATTAACTTTGCAACTGAATTGGCAAAAATTAAGTCGAATTCAAAGCAGGAGTCCTTCGGGGCTTTTGAATAAACTATAAGAAATACTTAACTCAAACCAAAGCAATTATGAAGACATTCCACAAAGCTCTTCTGGTGGCACTCGTAGCCATCTTCTCATTCGGATATGCTTCTGCAGATTTCCGTTTCGGCGTGAAGGCCGGACTTAATTTCAGTAAACTCGATCTTAAGATCAAAGATCTTCAGGGTGCCGAAAGCTTCCTTAAGGATGAAGGCAACCGCACCGGTTGGATGGCAGGTGTCATGGCTGAGTTCACTATACCAATCGTAAACATCGGTGCCGATGCTTCTCTGCTCTATGCACGTCAGAACGTAGACGACAATAGCCTTTATGAAAATAAGAACTTCCTCGATATTCCTATCAACCTAAAATGGAAAATAGGACTTCCTGTAGTAGGAAAGATAATTTCTCCTATCATCTATACTGGTCCTGACTTCCTTTTTGCTCTTAACAAAAATACCCTTAAGGATATCGAAAGCAGAACTTGTGAGGTAGGTTGGAACGTTGGCATCGGCGTTGAACTTTTGAGACATCTTCAGATTGAAGCCGGATACTGCTTCGGTTTGAACAATGTTGTCAAATTCACTGACAAATACATACAGGATTCCGGTATAAATACAGCTGACTATAAATTAAAGAAAAACTACTGGTCGCTTACTGCCGCTTATCTTTTCTAAACAAACACTTGATTGATGAAGAAACTTGTTTTGGCCCTGATTGCCATCCTATGTGGCTTGGGAGCAAATGCAGAACTCCGTTGGGGCCCTACTGCAAGCGTAAATTTCAATACTTTTCACTGGAAGGAGCCTTTGCTTGAGACTCACCTCCGCACAGGTTTTGATGCCGGAATCATGACTGAGATCATGATTCCCGGTATCGGTTTCGGTGTTGATGCAGGTCTCACCTACGGTATGCGCAGCGCGAAGGTCAACTTCGGGCAATGGGAGATTTGGAACAGTGATGGTTTTGGCAACGACAATGTGGTATTGCATACTGTCAATGTCCCTCTTCACCTAAGGTTTAAGTACACTCGTCTTGAAGGTCTCGAGGAGACTATCGCGCCTCTTGTGTTTGCAGGTCCGGTCTTTGGATTTAATGTTACCGGCAACTGCAAGGCTCTCGAACAGCCGGTAGGTACAGTCTCTCTTGATTTCGGCCTTGGGTGTGAACTGTTTCAGAAATTCCAGGTTTCAGTTGGTTATCTATGGGGCGTAAGCTACGCTACGAGAACCATAAAACTCGAGAATCTCTCGGCTCGTGCCGATGGTTTCAGGGTGAACTTGGCATACTTCTTCTAATGAAATTTTCCTGCAGTGAAGATAGAATTCATTAAGAGAGGCGCGGCGACGCGCCTCATACTTTTATTTGCCGGGTGGTCGACAGATGCCCGGTATTATAGTGACTGCGTGATCGACGGATGGGACACTGCCGTGGTGAGTGATTACCGTGACCTGTCAATGCCTGACCTGCCTCAGCAATATTCAACAATATACGTTTTTGCCTATTCTCTTGGTGTATGGGCAGCCTCGCGATGTAATCTGAAAGCAGCTGCTAAGATTGCCATATGCGGCAGTCCTGTTCCGGTTTCAGACGATTTCGGTATACCTGAGGCAATATTCAAAGCTACAGCAGATGGCCTGACTGCAGAATCATTGAAGAAATTCCATCGCCGTATGGCAGGCGATAGAGCCTCTATGCAGCGTATGGACTCTCGTCTTCCTGATTCTCCTGATATTTCAGCTCTTAAGGATGAACTGTTGGCCATTGCTGAAGGTCAGGGTCAAAAAGAATCCGTTTGCAGATGGGACAAGGCATATATAGCCACGAAAGACAGGATTTTTCCTGTGGATAACCTTGACAGATACTGGGATATGCATCCCGAAACAGTCAAGGTAAAAATAAATTCTTCGCATGCCATCGATATATCGCAAATTATTAAGGATGTAGTTCCAAATCTTGCTGCAATAGAGGAGGGCTTTTCATCGGCTGTTGCCACTTACAATGCCAATGCGCTCGTGCAGGAGGAAATCTGTCGACGTATGGGAGAAATAATCGCCGGAATAATCGCCGAAAAAAGTCCATCAATTCATTCACTGCTTGAGATTGGGGCAGGACAGGGTCTCCTTACTGAAACATGGAGAAGAATACTGCGCCCTTCAAAAGCCACTTTTGTTGATCTGCTTCCGATGCCCTATTTTGGAGTATCAGAAAATGATGAATATATTGTGGCAGATGCAGAAGAGTGGCTAAGAAACTCCTCCGCAAAATATGACGTGATACTCAGCGCATCCACCATCCAATGGTTTGCAGACCCTGTAGGTTTCATCCGTACGGTAAGACAGCATCTTAATCCCGGTGGCTTTGCCGTGATTTCCACCTTCGCTAAAGGCAATCTCCACGAGCTTGATTCGATTCGTCCATGTCCTCTTATCTACCGAACCGCGAAGGAATATAAGGAAATCCCCGGCATTAATGTTGAGGAGTGGGACCGCACCCTCACATTCTCCTCTCCAAGAGAAATGCTGATGCATCTCCGCCTGACGGGAGTCACACCTCGCCGAGCATCATCTCCAGTGCCTCTTACGGCTCTCCCTACAGAATTGACTTACCGCCCCCTCATCCTGATCATCGGAGCCTCTCCCATCCATTTGAAATCCTCAAAGCTTTAGGACGGACAAGCCGTGCGTCCCTACGATGTTATCTGCTTTATCGCTTGATAATCCATCAAATTACCATTGACTTTGTAGGGACGCACGGCTCGTGCGTCCAGATACATTGTTCAATGGTTCAATTAAAAAAGAACGCACGAGCCGTGCGTCCCTACAAAGAGGATAATGTGCTGAAAAATACTGATGTGGTACGTTGTTTTTTTGAATGCCGGCGGCTTTGGTTTTAGATTGAGTTCATTTCCGTGAAGAGAGAGGTAGGGAAGTGGTCGGCAAGATATTTTTTCAGATATTCGATGGTGTCGGCGCAGATGATGGGGTCTTTGTCGAAGTGGTGGTTGTAGATTACTTCAGCCAATCCTATGCCATATTGCTTTATGGCATACAGAGTCAGCAGGGTGTGGTTGATGGAGCCTAATTGCCCGTTGGTCACAACTATTGTTGGTAGGTTATGGTCTTTGATGTAGTCGATGGTCAGGTATTCGCCTTTCAATGGCACCATAATGCCTCCGGCTCCTTCGATGAGCACCACGTCATAGCGCGACTCGAGAATTTCTGTCGCTTTCCGGATCTTTTCGAAGTCAATCGGTCGTTGGTCGATCTTTGCTGCAAGGTCGGGAGAGCAGGGATAAGTGAAAATCTCGGGGGCTGTGATCATCTCTTTATCCACTGAAGTCATTTCTATTCCCATTATATGACGATGCACTTCAATGTCTTCACTACGTCCTTCATTTCCGGTCTGGATGAATTTTTGAGTAATGACACTTTTCCCTTCATCCATAAGTCTGCGTGCAAGCCATCCCGTAGCCCAGCTTTTCCCTACATCCGTCCCAATTCCGGTCACAAAATATTTCATATTTCTTATAGAAATGCATAATTCATAATTCATAATGCATAATGGTTGTCACCACGGTTCAGCAGTTATCCATTGTCTGATAATTATGCATTATGCATTATGAATTATGCATTAAAAAATTAGTAAGCAAACATCGGATAGTCGTTCATAAGTTCGTTGACTTCCTGACGCACCTTTGCTATCTCTTCCTCATTGTCTGCGTTGGTGAGTACACGGTCAATAAGCTCTGCAATCTTCACCATCAGGTCTTCCTTCGCTCCACGAGTTGTAATGGCAGCCGTGCCGAAGCGAAGTCCCGATGTCAAGAACGGACTGCGGCTATCATAAGGCACCATGTTCTTGTTGGCTGTGATGTCTGCCTCTACGAGAACCCGCTCTGCTTTCTTGCCGCTCATATCGGGGAACTTAGTGCGGAGGTCTACGAGCATGCAGTGGTTGTCAGTGCCATCGGATATGATCTTATAGCCACGCTTTGAAAGTTCCTCGGCAAGCACCTTGGCATTCTTCTGCACCTGAAGTGCATACTCCTTCCATTCAGGCTGAAGTGCCTCACCGAATGCCACAGCCTTGGCTGCTATGACGTGCTCGAGAGGACCGCCCTGCACTCCCGGGAAGACAGCACTGTCAAGAAGAGCCGACATCTTCTTGATCTCACCTTTAGGAGTCTTCTTGCCCCAAGGATTATCAAAGTCCTTACCCATAAGGATCATGCCGCCACGTGGACCGCGAAGAGTCTTGTGGGTAGTAGTGGTGACAATATGCGCATGCTTCACCGGGTTTTCAAGAAGTCCGGCAGCAATAAGGCCTGCAGGGTGAGCCATATCCACCATGAAGATGGCACCAATCTCGTCGGCAAGCTTGCGGATGCGGGCATAATCCCATTCGCGGCTATAGGCACTTGCTCCGGCGATGATGAGCTTGGGACGCTCTGTACGGGCTTTTTCCTCCATCTCCTCATAGTTGACGCGACCATCCTCTTCCTTTACGGTATAGCTGATGGGTTCAAATACGAGTCCTGAGAAATTGACCGGGCTACCATGGCTAAGGTGACCGCCATGGCTAAGATCCATTCCCATGAACTTATCACCCGGCTGCAGGCAAGCCATGAACACTGCCATATTAGCCTGAGCTCCTGAATGAGGCTGAACGTTGACCCACTCAGCGTCAAAAAGCTTCTTGGCGCGTTCGATTGCCACGTTCTCAGCCTCGTCTACTATCTGGCAACCTCCATAGTAGCGTTTGCCGGGATATCCTTCGGCATACTTGTTGGTGAGGCAGCTTCCCATTGCGCGCATCACTTCATCACTGACGAAGTTTTCGCTTGCTATAAGCTCTATGCAACGACGTTGGCGAAGGTGCTCACGGTCGATGATATCGAATATTTCGTTGTCTCTTTTCATTGCTATTTTAAAATTAAATAATCGTAAAACGTAAAACGTCCAACTTACAACGCAAAACGCGTTACGCGCCGAAGTTGTCGTAGTGGATTGATTCCGGTTCTACACCGAGGTCGTAGAGCATCTTGTTGACGGAGTTGCTCATCGGGCCCGGTCCGCACATGTAGTATTCGATCTCCTCAGGCGCGTCATGGTCTTTCAGGTAAGTATCATACATCACTTGGTGAACAAATCCCGGGGTGTACTTCACTCCTGCCTTGTCAGCAGCCGGATCAGGACGGTCAAGAGCAAGGTGGAAGTGGAAATTGGGGAATTCCTTCTCAAGCTCGAGGAAATCCTTGAGGTAGAACACCTCGTTGAGTGCACGTGCACCATAGAAATAGTCCATCTTGCGGTCGGTAGTCTTCAGGGTCTTGGTGAGCCACATGATCTGCGCACGCAGAGGGGCCATACCGGCACCACCACCTACCCATATCATCTCCTTGTCGGAGTCTACGATAGGATGGAAATCTCCGTAAGGACCTGACATCATGACCTTGTCGCCCGGCTTCAGCGTGAAAATGTAGCTGGATGCTATGCCCGGGGGCACATCCATGAAGCCAACCTGGGGTTTCGGCTTGAATGGGGGAGTGGCAATACGAACAGTGAGCATGATGCGGTCTCCTTCCTCAGGATAGTTAGCCATTGAATATGCTCTGACTGTCTCCTCATCGTTGGTGCACTTGAGGGTAAAGAGTCCAAACTGTTCCCACGCAGGCAAGTATTCCGAACCGATAAGAGCCTTATCGATATCCTTATCATAATCCATAGAGAATTTCGGTATACGGATCTGCGCGTAGCTTCCGGGGATGAAGTTCATGTGCTCGCCCGGAGGGAGCGCTACGATAAATTCCTTGATGAATGTAGCCACATTGCGGTTGCTGATCACTGTGCATTCCCATTCCTTCACGTCGAGGGCAGCCTCGCTGACACGGATCTCCATATCGTTTTTCACCTTCACCTGGCAGCCAAGACGCCAGTGGTCTTTTATCTCCTTGCGAGTGAAATGCACAGCCTCTGTGGGAAGCATTTCGCCACCACCACTCTCTACCTGACATTTGCACTGTCCGCATGATCCTTTTCCGCCGCAAGCGGAAGAAAGATGCACTCCGGCATCGTTGAGTGTCATGAGGAGCGATTTGCCACTTTTTGCTATCAGGGCTTTCTGTCCGTTGTTGATGCTGATGGTCACGTCGCCACTCTTCACAAGGCTATTCTTTGCAAGGAGCAAGATGCCTACAAGGACAAGCACTATCACCAAGAATATCAGGGCGGCCGCTATTACACTATGCCAAACAATCATAATACTATAATTAATAAACTTTTAAACATTTAAACCTTTTAAACATCAACTTTCGCATGCGAAAGCTGAATTTAGAGTTTAATACCGAGGAAGCTCATGAATGCGATACCCATGAGGCCTGTGATGATGAATGTGATGCCGGTGCCGCGCAAGGGTGCGGGAATCACCTGCTCGTTGAGCCTTTCGCGAATAGCAGCCAATGCCACTATGGCAAGTAGCCAGCCAATGCCGGAGCCAATGCCGTATACGGTAGCTGTCCAAGCATTAGAGAATTCACGCTGCTGCATGAAGAGCACACCGCCGAGGATAGCACAGTTCACGGCTATCAGCGGCAGGAATATGCCGAGGCTGGCATAGAGCGAAGGAGAGTACTTCTCAATCACCATCTCGAGGATCTGCACCAAAGCCGCGATCACAGCAATAAACATGATGAGACCGAGGAAGCTCAGGTCAGTCTCAGCGTATTCTTGTCCGAGCCAAGAGAGCGAGCCGGGCTTAAGGATAAACTCATTGATACACCAGCACACCGGAAGAGCAATGGTGAGGACGAATGTAACAGCCACTCCAAGTCCGAATGCAGTCTTGACATTTTTCGACACTGCCAGGAAGCTACACATTCCAAGGAAGTAGGCGAATATCATATTGTCGATAAAAATCGACCGAATAAACAAATTAAGATTTTCCATAACTTCAGTTTCTTTTCGTTTTCAGGTCATCGAAATATCATTATTTCGCCTTTCTGTTGTGAACCCATATGATGCATGCCACAGTTATCAAAGCCATTGGCGGGAGGATCATCATGCCGTTGTTCTGGTAGCCAAGGTCATAGAGTGCCTGAGGTATCACCTGGAATCCCCATAGCGTGCCGCTGCCGAGAAGCTCACGGAAGAAAGCCACGATCACGAGGATCATGCCATAGCCAAGAGCGTTGCCGACACCGTCGAGAAATGCGTTGAATGGAGTGTTGTTGAGTGCGAAAGCCTCAAGGCGACCCATGATGATACAGTTTGTGATGATAAGGCCGATGAAGACCGAAAGTTGCTTGCTGACCTCATAGTTCCAAGCCTTAAGCACTTGATCCACTATCACCACAAGAGCTGCTACCACTACGAGCTGAACGATGATTCGAATTGAAGTGGGAATTGTGTTTCGCATTATTGATATGATGACATTGGAGAGGGCGAGCACGGCAAGAACAGAAATCGTCATGACCACTGCCGGCTGCAGTTTTGCTGTCACCGCGAGGGCAGAGCATATGCCGAGAATCTGGACAATCACGGGATTGTCATTGCTCAGAGGATTGATGAGAGGTTCGAGTCTTTTTCTGATATTTCCCATAATTATTCTTTATT